>JAYSQM010000155.1:0-16883 GCA_043721575.1 Phycicoccus sp.
CGGGCGGCGGCCGCGGTAGTCCATCAGCTGGTCCACGTCGAAGGACGCCACGACGGTGTGCGGAAGAGTGGCCAGAACGTGGTCGGTCAACAGTCGCTGCGTCTGGCCGGCATCGACGAACCCGCCGAGCGAGACCAGAAGCACCGACGCGCGCAGGTCGCGCAGCGGCGTGTCGGTCTCGAACGCGTAGAGCTCGGAAGGGTCTTGCACTGCTGGTCGCCTCTTTCTAGCAGATGGTTTCGTGCCTCAAGCATCTCAACGCCGGCCCCACCTCAAGGATTCCGACGCGCGGCTGAATTGGCATTCGCCGGCCACGGTCGTAGTCTATCGATGAAACGAAACGGTTTCGTTTTATCCGGCCAATCCAGGCGGGCTTTATCCGGCCCATCCAGGCGCCACGACAGATGAGGGTCCCCACCAGTGAAGACGTCGGCCCAGCACCGCGCTCGACCCCGCGTCGAGGGCGAACGTGAGGTGGAGATCTTCGACGTCACGACGCGTCTGCTGATCGAGTCCGGCTACGACAATCTGACACTTGACTCCGTGGCAACAGCCGCCAGGGCCAGCAAGGCGACACTCTACCGACGGTGGTCCGGAAAGGCCGAGCTCGTCATCGACGCACTTGCTCACGCCAAGGACTTCACCCACATTGCCCACAGCGACTCGGGCAGCCTGCGCGAGGACCTGTTGGCAGCGACCAACGACCAGGGCGGGCTCACCGACCAGCAGCCGATGGCCATCTTCTGTGCTGTGCTACCGGCGCTGCATCGCGACCCCGAGCTGTTTCGGGCCTTCCACGGGCGCTTCATCGAGCCCAAGATGACCGCTGCTGTCAGGGCCTTCGAACGTTCCCGCGAGCGCGGCGAGATTGACTCCGGCGCGGACCTGCGGATGCTGGCCCAGATCCTGCCGGCCATCTGCGTGCACCAGCTGTTCGTCCTTGGCGAGGCGGTCACCCGCCAGAGCGTCGAACAGATCATCGACGAGGTGGTGCTGCCTGCGTGCGCATCCACCCTCAGCCGAGCCTCAGTCCACCCTGAAAGACGCGCGAAACCCCAGAACTGACCCATCACCTGCAGACCCGAACTCCAACCCGAAGGGACCGGACACCCATGTCCTCCACCACGGCCACCCAGGCCGCGCCATCACCCGCAGCTGACGAGGGACACGGCCACCGCCACCTCGGCCTCGCGCTCACCATCATCAGCGCCGCACAGCTCATGGTCGTGCTCGACGGCACCATCGTGAACATCGCCCTGCCGCACGTCGAGGTCGACCTCGGCTTCACCAAGGACAACCTGTCCTGGGTCGTCAACGCCTACACCCTCGCCTTCGGTGGCCTGCTGCTGCTCGGAGGTCGTATGGGTGACCTGCTCGGGCGCCGCAAGGTGTTCGTCACCGGCGTACTGACCTTCGCGGTCGCGTCGCTGCTCGGTGGCCTCGCTCAGAGCGAGTCGATCCTGCTGGGCTCACGTGCGCTCCAGGGCGTGGGCGCCGCACTGGCCTCCCCCACCGCGCTGTCCCTTATCACCACGACCTTTCCTGCCGGCAAGGCGCGCAACCGCGCCTTCGGCGTGTATGCCGCGATGTCCGGTGCCGGTGCCGCCGTCGGTCTCATCCTCGGTGGCGCGCTGACCGAGCTGTCGTGGCGCTGGACCTTCTTCATCAACGTGCCGATCGGCATCGCTGTGGCCATCCTTGCGCCGCGCTTCCTGGGCGAGTCCGCCCGCCTGAAGGGCAAATTCGACTTCCCCGGCGCTCTCACCGGAAGCCTTGGACTCGGCTCGCTGGTCTACGGACTCACCCACGCCGCGCAGCCCAGCGCCGGCTGGGGCGACAAAGTCACGATCCTGGCCCTGACTGCCGGCGTCGCCCTGCTCCTCGGCTTCGGCGCCATCGAGTACTTCTCCAACCATCCGCTGCTGCCCTTCCGCGTCCTGTCCGACCGCACCCGTGGTGTCAGCTTCGTGGTCATGCTCATTGTCGGTGCCGCGCTCTTCTCGATGTTCTACTTCCTGGGCCTGTTCATCCAGCAGGTTCTCGGCTACTCCCCGATCAAGACCGGATTCGCGTTCCTGCCTTTCAGCTTCGGGATCATCGCCGCAGCGCAGCTGTCCTCGTTCCTGGTCGGTCGGGTTGACCCACGATGGATCTCCGGACCCGGCGCGGTCCTGGCTGCGGCGGGCATGTACGGCTTCTCGCACCTGACGGTCCAGAGCTCCTACGCCACGAACCTGCTCCCGTGGATCGTCGTGCTCGCCTTCGGGATGGGGCTGACGTTCGTCCCGATGACGCTGACCGCTGTGGTCGGAGTCGCCAGGGAGGACTCTGGCGTCGGGTCAGCGGTACTCAACACCATGCAACAGATCGGCGGCGCCATCGGTCTGGCCGCACTGAGCACCGTGTTCGCCAACAACCTCAACGACAGGGCCCGGGGCCTGAACGCCGCTTTGCAGCAACAGATCCAGAACGGTCAGCTGGACCCGTCCAGGCGCAAGGAGGCCATGGCCCAGATCGGGGCGCAGGCGCAGACCTACGGGTCCACGCAGGCCTTCCTGGTGGCCTCCGTCATGATCCTGGCTGCCGCCGTGATCATCCTGGTCGGGCTCAACATCCGCCACCAGAGGCTGGCCGCCGACGGCGCCGAACCGGTCGCCCACATCGGCTGACGGGCAGTCCGGCGCCGCCGCATCAGGCCCCGACGGCGGTGCTCACCCGGGTCAGACCGGCGGCTGCGCGCCCATCTGCGTGATGCAGAGGGCCGCAGCCGCCATCGCCATCTCGGGGCCACCCACGAAGTAGCCGGCTGCCAGGGCGTCACCGGCGCCGGTGACGTCAACCACCGGGCCGGCACCGACCTCGTGTGACGTCTGCCCACCACCCACCACGAAGATCGACCCGAGTGGTCCGCGTTTGACGACAGCCACGGCCGGGAGCGAGGCGGGCGTGACCCCGACCACGTCCCACTCACCCTCGTTGCCGAACACGACCGACGGCTCGAGCTTCTCCACGAAGGCCCAGAACCGCTCTGCCCCATAGGTTTTGATCATCCCAGCCGAGGCGAGGTCGACCGAGACACGGGCGCCGAGCGACCGAGCCACCGACGCTGCCCGGACCACGACCTGAGGTTCAGGGGCACGCAGCAACAGGTAACCGGACAGGTGCAGCCAGTCGGCCCCGGTCAGCCACGACGGGTCCGCCAGACCGTCCGAGATCCAGTCGGGACTGCCCGCGTCCGAGGCCATGGTGCGAGCGCCCTGGGCGACCAGGGACACGACGGCACCGGCGGGCGAGTCGCCAGCGACGGCATACAGGTCGATCCCCCTGGCGTGCAGGTGCGCGTCGAGCACCGTGCCGACCGGGTCGCTGGTGCGAGGGCCGTAGAGGCGGGCCCGCCCGCCGAGGTGGCGGACCCACGCGGCGACGTTGGCCGCCTGCCCGCCAGCGCCCAGCGAGATCCGGGCCGGGACATCATCATCGGGCAGGAGCGGCACCTCTGTGAGCACGAGGACGTCGAGCATGACGTCACCGGCCACGCACACCAGCACTGACATCGGCCACCTCCCGGGGAATACGTAGAGTGCTCGTCGTGATCATTGCCGATGAGGTCAGGACCGCTCTGCGCGAGGGCCGCGGTGTCGTCGCCCTCGAGTCCACCATCATCAGCCACGGGCTGCCCAGCGACTCCGGTGCCCGGGTGGCGCGCGAGATCGAGGCCGCCGTGCGCGGGTCCGGAGCCGTGCCTGCAACCATTGCGATTGTCGGCGGCCAGGTGCGAATCGGCTTGGACGACAACGCTCTTGACCAGATCGCGACCCATGGAACCGTGGTCAAGTCGAGCCTTCGCGACCTCGGCAGCGTGATCGCCAGCGGGGCGCTGGGGGCCACCACCGTCGCGTCCACGGCATACCTCGCGCATCGTGCCGGCATCCGGGTGTTCGCCACCGGCGGCCTCGGTGGGGTCCACCGCGGAGCCGACAGGAGCTTCGACGAGTCGGCCGACCTGCCTGCGCTCGCCCACACACCGGTGGCACTGGTCTGCGCCGGGGTGAAGTCCATCCTGGACGTGCCGGCCACGCTCGAGCGGCTCGAGACGCTCTCGGTGGGTCTGGTCGGCTTCCGCACCAAGCGCTTCCCCGGTTTCTACATCCAGGACAGCGGGTATGCCGTGCCGTGGGTTGTGCAGTCCGCCGCCGAGATCGCGGACACGATGGCTGCGCGCGACGCGTTGGGGCTCGAGCAGGCTCTGGTGGTGGCCAACCCGATCCCGGACGGCAAGCAGATGGCCCGCGATCTGCACGACGCAACGCTGGCATCAGGGCTCAAGGCGCTGCGGGACAACGGGATTGTCGGCAAGGACGTCACGCCGTTCCTGCTCGGGTACTTCCACGAGCACACCCACGGCGTGAGCTTGCAGGCCAACATCGACCTGGTCGTCAACAATGCCAGGCTCGCCGGTGACATCGCCGAGGCGTTGGCCGCCAGGATGAAAGGCTCCCCAGCGTGAACCCCGCTGAAGACACCTCGGCGTTCCTGGCTGCCGGGTTCTCGCAATCCGACCGCGGCGAGCTGCTCGCTCGTATCGACGCCTACTACGACACCGCCCCGCGTGCGACGGCACGGGCCGAGGAACATGGCGCCCTGGTGTTGTTCGTGGCCGAGCGCGGCTGGCCGTTCTACGCCCGCCCGCGGCTGGACCGCGCCACCGACCCGACAGCCGATGAGATCCGTGCGGTCCTGGCCCGGCAGAGCGAGCTCGAGGTGCCCCAGGCACTCGAGTGGGTCCAGGAGACTGCGCCGTCGTTGGCCGAGGCGGCCCGGGCCGCGGGCATGACGGTCCACGAGTGCCCACTGCTGGTGCTCGGGTCGCTGGCCGAGCCGCGCCCCGGCGACGGCGAGGTGCGGCTGATGGATGCCGACGACTCCGGGCTGGGCACCGTGAACGCGGCCATCAGCGTGGCCTTTGGGACCCCCGGTACGGCAGTCGCCGAACCCGGCGTCGCAGAGCGCGACGAGGCCGCCGCCTCACCAAGCGCCGCGCATCGGCTGGGCTTCACGGTCGAGGGTCTGAGGGAGGGCCGCGCCGTGCAGGTCGCGGCGTTCGCCGGCGGCGCAGGTGTCGTCGGTGGTGGCAGCCACAACCCGCGCGGTGAGGTCAGCGAGATCGTCGGGGTGGGCGTGCTGCCGGCGTTCCGCCGTCGCGGACTGGCCGGGGCCGTGGCGCACCTGCTCGCTCGCCAGGCCCTCGACAGCGGTGTGACCACGGTCTTCTGCGGCGCCGAAAGCGTCGACGTGGCGCGGGTCTACGAAAGGGTGGGCTTCCGTCGGATCGGCACCACCTGTACCGCCGAGATCGACTGACCTACAACAGTTTTGGCCACCATCCGGCGTTAGCTGATGCCGAGGCGTCTCGCGACCTCCGAACCGCCCATCAGCGTGACGACGCCTGGATCGCCGACGACAATGAGCTGATGGGTGGCTCGCGACAGTCCGACGTACAGCCGCTCGCGCGACCGGTCAGCAGCCTTGGTCTCGTTGACGCACAACACGACGGCACGGCGTTCAAGCCCCTTGCAGCCGAGCACGTGACCGTAGAACACGTCCTCCTCGTCCCAGAAGGAACGCCAGTAGCCCTCAGGGTCGGAGTCCGACCCGCGCTCGATCTGGACCGGGTGGCGCCTGCCCGTGGTCAGGAGCATCACCTCGTCCGACTTCCACCCTGCGCCCAGCAACCGGTCGACCTGATCGTCGGCGACGTCAACGGCATCCTCAGCAGCGCAGCGCACGAACTCGACCTCAGGGCCTTCACCTCCCATGAGGCGCATCCTCATGGGAGCCAGAGGGTTGAACGCGTCGCCAATCTGCCTGGTGTTGCGAAGGTTGTGGTCAAGGATCAAGGGGACCAAGGGCACCGGAGGCTCACCGAAGCGCTGGAAGATCCGCTGGTTCTCGTCGGAGTAGGCGAACAGCCCTCCGGTCTCCTGGTCCTTCAACGCGCCCATGACCGGGGCCCACCACGTGTCCGCGAAGTCCTGGGCCTCGTCGACGATGACGGAGTCGAACCGCTGCCCGTCGGGGAGACCGGCCGCCAGCTCCTTCATCATGGCGGGGAGCTCGATCTCCCAGAAGTCCGAGTTGTCACGCGTGCCGTCCGGCGCGCCCCACGATCGACCGAGCTCGGCGAACGTGCACACGAACGCGGGGCGATGTCTGCGGTCCCAGGTCCCCACGACGCGCTTGAAGTAGGCCGCCAGGCCTCGCGAGTAGCAGAGGAGAGCGACCCGCTGTGCCTTGAGGCCCCCTCTACCACGCGTGAGCTGCCTGGCCTGGGTCAGCGCCAGCACGGTCTTGCCGCTCCCGGCGCCACCTCGCACTTCCACGCGGTGCAGCAGCCGGGTCACCTGCAGCAGGGCCGCCTGTTCCTGGGTGAGCCGGTCGGCTTCACTCTCGCGTTCCCGAGCCGTGGCGGAGATGTCGAGCACGGGCAGGTGCCGGCCATGCAGGATCTCGACGATCAGGTCCACGTCCCCGGGAGTCGGTGGGACGTTCTGGGTCTCCTGCCTGACGACCACGTCATACAGGCGGCCGGCGAGGTCGGCGATGTCGCCCTTGCCATGCACCGCCCACCGAGGACAGTCCGGCATCGAGAAGTCAGCGTGAAGGTAGGTACTGGGCAAGGCGACCGAGTGCGCCCACCGGATGCGCTTGCGCGAAGAGTTGCGCCACCGAGGGTCGCTCTCGACGTACTTGCGGATGGCGTACTTCGTTGTCCGTGCCTGGTCGACGGGGTCGAACCGGCGCTTGTCGTTGCCCGACTGACGCCACTGACCCCCGACCACGCCGACGGTGCCGCCCTTGACCTCGACGACCACGACGCCCGCCCCGGCGATGATCGCGACGATGTCAGCCTCGTGGTCCTTCACCTCATCGGTGAGCCGAAGGTTGGCCATCAGCACGTCATCCGGCCCGAGCCCTGCCCGGAGAACCTCCCAGACCTCACGCTCCGTGGTCGTCTCGAACTTGGGGTGCTCCAGGATCAGCCGGGGACCCATCAGCTGGCCCGCGGCTCGGCCAGGGCGCTCTCGCCGCCGTGCACGACGGCGAACATCTGCCCGATGTCGGACGCGGCGCCGTCGACGTGCCAGCACGCCCGCCCCAACGACTCGGCCGAGACCTGGTCCGCGGGGAGCCGCTGCTCAACGCGGATCAACCCGCCACACCACATCACCTTGCACAGCCACGACCCCATGTTGAGGTCGTTGACCTCACGCAGGACCCTCGCCGAGCCTTTGACCTGCCGCGCGGCGTAGCTCCACACGCACACCCCGAGTCCCGGTGCCGGCTCGACGGTGACGTAGGTCATCGAGCTCCCATCGGTGAAGGGGTAGTCGCCGTCCCCGTCCTGCACGACCTCCGGGGACTCCAACACCTCCTGCATCGAGCGCTCGACGAACGCCCTGAACCAATCAGCCTGATCGGCCATCTGCCTCAACCCCTTTCGACCCAAACCTGAGTCTGCCACGGAGGTCTGACAGCCCCCCGGAGCCGGATCTGCTTGCGCCGTGCTCGAGTTGGGCAAAGCGAACGACTCGGTTGAGGGTGTCTGCGATGAGGCAGTGGCCGCTCAGGCCCGCTCCATGTTCACACGGAGCACGTGGCCACGTATGCCGAGCCGCCACGGACGGCAACGCCATACGGGGCAAAGAGATCCCCGGCGACCGTTGCGTGTGAGCTGGCGCCCGGCGTCACCCTCACCAGAGAACCGGACAGGCTTCCGGACAACAGGCCGTTCGTGGCCAGCTGTCCCCCGTACAGCGAACCGTCGGCGGCGAAC
The DNA here is from genome assembly GCA_043721575.1 of Phycicoccus sp. Lineage (GTDB taxonomy): Bacteria > Actinomycetota > Actinomycetes > Actinomycetales > Dermatophilaceae > UBA4719. The sequence continues at coordinate 7,835 of JAYSQM010000155.1, forward strand.
GCCACGTCCGTGAGGTGGGTGAGCCCGGTAGCGAAGGCCGTGGCGGCGGAGCCGCCGGCGATCCGCCAGATCGTGGAACCGCCCACAGGGAACGGGAACCCGGTGAGCTGGTCCCGAGTGCCATGCCACCCGAGCCATACTTCGTACGGAACTCGGGGCTGGCCGCGAGACCGATCATGATCGCGTAACCCTGGTCACCGGTGACATCGACGTCCGAGGGACCAAAGACATCTTGGGCGCCGCGGATGGATGACAGCCCCGTGACGACTCGACCCTGCTGACCATCCTTCACCTCGATGATGGCCCCGAACCTCCCAAACACACTCACCGGGGCTCAAGGGTTGATGGCACACGGTCCGAGGCCTCCGCGCCCTGCCTCCGCGCCCTGTCTCCGCGACGTAGAGTGCGCCGGTCGTTGCGAAAGACCGCTGTCGCGGGTTGTCCAGGCCGGACGCGACGACCTCCCAGCCGGGTCCAATCGACGTGGTCCACGGATGCCTCGATGGAGCTCAGGTTTGGTCCTGCACCTGGTCCATCGCCTTGTAGATCCTCTTCTCCGAAACCGGGTGCGCGGTGCCGAGGGTCTGGGCAAACAGGCTGACCCGCAACTCCTCGATCATCCACCGCAGTTCCTGCACGTCACCACCCGCGCGCCGTGTCGCCGGCAGTGAGGCCAGCAGGTCGGAAAACTCCTGCTGGACGCGGGCGACAGTCTCCATCCGCTCCGCGTCGCGGCTCACCTCCGAGGGTGACCGAGCACAGCGCGCGAGTATGCCGCGCAGGTAGCGCTCTAGGTGTCGCAACCTCGTAAACCCTGTGTCTGCAACGAATCCTGCATACAGCAGAGACCTCAGCTGGGCCTGCAAGTCCGCCCTTGCCGGCGCCATCACCGGGCTGGTCATCGCGGCCAGCGCGAGCTCGACCTCCCGCGACCGGACCAGAACCGGCTCGACCAGCTCGATGACGTCCATGACCCGTGCCACGACCTGTGAGCCCACGATGCGCAACGTCTCCTCGAACTCCTGCGGCCCGCGGACCTGGCCGTCCGGTCGCTCGGCGACGATCGAGTCGACTGCGGTGGCGAGGCAGTCCTGCAACAGCTCGGGAACACTCCCGTGCGGGTTGTGGCCCAGCGCGAGCCGTTGGGCGTTGGTCAAAAGCGCCAGCACGCGCTTCCATGGGGCCGTCGTGTTGAGCAAGAGCAGGCGTCGCACGCCGAGCCTCGTTGCCGCGTCGCGCTCCTGTTGCGAGGCGAGCACCTCGACGGCGACGCTGTCACCGTGGTCCACAATGGCTGGGAACCCCTGGATGACCCGGTCGCCGACCCGATGCTCGAACGTCGCGGGAAGATCGCCAAAGGCCCACCGCTGCAATCCTTTTCGCTCCACGGATGCGGCGGCTCGTTGCATGGTCTGGCGAACCTGCGGCGCCAGCTGCTCCTGGAGTGCGACCAGCTCCTTGCCCTCCCCCACGACATTGTCGCCTCGGTCCTCGACCCGGAACGTGATGCGCAGGTGGTCGGGCACCCGCGACCAGTCCCACTCGTCGGCAGGGATGCGGACACCGGTCAGCTCACGCAGAGCGCGCCCGAGCTCGTCGGTGATGTAGCCGGATGTGGGATCGGCCGACGCCAGAGCGCGGTGGGCGTGGTCCGGGGTGGGGACGAAGTTGCGACGGGTCGCCTTGGGGAGCGACTTCAGCAGGGCGGTGGCCAGGTCTTGACGCAATCCTGCGACCTGCCAGTCGAATCCGTCGTTGCCGACCTGGTTGAGGACGTCGAGTGGGATGTGGACAGTGACACCGTCGGCGGCCGTTCCCGGCTCGAACTGGTAGGTGACGGGCAGGGTGATGCCGTTCTGCTCCCAGGTCTGCGGGTAGTCCTCAGCGATCACCGCATCGGAGTCGTCACTGACCAGGAGGGCCTCGGTGAAGGTCAGCAGATCGGGCTGCGTCTGGCGGGCCAGCTTCCACCAGGAGTCGAAGTGTTGCCCCGAGACGATCTCGGCCGGGAGCCGTGTGTCGTAGAAGTCGACCAGCGTCTCGTCGTCAACCAGGATGTCCCGCCGCCTGGCCCTCGCCTCGAGCTCGGTGAGGCGCTTGATCAGGGCCCGGTTGTCGTGGAAGAAACGGTGATGCGTCTCCCAGTCCCCCTCGACCAAAGCATGGCGAATGAACAGATCCCGCGACTCCTCGGGGTTGATCCGCGCGTAGCCCACCTTGCGTCCGGCAACCAGCGGGACGCCATACAGGGTGACCTTCTCCAGGGCCACGGCCGAGCCGCGTTTCTTCTCCCAGTGCGGCTCGCTGTAGCTGTGCCTGACCAGATGGCCGGCCAGGCGTTCGATCCACGCGGGGTCCGTGCGGGCGTTGACCCGTGCCCACAGCCGGGTGGTCTCGACCAGCTCGGCCGACATGACCCACTGCGGCTGCTTCCTGAACAGCGACGAGCCCGGCGAGAGGCCGAAGCGCGCGCCCCGAGCGCCGATGTACTCACGCTTCTCGACGTCTCGCAGACCGATGTGGGAGAGGAGCCCCGCGAGCACGGACTGGTGGATCGCGTCGTGGTCGGCCTCGGATGAGTTCTGTTGCAGGTCAAGGGATTTACAGGCCGCCTTGAGCTGGCTGTGCAGATCCTGCCATTCACGGACCCGCAGGTAGTGCAGGTACTCGCTCTTGCACATCCGCCTGAACGCACTGCCGGAGAGCTCCCGCTGCTGCTCCTTGAGGTAGTTCCACAGGTTCAGCAACGCGACAAAGTCGCTGTGTTCGTCGACAAACCGTCGGTGTCTTTCGTCGGCCTGCTGCTGTTTGTCGATGGGGCGCTCGCGCGGGTCCTGGATGGAGAGGGCCGCGACGATGATGAGCACCTCTCGGAGCGCTCCGTTGCCCTCGGCCTCGAGCACCATCCGCGCCAGCCGCGGGTCGAGGGGCAGCTGGGCGATCTTGCGGCCGTATGCCGTGAGCCGCTTGCGAGGGTCGGTGGCCCGGTCCAGCGCAGGGTCGATCGCCTGAAGCTCCTCCAGCAGCCTTACGCCGTCGGTGATCTGGCGTGGGTCCGGCGGATCGAGGAACGGGAAGCGCGCGATGTCACCCAGTCCGAGGGAGGTCATCTGGAGGATGACGGAGGCCAGGTTGGTGCGCAGGATCTCGGGGTCGGTGAACTCGGGTCGAGCCTCGAAGTCCTCCTGCGAGTACAGCCGGATGCAGATCCCGTCGGCGACGCGGCCGCAGCGCCCGGCTCGCTGGCTGGCGCTGGCCTGGGAGATGGGCTCGATCGGGAGGCGTTGGACCTTGGTGCGCTGGCTGTACCGCGAGATGCGCGCGGTCCCGGCGTCCACGACATACCGGATGCCTGGCACCGTCAGGGAGGTCTCGGCGACGTTCGTGGCAAGGACGACGCGGCGACCGGTGTGCCGACCGAAGACGCGGTGCTGGTCGGCAGCCGACAGACGGGCATAGAGCGGCAGGATCTCGGTGTGGGGTAAGGCCATGGCTGTGAGCGCGTCCGCGGCGTCACGGATCTCACGTTCGCCGGAGAGGAAGACAAGTATGTCGTTGCTGTCCCTTCCTTGCCGTTCGGTCCACAGCTCCTCGACGGCCTCACAGATGCCGGTGACCTGGTCTCTGTCGTCGTCGCGCGTCTCGCCGGCGAGCGGCCGGTAGCGCACCTCCACGGGGTAAGTGCGCCCGGACACCTCGATGATTGGCGCGTCATCGAAATGCTTCGAAAACCGTTGCGGGTCAATGGTTGCCGAGGTGATGATGATCTTGAGGTCGGGACGGCGCGGCAGCAGCTGCTTGAGGTAACCCAGGATGAAGTCGATGTTCAGACTGCGCTCGTGCGCCTCGTCGATGATGATCGTGTCGTAGCGGCGCAGGTCGCGGTCCCGCTGCATCTCGGCAAGCAGGATGCCGTCGGTCATCACCTTGACCAGGGTGCTGTCACTGGAGTGATCGGTGAAACGCACCTGATAGCCCACCGCTGTCCCGAGCTCGGTGTTCAGCTCCTCGGCGATGCGCTCGGCCACCGATCTGGCAGCGATGCGGCGGGGCTGGGTGTGGCCGATCAGCCCTTCGATGCCGCGGCCGAGATCAAGGCAGATCTTGGGCAGCTGGGTGGTCTTGCCGGAGCCGGTCTCCCCCGCCACGATCACGACCTGATGGTCCCGGATGGCTGCGGCGATGTCGTCCCTGCGGGCCGCGACCGGCAGGTCGTCGGGATAGGTGACCTGGGGAACCGCGGCTACGCGACGCGCGATACGGACCGCCCTTGCCCCGGGCGACTCGCGCGGCCTCCCGTGGGAAGGACGTCGTCGGGGGTTTCGGGCGCGCGAGGGCTGCGGCACGCGCTCGGAGGACATGTCTTCAGGCTATCCGCCCGTCGGGCCCCACAAGGCGAAGGATCCTGGGTGTCAGAGCACCAAGGATCCTTCGCGCTGTCGCGGGGCGGCTCAGCCCTTGGCTGCGGCGAACCCCTGCTCGAGGTCCGCCAGGATGTCATCGATGTGCTCGATGCCGACGGCCAGTCGCACCAGGCCGGGAGTCACGCCCGCGGCGGACTGGTCCTCGGTCGAGAGCTGGGAGTGCGTCGTGGACGCCGGGTGGATGACCAAGGAGCGCACGTCGCCGATGTTGGCCACATGGCTGTGCAGGGTCAGGGCCTCGACGAACCTCTTGCCGGCTTCCAGTCCACCCTTGATCTCGAAGGCGATGACGGCTCCCGCGCCACGCGGGGCGTACTTGTCCGCCAATGCCTTCCACGGGCTCGAGGCCAGCGATGCGTAGGCCACGGACTCGACCTGGGAATGGGCCTCCAGCCAGTTGGCGACCTTGACCGCGTTCTCGACGTGGCGCTCGACCCGCAACGACAGCGTCTCGACACCTTGGGAGATCAGGAACGCGTTGAAAGGTGACACCGCGGGACCAAGATCACGCAGCAGCTGAACCCGCGCCTTGAGGATGAAGGCCAGGTTGGCGCCGAGCGGGCTGCCCACCCCGAGGTCGCGGGCGTAGACCAGACCGTTGTAGCTCGGGTCGGGCTCGTTGTAGTTCGGGAACCGGGCCGGGTCCTTGGCGAAGTCGAACGTCCCGCCGTCGACGATCACCCCTGCGATGGACGTGCCGTGGCCGCCGAGGTACTTGGTCGCAGAGTGGAGCACGACGTCGGCGCCCCATCGCAGCGGACGGATGAGGTACGGAGTGGCGATCGTGTTGTCCACAATGAGCGGAACGCCAACCTCGTGCGCGACAGCCGAAACTCCTTCAATATCGAGGATACTCGACGAAGGGTTGCTGATGGTCTCGGCGAAGAAGACCTTGGTGTTCGGCTTGACCGCGGCTCGCCACGACTCGAGATCGTCCGGGTCCTCGACGAACGTCGTCTCGATGCCGAGCTTCTTGAACGTGTACTTCAGGAGGTTGTACGTGCCGCCGTAGAGCGCGGGGCTCGCGACGATATGGTCCCCGACCTCAGCGACATTCAGGAGAGCGATCGTCTCCGCCGCTTGACCCGACGCGACCAACAGTGCCGCAACGCCGCCTTCGAGCGAGGCGATCCGTTGCTCGACGGCGTCCTGCGTCGGGTTCATGATGCGGGTATAGATGTTGCCGAACTCCTTGAGCGCAAACAGGTTTGCCGCGTGCTTGGTGTCCTTGAACACGAAGGACGTGGTCTGGTAGATCGGCAGCGCGCGAGCCCCGGTGGTCGGGTCCGGGACCTGACCGGCGTGAACCTGGCGGGTCTCGAAGGACCAGTTGGCGGTGTTGTCACTCATCGGATTCCCTTCACTACTCTTGATGGCCATTGGTATGTCGTACGAAAGGTGGCGATGAGCACCTGACGTGAGGTGCGGGGATACGAAAGAGCACACCCGCGCTTGCGCCGGGCCCGGAGGCACGTCGCCAGGTCTTCACCCGGGGCACCCCACCGCGGTGGAGGGTTGCCGGCCAGCGAGCCGGGGCTTGTCGCTGACACTCATGACCTGTGACAACGGTAGTACTGCTGACCACATCTCGAGAAGGTCATCTCTCACTCTGGACATCCAGGTGTCCCGGAACCTCGTCGGCGGTGCACTCGATCCCGCGGCTCCTACGCACATTGGGGGAGGTGAACCGAGGGCGCCAGGCCTACGTTCGACGCATGTGGACCGGGATGCCGCGGTCGTCACCGCGAAGGCTGTGCGGACCAGGCTCAGGAGCAGGAGTCACGCTGCGACGAGCCGTCGCCGCCGCGACCTGCGCCGCGATGACGCTGATCGCCGGCGCCACGACGAGCCACGCCGAACCGGTCACCACGTTCTACGTCGACCGCACTATGTCGGCGTGCTCGGACAACGGTTCTGGCACGCCGACCGCCCCGTTCTGCAGCATCACCAAAGGCGTCTCGAAGCTGGCCCCCGGGTTGGAGCTCTACGTCGGGAACGGCGCCTATGCCGAGACCGTCAAGCCCACAGTCTCCGGGACCTCGTCCGCCGTTGTCCTGGTCACCGCCTGGCCCGGAAGGTCGCCCGTCATCGGCGCAGGCCTGGCCTACGGCGCATATGTGGCCGGTCGCAGTTACATCACCATCTCGAACCTGACGTTCACCGGCACCACCAAGGACGGGATCTACGTCTCGAACAGCGACCACATCACCATCTCCGGCAACACGGTCACGGCCTCTGGGCAGCCCGCCCAGAGCCTGACCGCTCCCGGCATCAGCCTGCGCGCGAGCACGGCCTCGCTGGTCACCCGAAACATCAGCGACCGCAACAGCGACCACGGGATCCTCGTCACGAGCGGGACCACCACCTCGACGGTGAGCTACAACGAGACCAGCTGGAACGCCAACGGATGGCAACGCAACGCCAACGGAATCAACATCATCAGCGCCGGCAACACGATCATCGGCAACGTCGCGCACGACAACGAGGACTCGGGCCTGCAGTTCTTCTCGGGCGGCAACAACAACCTCGCAACGCTCAACGTCCTGTACAACAACGGCGACCACGGCATCGACAATCTCAACGTCACGGGAGGCCGGCTGATCGGGAACACGGTCTTCCGCAACTGCACCACCGGTATCAACGTCGAGGGCACATCCGGCAACTACCTGATTGCCAACAACATCTCCGTGGACAACGCTGTCTACCCGGCATACAACGGCATCTCCTGCGCACGGCGCAACGGCAACATCGGCGTCTGGGACTCGGCCCCGCCAACGACCATCGTCGACCACAACCTGGTGTGGCTGACCAAGCCAGGGACGATGTACGTCTTCAAGTCGTCGTACACATCTCTCTCGTCGATGCAGGCCGCCACGGGTCAGGAGCAGGCCGGTGTCCAGGCCGATCCGAGGTTCGTGAGCACGTCGGGCGCTGACCTCCAGCTGACCGAAGGGTCGCCGGCGATCGACCGCGGAGACTCGGGCCTTTCCGGCGAACAGCCTGCCGACATCCTGGGCAACCCCCGGGTGCGCGATCCGAACGTCACCAACACCTTCGCAGCAGGGCCGAGGCTGTATGACGACCTGGGCGCCTATGAGTTCCAGCCCACCACCGCACCACCCCCGGTACAGCCGCCGCCCAACCCGCCCCCAGCACAGCCACCGACCGCCGCCCTGAGCATCACCCCGACCAGCGGACAGGCCCCCGTCCTGGTCACCGCCAACGCCTCGGCCTCCACCGACCCCCAAGGCCAAACCCTCTCCTACGCCTACGACTTCGGCGACGGCACCACCATCGCCGCCCAGGCCGCCGCCACCGCCACCCACACCTACCCGACCGCCGGCACCTTCACCATCACCGTCACCGCGACCAACACCTCAGCCCTGACCAGCAGCGCCCAGGCCACCATCACCACCACCGCACCACCCCCGGTACAGCTACCGGCATACATCGCCCCGATCGCGACGAACTACTCGACGTCCACCAGGACATCGGGCTACCTCACGGTATGGCGCGCAGCCGGCGTCCAGGCCGGGAACCTCGCGGTCCTGACCCTGCAGCTGACGAACACCGCCCCAACCGGTCCCATCACCGCAACCGACGACCGCGGAAATACCTACACGGTCGCGTCCGACGTCGCGAACGCGACTGGAGGGCGTCTGGTCGTCTTGTCCGGGATTGTCGTGCAGCCACTGGGGGTCGGCGCCAGGATCACCGCCATATTCCCCAGCTCAACCGGCTATCGGCTGATCGGCGACGAGTTCACCGGGGTCAGCCGCGTCGACGCCACCGCCACCGCGACCGGGTCGGCAACGACGTTCAGCTCGGGGCTCACTGGCACGACTTCTACGGCACGCGAGGTGGTCTACGGCTCGGTCGCGATGTTCGGCGGGACGGCCAACCCCGCCTGGGCCAGTGGCTGGAAGGACATGAACACCTACGCCGTCGCATCCAGCTACCTCGGGCGCGCGTACCAGCTGCCCGCCGCCACCGGCAGCTTCGCCGCGACCGGTTCAGCATCTGGCAGCTGGCTGGCCGTGACCGTGGCCTTCGCCCCGTAAGGGATGCCCAGAGTCCACAGCACCGCGCGACCGCGCGACCGTCACGGCATACGGTGTGAGCCGTGAGCACCCTCCAGCACCTGACCATCGACGCCAACTCGGCGACGGCGCCGTTCGAACAGGTGCGCACCCAGATCGCCGCGGCCGTCGCGGCGGGGCACCTGAGCGCCGGGACCAAGCTCCCGACGGTGCGCCAGCTCGCCGCCGATCTCGGGCTGGCGGCCAACACCGTGGCACGGGCCTACCGCGAGCTGGAGGCCGACGCGGTGATCGCCACCCACGGCCGTCGCGGCACGTTCGTGCGCAGTGAGGTCGTGGACGAGCCCACGGCGCACTCCTCAGCGGCCGACACCGCCAGAGCAGCCGCCGCTGACTACGTTCACACGCTCAGGCGGCTCGGCCTCAGCTCACAAGAGGCGCTGCGCCTGGTCGAGAACACTTGGAGCCAGGGGGAGTTCACAGCAGCACGTTGAGGGTGTAGATGACAAGACCGGCCAGCCCTCCGACAATGGTGCCGTTGATCCGGATGAACTGCAGGTCGCGGCCCACGTGCAGCTCGATGCG
>JAYSQM010000156.1:0-5735 GCA_043721575.1 Phycicoccus sp.
GAACAGCGCATCTGGGGCTTCGAGACCAACTTCGGTGGTCTGGCCGACCTCGCGCTGGTCAAGACCAACCAGCTCATGCCCAAGGCCAGCCACCTCACGTGGGAGGAGGCTGCCTCGCCGGGGTTGGTGAACAGCACGGCATACCGTCAGCTGGTCTCGCGCAACGGCGCCGGCATGAAGCTCGGCGACATCGTCCTGATCTGGGGCGCCAGCGGCGGGCTGGGCTCGTACGCCACCCAGATGGCGCTCGCCTCCGGCGCCACCCCGATCTGCGTGGTCTCCAGCGCCGACAAGGTCGAGATCTGCCGCAGGATGGGCGCCGAGCTGGTCATCGACCGCAGCCATGACACCGGCGAGGGCTACACGTTCTGGACGGACGAGACCACCCAGGACCCGCGCGAGTGGAAGCGTTTCGGAGCCAAGATCCGGGAGCTGACCGGCGGCAAGGACCCCGACATCGTCTTCGAGCACCCGGGCCGCGAGACGTTCGGTGCCAGCGTCTTCGTCACACGCAAGGGCGGCACCATCGTGACCTGCGCATCGACCTCCGGGTTCATGCATGAGTACGACAACCGCTACCTGTGGATGAGCCTCAAACGCATCATCGGCTCGCACTTCGCCAACTACCGCGAGGCGTGGGAGGCCAACGACCTGATCAACCGCGGGCTCATCCACCCGACGCTGAGCAAGACCTACTCCCTGGACGAGGTCGGTCAGGCGGCGTACGACGTCCACCGCAACCTGCACCATGGCAAGGTCGGCGTCCTCGCCCTCGCCCCTGAGGCCGGTCTTGGCGTCACGAACATGGAGAAGCGGCAAGCGCTCCTTCCAGCGATCAACCGCTTCCGCACCGGGTGACCTGGGCGGCCTCCTGCAACCCGTATGCCGGGTGGCGCGGCGACGCGTCACCCGGAGGGCCCCTTAGGCTCGACGCGGGAGGTCAACACCGATGCTGAAGAAGTGGTCCGAGTTCCGCCGGCGGCAGCGCGAGATCCTGCGCGCCAGCAACACCCCGACGGCGACCCCGACCGCGACTCCGACCCCGACCGCGACCGCGCCGGACGGGGGTGCCGAGACCGACGGGCAGCCCGAACGTGACCCTCTGACGGACGCCCTGCCGCTCGGAGCGCCGGAGCCCAACAGACGTCGCGACTACGGCACCGCCGGACGACCACTCAACCGCCAGTCTCCGTTCTATGTCGGCTTTGTCGGTGCCTTCGGCGTCCTCATTGCCTACGCGCTGTTCAAGGCCATGGGCCAGCTGACGCAGGTCATCACCCTGCTGGTCGTCGCGTTCTTCCTGACCCTGGCCCTCAATCCTCTGGTTGAGGCGTTGAGCAAGCGCGGGCTGCGTCGACCACTGTCGGTGGCGATCGTCTTCGTCAGCCTGCTCGCCGTGTTCACGGCGCTCGGGTTCGTCGTGGTGCCCCCAGTGGTCCAGCAGGGAGGCCTGTTGGCCGACAACGCGCCGAAGTACCTCGACAGCCTGCTCAAGAACCGGTTCGTCCAGGACTTCGACAGTCACTACAAAGTCCTCGAGAAGTTCCAGAGCGAGCTCGAGAAGCTGATCACCGACGGCAACTTCATGAGTGGAGTCTTCGGTGGAGTGCTCGGCGCCGGCAAGGCCGTGGCATCGGGATTCTTCGGGTTCTTGACCGTCCTGGTGCTGACGCTCTTCTTCCTCTCGTCGCTGCCCAAGGTGAAGCACGCGGCATACAGCATGGTGCCGGCCTCACGTCGGCTGCGCTTCATCTCACTGTCAGAGGAGATCATGCGTCGCGTCGGCAGCTACGCGATCGGGCAGGTGGCCGTCGCGACCATCAACGCGGTCTGCAGCTGGATCATGATGTCCATCGTCGGCATCCGGTACGCCGCAGTGCTGGCCGTCCTCGTCGGGTTCCTGGGCCTGGTCCCCATGGTCGGCGCCTCGCTCGGTGCGGCCGTCGTCAGCTTGGTCGCCTTGTTCGACGACCCACAGAAGGCCGTGATCGCGCTGATCTACTACGTGGTCTACCAGCAGCTGGAGAACTACGTCGTGGCCCCCAGGATCATGCAGCACACGATCTCGGTGCCCGGCGCCGTCACGGTGATCGCCGCCCTGGCCGGCGGCACTCTGCTCGGAGTCCTCGGCGCCCTCTTGGCGATTCCCGTGGCGGCCGGACTGTTGCTCATCTACGAAGAGGTGCTGCTGCCGCGCCAGCATCAGACCTGAGGCCGCGCGCAGGCAGGCGCACTGGCCCGTGAAGTCTCACAGATCGACCCAACGGCGCGATCTTGGGTCGATCTCTGCGACTTCACCGTGCGAAAATCGGGTCCTCGCCGTCACCCTCATCCCAGGTGGTCGGCAACGGCCCGGCGCCCGGGCGCACAGTGGCCACGATCTCGTCGAGCACCCGACGCACGTAGCTCTCTCCCACCCACAGGTGCCTGGCGCCCTCGACACCGACCACCCTGGCCTGGGGTATCGCGCTGAAGCGCTGCACCGCCTCGGCAGGTCGCAGGTAGTCGTCGAGCTCGGGCACGATGGCGACGACCGGCTTGCCCGAGTCTGCCCACCCCTGCAGGTGCTCCGGGCCGCTGATCTTCAGCGGCGGGCTGAGCAGGATGGCACCCTCGACCGCGGGGTCGTTGCCATACATCAGGGCGAGGTCGGTGCCGAAGGACCACCCGAGCAGCCAGCGGTTCGCCAGCGCGGGGGCCCGGGCGTGCTCGGCGAACTCGATTGCCGCGGCGACGTCGAAGCGCTCGTCGCGGGCCTCGTCGAAGCTGCCCGCGGACGTGCCTCGCGGCGAGGTCGTGCCACGGGTGTTGAAACGCAGCACGGCGATGTCGGCCAGCGCGGGGAGGCGGTAGGACGCCTTCCTCAGGACGTGGCTGTCCATGAAGCCGCCCGAGGTGGGCAACGGGTGCAGGGTCACCAGGGTCGCGACCGGGTCCCGCTCGAGCGGCAGGGCCAGCTCCCCCACCAGACGCAGGCCGTCGGCAGTGTGGAGCTCGATGTCGCGACGGCGTGCTGGGAGGACCGTGTTGGCCCGAATCGTATGCATGCCAACAGTATTCATCGAAACAATGGACTCATCGAGAGGACCCTCGGGGCGTGCGCTGGCCCCGAGCGGTCCAGCAGGGAGTGTGCCAATGCCGGCGGTCGTCCAGCCCACCCATGCCCTCGGCCGGCCAGGCAACGACATGCGGTATGCCGGGTGCCACCTCCTGCTGGCAGCCCGGGCACCGGTAGGACTTGGCCGAGCCGGCGCCGCTGACCCGGCGGACGAACCATTCGCCGTCACTGTGGGACTCCCGGCGTTCGACCCCACCGACGGCTCGGTTCAGATCAAGCCCGGTGTCCTCGCGGCGTCGGCGATGGGGTCGGGACATCACTCAAGCGTAGGTGGACATGGTGACGATGACGCACACGGCCTTTGACGCCGCCCACCGGTGAGTGTGTTGACCAAGCCCACGGGTAGGTCTGGCATTGGTCAAAACTTGGCAATGTCGGGCGAAAACGTCCTCAACACCCCATAGGGCCATCGATGACGGGGGGTATCCCTCGTTCAAACCAAACTTGAGGGGGAATTTCCTTGTCATCATTCAGAAGTCGGGTCAGAGTACCGGCGGCAATCGCTGTGGCAGTTATCGTCGGTGGATTCGCAGGCGCCACCCCCGCCCAGGCAAGCACGAACTCGCCATCCTCGTGCATCCAAAGTTATTGGTATGCCATCACCTCGTCCACCACCTATTTCGTGCCCGCTCCAGGTCACTACTTCAGGGCCGGGCCCGGGCCGATGGTGATGCATACCAGCTTGTCGTCCGCCTCGACCACCAGCGCTTCGGCGACCGTGACTGCAGGGGCCACGATTTCCGGAATCGTTGCCCAAGCGAAGGTCGAAGTCAGCGGCACGATCACGCAGAGCACGACGACCACCGCCACCTGGGGAGTAGATAGAAACGTCTCGGCCGGTAAGTACGGCAACCTGCAGTTCGGCTCGTTCGGCTACCACGTTGGCTGGCGCTATTACTACGATGGCGCAAACTGCACCACGATACTCAAGTCCTCTGGCACCGCGAAGGTTCCGACGAACGCTTTGGGCTGGAAGTGCTGGGAAGTCAACTGATCGAAGCCACCCGGGGTCGACTTACGGCCGGGCTGTGCGACCCCGGATCCGGGCCGCACAGCCGTGAGCGAAAGCCGAACGATGAAATACATTTTGCGGGCCGTCACGATCGCCGCCGGGCTCAGCGCGTTGGGCGCTTGTTCACAAGCCGAACCGGTTGCCCCGCCGACGCTGCCGGCCACCAGCTCGTCCATGCCGCCGGCCGCCTCCTCGTCCACACCCCAACCCAGTCGGACAAGCGTCGGGCCCCTGCCGGCGGCCGTAGCGAGACCCGGGCTGACAACCCTCATCGCGGTAGCACCCACCACGGGCAGCCAGATCGTGGGCAGGATCCAAGTGAAGCCCGGCGAATTGTGGCTCAACGCCACCTGTCGGGGGCGCGGTGAACTCGTGGTCTCGTTCGAGCCGATGGGCCGGTTCACCATCCCGTGCAGCGACGTGGTGCAGCCGAGCGCCAATCAGATGACCCAGGCGAACTCCGGGGAATTGACTCTCTCGGTCACGGCAACCGAGGGTGTGGAGTGGTCCCTGCGCGCGCAGCAGTAGTGATCCCCTGAACTGAGCGAAGGATGGTGGGTGCTGACACGCCCAAAATCCTTCGCTCCGCTCCGACGTCGGGCTGGTCAGGCGTAGGTGCGGAACCCGCGCCCCACCTTGCGGCCGAGGTAGCGGGCGGTGACGAGCTGCTCGAGCAGCGGCGCGGGGCTGAACCCACGCTCCCGGAACTCCAGGTAGAGCTCACGCTGGATGGCGAGGGAGACGTCGAGGCCGACCGCGTCGAGAAGCTCGAACGGACCCATCGGGTAGCCACAGCCGGTCTTCATCGCGGTGTCGATGTCATCGGCGCTGGCGTAGTGCGCCTCGAGCATCTTGACCGCGTCGTTGAGGTAGGGGAAGAGCAAGGCGTTGACGATGAAGCCGGAACGATCCCCACAGGTCACCGGATGCTTGCCGATCGCCCGGCACAGGTCCTGCACCGTGGCCACGACGTCATCCGCGGTCGAGACAGTGTGGACGACCTCGACGAGCTTCATGACCTGGGCAGGGTTGAAGAAGTGCATGCCCACGACGTCCTGCGGGCGCCTGGTCGCCGCGGCGCACTCGATGACCGGCAGCGAGGAGGTGGTCGTGGCCAGGATCACGCCCTGCTTGCAGATCTCGTCGAGGTTCTCGAACAGCGCCTGCTTGACCTTGAGATCCTCCACGACGGCCTCTACCACCAGGTCGACCTGGGCCAGGTCCTCCAGCGCCGTGCTGCCGTTCAGCCGCCCTGCGACCGCATCACGGTCGTCCGCCGTGAGCTTGCCGCGCTGGACCGCCTTCTCCATGCTTTTGGCGATGGCGGCCTTGACCGCCTCGACCTTGGCCGCGGAACGCGCGACATACGTCACGGCATACCCGGCCTTGGCGAACACCTCGATGATTCCGGTCGCCATCGTGCCGGAGCCAACGACACCAATGGTTCTCACCGATCGCAGGCCACCCTCGTGGGCGCCGGCGGCGAGCGGCGTCAGGTGGTCGGCGACGACGGTGGAGCTGCCGGCCTCGTCGTAGGTGTAGAAGCCGCGCCCGGTCTTGCGCCCCTTGAGCCCGCCGGTGACCATCTGCTTGAGGATGGGGCTC
>JAYSQM010000157.1:0-1071 GCA_043721575.1 Phycicoccus sp.
CCGTCACGGTCCTGGGGGAGCCCGCCGGGTCGCCCGGTCTGCGGTCGCGCGTGGGTTATCTCACCCAGGAGCTGAGCGTGTATGCCGACCTGACCGTCCGCGCGAACCTCACCTACTTCGCTGCTCTCGTGGGTGCCCCGCGCGAAGCGGTCGAGCGCACCATCGCGGCGGTCGACCTGACGAGTGACGCCGACTCGCTGGTGGACCGGCTCTCTGGCGGTCAGCGCTCGCGCGTCTCACTGGGGGCAGCACTGGTCGGGTCCCCCGAGCTGCTGGTCCTCGACGAGCCTACGGTCGGGCTCGACCCGGTGCTGCGCCGCGACCTCTGGGCGCTGTTCCACCGCCTCGCCGCCGACGGCACCACGCTGCTGGTGTCGAGCCACGTGATGGACGAGGCGACCCGGTGCGACCGGCTGCTGCTGCTGCGCGATGGCCGCCTGCTCGCCGACGACACCCCGGACGGGTTGCTCGCCCGCACCGGGGCTCCCGACGCCGAACGCGCCTTTCTCGCCCTGATCGAAAACGAGGTGGCGGCATGAACCCCCGGCTCACGCTCGCGACTGCACGACGGGTGCTGCAGCAGGTCCGCGGCGACCACCGCACCCTGGGCCTGCTGATCGTGGTGCCGTCCGTGCTGATCGGCCTGCTGGCCTGGATCTTCAACGGCACCAAAGTGTTCGACAGCATCGGCGCGCCATTGCTGGGTGTCTTCCCGTTCGTCGTGATGTTCCTGGTCACCAGCGTCACGACGCTGCGCGAGAGGTCATCGGGCACCCTTGAGCGGCTGCTGTCGACACCGCTGGGCAAGGGTGACTTTCTCGCCGGCTACGCCTTGGCCTTCGGTGCGCTCGCGGTCGTGCAGGCTTTGGTGGCAACAGGATTCGCGATCTGGGTGTTCGGGCTCGATGTCGCTGGTCCGCGCTGGTTGCTCGTCGTCGTGGCTGTGGTCGACGCCGTCCTCGGCGCCGCGACCGGGTTGTTCGTCAGTGCCTTCGCACGCACGGAGTTCCAGGCCGTCCAGTTCATGCCGGCCTTCGTCCTGCCGCAGTTCCTGCTGTGCGGGCTGCTCGT
>JAYSQM010000158.1:0-2796 GCA_043721575.1 Phycicoccus sp.
GACAAGATCCCCTACCTCGACTCGACCTGGGACGCCATCCACACCGTGGTGCGCCCAGCCGTGGGAGCCACGCTGGGCTACCTGTTGGGTCATGAGTCCTCCAGCCTGGACGCTGCGGTCTCAGCGGCAGCGGGCGGCTTCAGCGCCCTGGCCAGCCACGCGGTCAAGGCGGGGCTCAGGGTCGCCGTCAACAGCTCACCTGAACCCGCGAGCAACGTGGCTGTGAGCACGGCCGAGGACGTCACCGTCGCCGGGGTGGTCACCCTCGCCGCATTTCACCCCTGGGCAGCAGCCTCGGTCGCCGCAGTCCTGCTGGTCATCGGCGTCGTGCTTGTGGTCTTCCTGCTGGGGCGCATCCGCAGGTTCATCCGGCGATACGACCGAGTCGGCGACACCCGCGAGCCGCCCACCTCCCGGGAATAGGGTCGGGACCGCAAGGGCCCCGAGGGTCGTAGCAGCACCTCCGGCCACCGCGGTCGAGCCTACGGACGACTTCCGTCCCGACCCGACCTTCTGAGAGACGCAGCAACCCCGAGGTTGGCGTAGACCTCGAGCGTGGCCAACGATCGGTTCATCGTGTAGAAGTGCAGGCCCGGCGCGCCCTCGGCCAACAGTCGCTGGGACAGCTCGGTGGCGATCTGCACACCCACCTCACGGATCGCGGGAGGGTCATCGGCCACCGCCTCCAGCCGCGAGACCACAGCGGCAGGCAGCGGCGTACCGGACAGCTCGGCCATCCGGCGTACCTGCGCAAAGTTCGTCACCGGCATCAGCCCGGGGATGATCGGCAGATCGCGTCCGCGTGCGACCACCCGGTCGCGCAGCCGCACATAGCTGTCGGCGTCGAAGACGAACTGGGTGACCGCAAACTCGGCCCCGGCATCGGCCTTGCGCACGAGCACGTCGGCGTCCTGGTCCAGGCTCGAGGACTCCGGGTGCTGGTCGGGGAACGCGGCCACACCGACGGTGAAGCTGCCCAGCGAGCGAACCAGGGCAACGAGCTCGTCCGCGTGGTTGAGACCTTCGGCGTGGGGCGCCCAGGGAGTCCCGGGGCCGCCTGGCGGGTCTCCGCGCAGGGCGAGAACGTTGCGGACCCCTGCACCGGCATACTCCCCCACGACCTGACGCAGCTCGGCCACGGACGACCCGACACAGGTCAGGTGAGCCATCGGTGTCAGCGTCGTCTCGCGCGCGATCCGGCCCGTCACCCGCACGGTGCGGTCACGGGTGGAGCCCCCGGCCCCGTAGGTCACCGAGACGAACGTCGGACGGATGCGTTCCAGCCGACGGATCGCCTCCCACAGACTCTGCTCGGCGGCGTCGTCCTTGGGCGGGAAGAACTCGAAGCTGTATGACGTGCCCTCCTGCGCCAGCACCCGCGGAATCGAGCGGGTCAGGTGCTCGGCCTGCGGGAGGGTCGAGGGGGTTCCGTGCGCCATACCGGCCAGAGTAGGCGACCGGCAGGCACGTAGGCTCAGGACACTCACCATCCGGGAGGACCCTTGTCGAATCCAATGGAGTCCAGTCCACTGGACACCAGTGATCTGCGCGCACGCGTGCAGGTCGCGGTCGACGCCGAAATCTCCTCCCAGTCCCGGGTCCTGTCCGAGATCGGCGACGACCTCACCCCGTTGGTGGCTGCGGTCGGCGCCCTGCTGCAGGGCGGCAAACGACTCCGGGCGGCCTTCCTCTACTGGGGTTATCGCGCCGGCGGTGGACCGGACAGCGAGGCCGTCATCCGCGCCGCGACGGCGATGGAGTTCTTCCAGGCCGCGGCCCTGCTGCACGACGACGTCATGGACGACAGCGACACCCGACGCGGGATGCCCGCGGCACACCGGCGCCTGGCTGATGAGCATGCGGCCGCGGGCTGGGCCGGCAGCGGCGACCGCTTCGGTGTGGCCGGTGCCATCCTGGCCGGCGACCTGTGCCTGACCTGGACCGACGAGCTCTTTGCGACCTCGGGGCTGCCCGCGGCCGAGCTGACCCGCGCTCGTCCGGTCTTCGACCGGATGCGCACGCAGCTGATGGGCGGGCAGTTCCTCGATGTCCTGGAGTCCGTCCGCGGCTGGGACGCGCTGACCACCGACCAGCGGATCGCTCGCGCCCGCAGGGTGATTCGATACAAGAGCGCCAAGTACAGCATCGAGCACCCCCTGCTCATCGGGGCCGCGGCGGCAGATGTCAGCGCGACCGACCGTGACGCACTCTCGGCCTATGGGCTCGACCTGGGCGAGGCCTTCCAGCTGCGGGACGACGTGCTGGGTGTCTTCGGGGACCCCGCCCAGACGGGCAAACCCGCCGGCGACGACCTGCGCGAGGGCAAATGCACGGTCCTGGTCGCTCTGGCACTGGAGCACGCCGGCCCGACCAGCGTCGCACTGTTCGAGAAGCTGCTCGGTGTGCAGGATCTGGACGAGCGCGGCGTTGACGAGCTCCGGGCCGCGATCACCGTCAGTGGTGCCCTCGAGCGCGTCGAGCAGATGATCCTGGACCTCAGCGCGGCGGCTCGCGCGGCCCTGCACTCGACCACCGGACTGACCGATGAGGGCCTGGCGGCGCTGGACGCCCTCATCGACGTCTCGACCGCCCGCTCCGCGTGAGCGGCCCAGCGACCACGCGGTCCCATCACAGCGCGCGTTCCCATCGCAGCGTGACCCCCGACCACGTGGTGGTCGTCGGCGCCGGCCTGGCGGGCCTGTCGGCAGCCCTGCATCTGGCTGGCGCCGGCCGCCGCGTAAGCGTCCTGGAGGCCGAGCCCGCTCCCGGCGGCCGGGCTGCGCGGGTGTCACTGCC
>JAYSQM010000159.1:0-1750 GCA_043721575.1 Phycicoccus sp.
CGGCGGCCTGACGACCGGTGTCGGGACCGTGGTCGGGACGTGGCGCTCGGCCCCACGCCCGCCCGGTGCGTCCATGCTGGTCGGCCCGGACAAGAGCGCCGTCGGTTCGGTCTCCGGCGGGTGTGTCGAGGGCGCGGTCTACGAGCTGGCCCAGCAGGTGGTGGCCGACGGCCAGCCGGTGCTGCAGCGCTACGGCGTCAGCGACGACGACGCCTTCGCCGTGGGCCTGACCTGTGGCGGCATCCTGGACGTGTTCGTGGAGAAGGTGTCGCAGGAGACGTTCCCCCAGCTCGGCGCGGTGGCCGAGGACATCGAAGCGGGGCGCCCGGTCGCCGTGGTGACCGTGGTCGAGCATCCGGATCCGGCGTGGGTGGGCAGGCGACTGGTCGTGCGGCCCGAACAGGGCGGCATACCGCTTGAGGGCAGCCTGGGCTCCGACCGGGCGCAGGCAGCGGTCGCTGATGATGCGCGGGGGCTGCTGGCCAGCGGCCGCAGCGAGCTGCTCACCTACGGTCCGGACGGCCAGCGCAGGGGCGAGGGCATGCGCGTCTTCTGCGCCGCCTACGCACCCAAGCCGCGGATGCTCGTCTTCGGCGCGATCGACTTCGCCGCAGCCGTGGCACGGCTGGGGTCCTTCCTCGGCTATCACGTGACGGTCTGCGACGCCCGGCCGGTCTTTGCGACGGTCTCGCGGTTCCCCCACGCTGACGAGGTGGTCGTGGCGTGGCCGCACCGCTACCTGCGCGAACAGGCGGCGGCCGGAGCCATCGACCCGCGCACCGTGATGTGTGTGCTCACCCACGACCCCAAGTTCGACGTGCCGCTGCTGGAGGTCGCTCTGCGGCTGCCGGACGTGGCCTACGTCGGGGCAATGGGGTCACGGCGCACCCATGCCGACCTGTTGGTTCGACTGCGCGAGGCAGGGCTGAGCGAGGAGGAGCTGGCCCACCTGTCCAGCCCGATCGGGCTCGACCTCGGCGCGCGGACTCCCGAGGAGACGGCCGTCTCCATCGCCGCCGAGATCATCGCCCTGCGGTGGGGCGGGGACGGCGGACGCCTGGCCCGGATGGATGGGCGCATCCACCATGAGCAGCATCTGACCTGACATCGGCCGAGGTGCGGCGCCCTGATCTGTTCACCTGATCTGAAGTCAAGGCTGCCAGCCCTTGTATCCGTGGTCCCAGCACGGTTGTCTTGGACCCATACCCCACTGCACTTGGTCGCCGCGGCGGGGAGCCAGATCCGCCGGCGACTGTGGAGGGTAGGCCAGGAATGACCCGAATCAGCGTTAACGTGGACGGTGTTGCGTACTCCGACGAGGTCGAGAATCGCACCCTGCTCGTGCAGTATCTGCGTGACCAGCTCGGCAAGACCGGCACGGTCATCGGGTGCGACACGACCAACTGCGGTGCCTGCACCGTTCACCTCGACGGCCGCAGCGTCAAGTCCTGCACGATGCTGGCGGTTCAGGCCGACGGCCACGACGTCACCACCATCGAGGGACTGGCGCGCGACGGCGCCCTGCATCCGATGCAACAGGCCTTCCACGAGTGTCACGCCCTCCAGTGCGGCTTCTGCACGCCGGGCATGATCATGTCCTCGATCGACCTGCTGGGCGACAACCCCAACCCCACCGAGACCGAGATCCGCGAGGGCCTCGAGGGCAACCTGTGCCGATGCACGGGCTACCAGAACATCGTCAGGGCCGTTCAGCAGGTGGCGGGCGCTTCGGCTTCGGCAGGCGCTTCGG
>JAYSQM010000160.1:0-11607 GCA_043721575.1 Phycicoccus sp.
ACGTTTTACAATGGTCATGAGCGCGACCGGAAAGCCCCCGCCGGACCGGTCACCGCGAACTCCTCCGCCCCATCACAGGTCACCGTTCACGCTTCCGCGTCGGCGACTGGCCCACGGGTTGCAACAGCCTCGCGACGAAAGGTAGTCGGTGTCGACTGTGTCGAACGTTTCATCCCTGTCTGTGGAAGTCCCGCCCGCCAAGGTGCCTGTCGAGTTCGGCCATCCGGCCCTACAAGAGCTGGTACGAATCGGGACAACCCACGGTTCGGTCGACAGCGAGCAGCTACGCGTTGCGTTGGTGCAGGCGAAGATCAGCCCCAAGCGGATGAAGGTTGTGCTGCGTTCGCTGGACCAGCGGGGGATCCACGTCACCCTGGATGCGGCGACGGCACATCGGGCTGTCGCGGCGACCACAGCTCGTGCTTCCGCGACCGCTTCCGCGACCAAGAAGACGGTGGCGAAGCCGGCAGCCAAGCCCGCAGCGAAGCCAGCCGAGGCAAAGGCGACCCCTGCCAAGTCCGCCACGGCCAAGACCGCTACTTCCAAGGCGACCCCTGCCAAGTCCGCCATGGCCAAGGCGGCCACGGCCAAGGCGGCCACGGCCAAGACCGCCACGGCCAAGACGGCCACGGCCAAGGCGACCACGGCCAAGGCGACCCCTGCCAAGACGGCCACGGCCAAGGCTGCCCCTGCCAAAACCGCCACGGCCAAGACCGCCACGGTCGGACCAACCACTACGACCAAGTCGGCTGGCGTTGCAGCGGCTGAGTCCGAGGTCGAGGCGCCGGCGAAGGAGCCCGCGGTCAAGAAGGCGGCCGCAAGGAAGCCGGCGGTTAGGAAGGCGGCCGCCAAGAAGGACGGCGACGTCGACTCCAGGGCGCTGGCCGACTCGGTGGTCGACGAAACCGACGTCAAGGATGAAGGTGAGGAGGCCAAGACCAGGGCAGGCGAAGACGAGAGCGAATCCGCTGGTTTCGTCATCCGTGACGACGACGAGGATGACGCGCCTGCCCAGCAGGTCGTGACCGCGGGCGCGACGGCTGACCCGGTCAAGGACTATCTCAAGCAGATCGGCAAGGTGGCCCTGCTCAACGCCGAGCAGGAGGTCGAGCTCGCCAAGCGGATCGAGGCCGGTCTGTTCGGCGAGGAAAAGCTCAACGCCGCCGGCAAGATCGACATGAAGCTCAAGCGTGAGCTCTGGTGGATCTCCCAGGACGGCAAGAATGCCAAGAACCACCTGCTCGAAGCCAACCTTCGACTGGTCGTCTCCTTGGCAAAGCGTTACACCGGCCGTGGCATGCTCTTCCTGGACCTGATCCAGGAGGGCAACCTCGGTCTGATCCGAGCGGTCGAGAAGTTCGACTACACCAAGGGCTTCAAGTTCTCGACCTATGCCACGTGGTGGATCCGCCAGGCGATCACCCGCGCCATGGCCGACCAGGCCCGCACCATCCGGATCCCCGTGCACATGGTCGAGGTCATCAACAAGCTGGCCCGTGTCCAGCGCCAGATGCTGCAGGACCTCGGCCGCGAGCCCACCCCGGAGGAGCTCGCCAAGGAGCTCGACATGACCCCGGAGAAGGTCGTCGAGGTTCAGAAGTACGGTCGCGAACCGATCTCCCTGCACACCCCGCTCGGCGAGGACGGTGACAGCGAGTTCGGTGACCTCATCGAGGACTCCGAGGCCGTCGTCCCGGCCGACGCCGTATCATTCACGCTGCTCCAGGAGCAGCTGCACTCCGTCCTGGACACCCTCTCCGAGCGCGAGGCCGGAGTGGTCTCGATGCGTTTCGGCCTGACCGACGGTCAGCCCAAGACCCTCGACGAGATCGGCAAGGTCTATGGCGTGACCCGCGAGCGGATCCGTCAGATCGAGTCCAAGACGATGAGCAAGCTGCGTCACCCGTCGCGTTCACAGGTCCTTCGCGACTACCTGGACTGATGCTCGCCCGACGCGCGAGCCGTTCCGGCTGTGGCCGGCACATCTGCGGGTATGCCGGCCACACGGCTTTGTCGGCCGACCGAAGTGGACCCGTGCTCAGCTCAACGGCGGCGCGGGAACCGTTGGCGGACAACGTCGCCCAGATCGCGCAGGGGATCCCGAACCCTCCAGGCGAGGTCGGCCCTGACTGAGCGAAGCTGGGCAAGGCCGCCGCTGGGCCACAAGGCGGCCCGCATCCGGTCACTTCGGCGCCGGTTTGCGGCGGCAGCCCTGAGGACCTGTCGGGCGTCCGCGGCGAGGCCCTCCGGGATCGGACCGGACGCCGCATAGCGTGAGCGTTCCACTGTCTGCACGACCCGGCCGAGGGCCTCGGAGGCCTCACCATCAAGGAACGCCTCTCGGTCGTAGTAGGCGCGTAGCTGCCGGGGCGTGCGACTGGGCGCGGGCTCGATCCCGAGATCGCCCAGCGATGACGTCAGGAGCTCCCACTGGACCTCTACCCGTTCCGCAGACGTGCGGGCCGCGATCAGATCGCGCCGACGACGCCAACGGGCTGCTGTGGGCACGACCAGGGATCCGAGTAGGCCGACCAGAGATCCAAGCAGGACCAGTCCCCACCCGTGCGTCAGCCATCGGACCACCGAGCTCTGACTCAGGCCGACATCCGGGATCGTGGCGTCGGTCGTTGAGGGATCGCCCAGATTCTTGGGTGCGGTGTTGCGAGGAGCCGCCGTTCTCGCGTCGTCCACGGGGCGGCCGCCGACCGGAGTCCCGGCAGACGTCGCGGGGATGGCGTAGACCGGAGGCGCCCCCCGCGACGGTGTCGGTTCGAACCGGGTCCAGCCGATGCCGTCGAGATAGAGCTCCGGCCAGGTGTGGGCATCCGATGCGGTGACAGTCCAGAGGCCCCTGGACTGGCTCCCGGGCAGGAAGCCGATGGCCATCCGGGCCGGGATTCCGGCAGCACGCGCCATCATCACCATGGCCGTCGCGAACTGCACGCAGTAGCCCTGTTTGGTGACCAGGAAGTTCGTCAGAGGATCGAAACCAGCATCGTTACCGGAGTTGTCTTTGGCCGGGGGTGCCAGGGTCAGGGAGTAGGTGAAACCTCCGGTGGCACGCAGGTACTGCTGGATGGCCATGGCCTTGTCGTAGGCCGAGGCCTTGCCGGTCGTGAGCTGCCCGGACAGGGCGCGGATGATGCTGGCGGACCTCGCATCCAGGTCGAAGGCGCCCTCACCGCCGGGGTAGCCGACATCGACCGAAGTTTTCTTCAGCATCGCCGCGGTGGGCTCGAGGCGCCAGTAGGACAGCGCGTAGGAGTCGGGGCGCGTGGCCACCTTGACGTCCTGGGTCTGGTTGTCCAGTCCCCATGCGATGCCGTCCAGGTCGGCCGCGATCAGCGGATACGGCACGGCCAGGTAGGGCGCGGCCAGCAGGTTGCGATCGAAGGCCATCGTGAAACGTTTCTTGGGGACAGCGGCCGAGAGCCCGGTGGGTTTGGGGACGGCGGGGTTGCTGGACAGTGCCGGCAGGGGCCCGCGCCCCGGTGCCCACACGCCTTGGTCGGACCGGTAGGAGGAGCTCACGGCGACTCGTAGCGGAGGCGGCGAGGTGTCGGCAGTCCTGTACTGCAGCACCGGAGCCGTGCTGCGGCTGTTGAGGTCCTTGGCCAGGTCGAGGTCCAGCGAGAAACCAACCGTGCCGGAGCCGTTGCCGGTGGCCGACGAGTTACGCCCGAGACCGGACACGAGGAACTTCGGTGGAAGCTGGGGCAGCACGACGGGCATGACGACCGCCGCGACCAGCGCCACCACACCCAGGGTCCGTGCTATCGAGGCATAGCCGTACACGCCCTGGGAGTCGAGGCTCTCGCGCACTGGGGTGCGGGCCACCGCCACGGTGGTGCCCCACCGGCGGAGGATGGCGCTTCCCTGCCTGGCCACCAGGATGAGCCACATGGCGGCAGCCGCGACGAAGAAGATGACGGGCAGTGAGGAACCGCTGTTGGCGGCTGAAGCCAGGAACGCGGTCAGCAGCGGCAGACCGGCCAGCGTGGGGGAGCGGCGGGTGACGGCGAGGTAGTCCACCGCCAAGGCGATCAGGGCGAGGGTGCAACCCACGACGAAGATGAGCCCCGGGGTCGTGGGTGCCGGCGCGGCATACACCTGCGCGGTGGTGAGCGCCTCGCCGACGAGCTTGCCCGCGAACCCCAGGGTCTCGAAGGTCGGCAGACCGTGCCAGAGATGACCTCGGCCATAGATCCCGCCCGCGGTCAGGACGGCACACACCAGCTGCACCATCAAGACCTGCCAGCCACGCAGGGCGAGCGACCTGGCGAGGACGCCGCTGAGGGCGATCACCGCGAGCAGCAGCACCGCCCCGCGTAGCCAGGTCGGCTCAGCCAAAAGGGTGGAGACCGGCCAGGCCGCCGTCAGCGTGGCGATCGCGGCCAGCGTCGCGTCGACGCCGCGGCCCTTCATCACCCGGCTCCGATCATGACTCCGGTGCGTGCCGACACGGTCTTCCACGCTTGGGCGACCGTCATGCCTGAGCCCACCACGCACGTGCTCCATCCGGCAGCGGCGACCAGGTCGGCCAGCGCCAGCGTCTGGCCCGTGGGCGGTTGGGGTTGTCCTCGGGCGAAGCTCGGGGAGTCGAGCAGGAACAACAGGCCGGTGCCGCCCGGCTGGCGCAGGGCCGCGATCCGTCGCAGCACGGCCTCGTCGTGGTCCGTGACGATGGCGATCACCAGGCCGCCGGCCGAGGTCAGGGGATGCGCCCCATGGAGCACCTCTTCGAACTGTTGGGCCGTGCCGAGCTGGGCCACGGCCAGCGAGGCCAGCGCGTTGTCGATCTCGACGGTCTGGGTCGCCTGGCCCCCTGCGGTGGTCTCGCTGCTCACCAGGTGAAGTGCGTAGCTGTGCCCGGACAGGTGCGCGGCGATGGAGGCAGCTGCGGTGACCGCCCATTCGAAAGACCCCAGCGTGCCGGAGCCCTGGTGCCCGCCCGCGCGCGAGTCCATGACGATGACGGCGCGACGCCTGGCCGGTCGATCCTCCTGGCGCACCATCAGCTCGGACCGATGGGCTGTGGCCGGCCAGTGGATGCGGCGCAGGTCATCGCCATCGCGGTAGTTGCGGATGGCCACATCGTCCTCGCCGTGCAGGGCGACCATGTGGGGGATGGCGCCCTCCGCGCCGACACCGTCCCCGCGGGGTCGCCCACTACCGAGGATCTCGATGCGGGGCAGCACCAGAACTTCGGTGGAGCCGGGCAGCGATGCGGCGATGGTGGCCAGGCCGAACGGGTCCCGCACGCGCAACGTTAGCGGCCCGAGCCGATGACGACCGCGGACGTGGGAGCGGATCTGGTAGTCCACCTCGCGGATCTCGCCGGGCTCCATCGGTGGCAGGACAAAGCGTGGTCGGTCGCCGAGCAGCTGATCCACACGTTCCTCGGCCAGCTGCAGCAGGGTGCGTCTACCCGAGGTGTTCTCGAAGACGATCTCGACGCTGGCGGTCTGGTCGACGACGAGCCGGGCCGGGTGAACGGTGCGAGTGACCACGACGCTGTTGCTTCTGCGCCTGGTGGACAGGCCGGCCAACAACGGCAATGCGGCCAGGAGCACTCCGACACGGGTGATATCGGCGAACCCGAGCAGGAGGCCGCCGACTAGCAAGGTCAGGCCGGCTGCCACGAAGGCACGGCCGCGAGTGGTGAGTACGTCTCGGATGCGGGTCATTGTCCTGGACCTTGACTTGTCCGTATGCCGTTCAGCGCGCAGACGACGGAACGGGGACCCGTCGGACGATCTCGCGCAGGACGTCGGCGGTCGTGCGTCGGGCCACCTGGGTCTCACCGGCCGGGATCATCCGGTGGGCCAGAACGGGCTCGACCAGCGCCTGCACGTCGTCGGGAAGGACGTGGTCGCGCCCGGCGAGAGCGGCATACGCCCGGGACGCGCGCAGGAGGTGCAGGCTGGCGCGTGGGGATGCCCCCAGGCGCAGTGCCGGCGTGGCACGCGTCGCAGTGGTGAGGTCGACGACGTACTGCTTGATGGCCGCGCTGGCGTGCAGCGTCCGCACCGTCTCGATGAGCTTGGCGACGGTGTCGCCGTCGGTCACCGCCGCCATCTCGGCGAGCGGGAACGCACCACCGTGGCTGTCGAGCATCGCCACCTCGGCTGCGGCGGAGGGGTAGCCCATCGAGATCCGCGCCATGAAGCGGTCGCGCTGGGCCTCGGGCAGCGGATAGGTGCCTTCCATCTCGATCGGGTTCTGGGTGGCCATCACGATGAACGGTCTGTGCAGCTCGTAGGTCTGCCCGTCGACGGTGACCTGGCCCTCCTCCATGCACTCCAGCAGGGCCGACTGCGTCTTGGGGGAGGCGCGGTTGATCTCGTCACCGACCACGACGTTGGCAAAGATCGCGCCCGGCCGGAACTCGAAGTCGCGCAGGTCCTGGTTGAAGACGCTGACCCCGGTGATGTCGCTGGGCAACAGGTCGGGGGTGAACTGCACCCGACGCACCGTGCAGTCGATGGACTTGGCCAGAGCCTTGGCCAGCATGGTCTTGCCGACGCCGGGGACGTCCTCGATCAGCATGTGTCCTTCGGCGAGCAGGACGGTGATCGCGGTGTTGATGACGTCCGGCTTGCCTTCGATGACGGTCGCCATGGCCAGGCGGATCTTGGTGGCCACCTCGGTCACCAGCTCGAGCCCAGCCCGATCGGTTCTGGAAGATTCCTGCATGACCTGATCTTGCACGAATCCTTCGCGTGCGGCGCCCATCGCGCTCAAAGTGCCTCCCCGTTCGGTTCCTTGATCCTGCCCCACTTCACTCCACACGTCACCGGTGCCGACGTCACTTCTTGAGGACTTTTCACCGTATGCCGTGCCCTCAGCACGCGATCGGGCCGCCCTTCGCGTGCCCGGCTGACGGAACCGGCCCTGCTGGCTTCGAAGCGCGGGACCTTGCGGTGATTTCCCCTCCACCATCTGAACATGGCGTTGACCTGTGCAAACAGGGTGCTGAGTATCAGATTCATGCTCAGATCGCGTTGACTGTGGTGCAAAGTGGAGTAAGGTGGAGAATGGCGGAGAACGGTGGTCGTCCATGGCCGGTAACAAGTCATCGAACTGGGAGGGAGGCGCACCGTGTTCCTGGGCACGCACACCCCGCGACTCGACGACAAGGGCCGCCTCTTCCTGCCGGCCAAGTTCCGCGACCGTCTGGCCAGCGGCCTGGTGGTGACCCGGGGGCAGGAGCGGTGCCTCTACGTCTTCCCGATGGACGAGTTCGTCCGGGTGGCCGAGACCATGCGCACCGCACCGGTGACGAGCAAGGCCGTTCGCGACTACCTGCGCGTGTTCCTGTCAGGCGCCTCTGACGAGATTCCTGACAAGCAAGGCAGGGTGACGGTCCCGTCGACGCTGCGCGAGTACGCCGGGCTTACCCGGGACTGCACCGTCATCGGAGCCGGATCGCGCGTCGAGCTGTGGGACTCGACTGCGTGGAACACCTACCTCGAGAGCACCGAGCAGGCCTTCGCCGACCAGGCCGAGGAGGTGATTCCCGGACTCCTGTGAATCGTGCACCGGCGACCGGCCGGGCCCCTGAGGCCAGGTCTCCACCCGCTTCGCGTCCCGACCTCACTTCCCCGATGTCGGGCCGCACCCCCTTGAAGCGGTTGGAGACCTGACACCAGGGACCGGACCACCACGACAGCACCTGCAAGAACCGTTACCAGCCAAGGGAAAGACGCACGATGAACGCTCGCGGGAGAGCCGAGGACCGCCACGTCCCCGTCCTGCGCGACCGCATTCTCGAGCTGCTCGCACCCGCTCTGCGGGAGCCGGGCTCGGTCATCGTGGACGCCACCTTGGGGATGGGCGGTCACAGCGAGTCGGTCCTGGAGCACTGCCCGGGCGCACGCGTCGTGGGCATCGACCGCGACCGCGAGGCCCTGGGCCTGGCTGGAGAGCGGCTGGCCCGCTTCGGTGACCGTTTCACTGCCGTCCACGCCGTGTATGACGAACTGCCTCAGGTCTTGACCGACCTCGGCCTGACTGGCCGATCAGGGCGTGCCTCGGTGTCCGCGGTGCTGTTCGACCTTGGCGTGTCCTCGCTACAGCTCGACGAGCAGGAGCGCGGGTTCGCCTACCGTCACGACGCCCCGCTTGACATGCGGATGGACCAGAGCAGGGGGATCACCGCAGCCCACGTCCTCAACACCTATGACCAGGCCGATCTCGAGCGCATCCTGCGCAAGTACGGCGAAGAGCGATTCGCCAAGCGCGTGGCCTCGGCCTTCGTGCGCGAGCGTGCTCGGGCGCCCTTCACCACCTCGGCACGGCTGGTCGAGCTCCTTCGTTCGGCGATCCCTGACGCATCGCAGAAGAGCGGCGGGCACCCCGGCAAACGCACCTTCCAGGCGTTGCGGATCGAGGTCAACGCCGAGCTCAATGCCCTCGAGACGGCGCTTCCCGCAGCCGTCGACGCGCTGGTGGTCGGCGGCCGGATCGCGGTCCTGAGCTACCACTCCCTGGAGGACCGGCTCACCAAGCAGGTGCTTGCCGCCGGGGCTCGCAGCAGCACCCCTGTCGGCCTGCCGGTCGAGCTCCCCGAGCATGCGGCATACCTGCGCCTGCTCACCCGCGGAGCCGAGGAGCCCGGCGCCGCAGAGATCAGCGTCAACCCCCGCGCAGCATCGGCCCGGTTGCGGGCAGCCGAACGAACCCGGGTCTCGAAGGGACACCAAGCATGAGCCAGATGACGTCCGCGGCACGAGTCGGCACACGGGCCCTGAAACGGCCCACGACGACCACGCCCAGACTGCGCGTGGTCACCGGGGCACCCCCCAGGCGTGGCGGCGCCGCGTTCGGCATCATCTGCGCGACCCTGCTGGCTGCAGGCCTGATCGGGCTCCTGCTGCTCAACACGGCTCTGGTCCAGGGCTCGTTCACCCTGCACGACCTGCGGGCCACCTCCGGTCGGCTCGCTGACACCGAGAACGGTCTCACCCAGTCCCTGGCAGCCCTGAAGTCTCCGGCCAACCTGGCGACCAAGGCGGCCAGCATGGGGATGGTGCCCGCGCAGTCTGCAGCCTTCCTCCGGCTTTCCGACGGCACGGTCATCGGCGTGGCGAAACCGGCGCAGCCGGGCCCTGGCTTTACGGTGGTCACGGCGACCGGGCCGGCACCAGCGGTAGCGACAGTGCCAGCACCGGCACCGGCGGCAGCGACAGTGCCGGCGACAGTGGTGGCGGCAGTGCCAGCAGCAGTGCCAGCAGCACCAGCGACAGCCACAGCCAAGCCAACAACGAGGTGAGCACGTGACGCGGACCCGAGGCCGGGGACCGGACGATGCCCACCCCGCCCGGTCCCGGGCAGCTGGTGCGTCCTCACGCACGCCGGCACGAGCTGCCGCCCGCGCTGACCGTCCGGGAACGCCAGCTCGCCGACCTTCGCCCAAAGAGGCAGCCGCCCGGCCTTCCCTGAATTCGTCGGCCTCCGCGCCCCGCAAGGCCAAGCCCAGCAAGGCCACGCCCAGCAAGGCCACGCTCCGCAGGTCTCCACCGTCCAAGACGCCCGACGGCGGCTCTGCCCGTCGGCCGGGCGGGCCATCGCGGCCAGTGCGCATCAGGGTCGCCCACCCTGCCCGCCGTGTTCGGGTTCTTCTGCTGACAGCGCTGTTCGTCTTCAGTCTCTTCGGCGCACAGCTGCTTCGGTTGCAGGCCCTTGACGCCTCGACCATGGCCAGCGCCGCGCTCAAGAACCGCTTGAGCGTCGTCGCCGTGCCAGCACTGCGTGGCGACATCACGGACGCAGGCGGCGTGGTCCTGGCCACCAGCATCGAGCG
The DNA here is from genome assembly GCA_043721575.1 of Phycicoccus sp. Classification (GTDB taxonomy): domain Bacteria; phylum Actinomycetota; class Actinomycetes; order Actinomycetales; family Dermatophilaceae; genus UBA4719. Next base: position 9,806 of record JAYSQM010000160.1, read on the forward strand.
TCGTAACGTCACGGCGGATCAGAGCGCCGTGCCGGAGTACAAGAAGAAGGGTCAGAAGGTCGGCGTAGCGGGGGCGGCAGCCGACCTCGCACCCATCCTGGGCAAGTCCGAGGCCGAGCTGTCCGCGACGCTGACAGGCTCTCGTCGGTTCGTGTATGTCGCCAAGGGCATCACCCCGCTGAACTGGCGCAGGGCCCAGGCTTTGGGGATCCCGGGCATCTTCAGCGAGTCGACGTCGACGCGTTCCTACCCGACCTCCTCTGCGGCGGCCTCACTCGTGGGCTGGGTGGGCGGTGACGGGTCAGCCGGCGGCGGCCTCGAGCTGTTGTTGAACAAGGCGCTGGAGGGCAAGCCGGGCGAGTCGACCTATGAGCAGTCCGCAGACGGCCGCATCATCCCCACCGGTGCGCAGCAGATCACCCCGGCTGTTCCGGGCCGAAACGTTCGGCTCACGATCGACAGCGACCTGCAGTGGTTCGCCCAGAACGCCATTGCCCAGAAGGTCGACGAGACGCTCGCGCAGTCAGGCACCGTCGTGGTCATGAACGTCAGGACCGGTCAGCTCGCAGCTGTTGCGTCCTATCCGACGTTCGACCCGAACAACATCGCCAAGGCCAGCGGAAACCTCAACAACAAAGCCTTCGACGAGGCGTTCGAACCGGGGTCCACAGCCAAGGTCATGACGGCGGCAGCAGCCCTCCAGGAGGGCGTCGCGACGCCGGCGACTCCCGTGACTGTTCCCAACCGACTGCTCCGTGGAGGCACGTCGTTCAAGGACGCGGAGGAGCACGGCGTCGAGCGGCTGACGTTCGCCGGTGTGATCGCCCAGTCGAGCAACATGGGCACCCTGATGGTCGGTGAGCAGGTCCCGCCGGCCACCCTCGAGAAGTACTTCCGGGGCTTCGGCGTCGGCCAGAAGTCCGGCATCCGGTTTCCGGGCGAGACCGCCGGCATCTTCGCCAGGTCCCAGGACTGGAGCGGCTCCCAGCGCTACACCGTCATGTTCGGCCAAGGCCTGGCGCTCAACGCCATCCAGGTCGCCGGCGTCTTCCAGACCGTCGCCAACGGGGGAGTTCGCGTGCCTCCGACCCTGGTGGCCGGCACCGAGAACGCCGACGGCACGTTCGCCCAGACGCCGCCCACCACGCCGGTGCGGGTCATCTCAACGCCGGTGGCCACGACGCTCAGCCAGATGCTCGAGTTCGTCGTCGGCGACGGCGGCACTGCCAGGCTGGCCGCGATTCCCGGCTACCGCGTCGCGGGCAAGACCGGCACGGCCGACCGCGTCGGCGCCAATGGTCGCTACTCGGGCAAGACCGCGTCCTTCATCGGGTTCGCCCCCGCCGACAAGCCGGAGTTCGTCGTCGCTGTGATCCTGCAGAACCCGATCCGCGGCTACTTCGGTGGGTCGACGGCCGGCCCGGTGTTCAAGGACGTCATGACCTACGCGCTGCAGGAGTTCAAGATTCCTCCGACCGGCACTCCGCCGCCGGTCATGAAGCTCAAGGTCGACGATGCGCCGGCATCTGCGGCCAACGCAGAGGTAGCCCTGAACGCTGGGTCGGGTCTCCCGAGCCCGACCAGCACGCGGTAACGTCCACCCGTGGTGAACCCGTGAACGCGACTCCGCGTCCCCGATCCCCGCACGCCATCAGCCTCCAGTCCGTGGCTGAGTGTGCGGGTGTGCCAGCGACGCTCGACGGCACGCAAGGCGCTAGCAGCGTCATCGACCCCCGTGTCGTCGTGACCGGGGTGACCCTGGACTCGCGCGCCATCCGGCCTGGAGACCTGTATGCCGCCCT
>JAYSQM010000161.1:0-2117 GCA_043721575.1 Phycicoccus sp.
GGCCGGCATACCGCTCCTGGTGCTGGTCGTGTGGGGTGCGCTGGCGACGGCCCTTGCCTCACGCACCTTCCGCTGGAGCGACTAACCGGGCGTTACGCCCTTGATCCGTGCTGAAGCACTCGCCCCCAGCGACCCCTACTGCCCGTTTGACGGCGGCAGTGGATCTGCGAAAACCCGTGACCGAACCCCGAGACCCGAAGCAGCTGCGCCGGCACCTACCCTCATGGCGTGCCCCATGTTGAAACGACGAACCCCTGGCTACGTCGCGTCCTGCTGGTCAACCTGATCGTCGAGATCGGCATCGTCGTGACCGGCGGGCTGGTGCGGCTGAGCGGTTCGGGCCTCGGCTGCCCCACCTGGCCCCAGTGCGTCCCGGGATCGTTCACCCCGGTGCCCCACCAGGAGCAGGGGTTCCACAAGCTCATCGAGTTCGGAAACCGAGCCTTGACCGGAGTTGTCATCGTCGCCGCACTGCTGGTGATCGTCGCGGTCTGGCGCTGGGCGCCTGGTCGTCGACGTTGGGCACCTGGTCGTCCCGCCCTGCTTCGGGTCGCGGTCCTGCCACTCGTCGGTGTCATGCTGCAGGCGGTCCTCGGCGGCATCACCGTGCTGACCGGTCTCAACCCGGCGATCGTGGCCGCCCACTTCCTTGCCTCGATGGTCCTCGTCTCTGTGTCGGCTTACCTGCTGTTTCGCGTTGGCGAGGGTGACCTCTCACCGGTTGCCTTGGTGCGCACCGAGATCCGGTCGCTGGCGTGGGTCACGGCTGCACTTGGTGCGGTCATCCTCATTCTCGGCACGGTGGTCACCGGGTCGGGCCCGCACTCGGGCGATGCCAAGACACCACGCTTCGGGTTCGACCCGCGCACCATCTCGTGGCTGCACGCCGACACCGTGATGCTGTTCGTCGGGCTCGTCGTTGCCGTCCTGTTGGCGGTGCACCTGACATCATCCGACCCGCGACCTCGACAGGTCTGGCGCGCGGTCCTCGTGGTCACGTTGCTGCAGGGGCTGGTCGGCTACACGCAGTACCTCACCGGCCTGCCCGAAGTGCTCGTCATGGTCCACATGCTCGGCGCCAGCCTCCTGGCGGTCTCGCTCACCTATGGCGTGCTGAGCCTGCGCCGCCGCTGACCTTTGAACTCGCCGGCGTAGGTGACGTCGAGTCGGGTCGGGAAGACTCCGGACAGTCGGGCACCAAGACTCGGCGCCGAAGGCGACCTTGCGCCCGTGTGGGTGCACGTGTGGGTGCGATCAGGCTCGTGATCACGACAGCATCGGGACCCACACGTGCACCCACACAAAGCTGCCGGGTCGGGCCAGGTGAGGTCGGGTCGGGTAGGCGTCGGTCAGAGCGCGAGGTGGAGCAGCGGGTCCAGCGCGACAGCGAGGAACAGGATCGTCAGATAGCTGATCGAGTAGTGGAAGAGCCGCATCGGCTTCAGCGAGGCGACGGTCATGTTCTCCGGAGCCTTGGCGCGCAGCAAAAGCCTGTGCGCCTCGACGAGGAACAGCCCACCGGAGAGCACGGCGACGACCAGATAGACCCAGCCCATCGAGGCGATCGGGACCAGCGTCAAAGAAACTGCCACGGTTGCCCAGCTGTAGAGCACGACCTGACGGGCCACCACCACGTCCTGGACCACCACCGGGAGCATCGGCACCCCGGCGGCGGCGTACTCGTCCTTGAAACGCATCGACAACGGCCAGTAGTGCGGCGGCGTCCAGAAGAAGATGATCAGGAACAGGATCAGCGCCGGCCAGGCCAGGGAGTTGGTGACCGCAGACCAGCCGATGAGCACCGGCATACAGCCTGCGGCGCCGCCCCACACGATGTTCTGGGAGGTACGGCGCTTGAGCAGCATCGTGTACAGGCCGACGTAGAGCACGATCGCGCCCAGGGACAGCGCCGCGGACAGCCAGTTGACCAGGAGCCCGAGCCACAGCGTCGACGCCACGCTCAGCGCTGCCCCGAAGCGCAGCGCAGCCGGCGGTGAGATCGCACCGGTGACCAACGGCCGGTTCTCGGTCCGGTGCATGACCTTGTCGATGTCACGGTCCAGGTAGCAGTTGAGCGTGTTGGCGGCGGCACCCGACAACGTGCCGCCAACCAGGGT
>JAYSQM010000162.1:0-13880 GCA_043721575.1 Phycicoccus sp.
GCCCACCCGTCCACGTCGCGGGGGGCGCTCGGGCTGGTCCAGAGCGTGGTAACGGGAACCGTGACGTACCTGCTGCTGTTCACGCCCGACATCGTCACACGACCCGAGGTTGGGGGTGCCGGAGGGGCGGCGAAGGGGCATGCGCGGCATACTCGCTTGTCATGTCTGACCTGTCGGTGACCCTGCGGCGCGAGATCCGGACCCTGGCAGCAGGGGCCCCCGGCCAGCTGAGCGTCGTCGTGGTCGGCGCCGAGGGCCTGATCGTCGATGTGGACGGTGGGCGCGTCGTGACCGCGGCGAGCACGATCAAGGTCCCGATCCTGGTGACCGCGCTGGAGCGGGTGGCCGACGGGGCCTCGAGGCTGCAGGAGCCCATCCACCTCGGGCCGGATCGGGTCGGCGGGAGCGGTGCGCTGTCGTTGGTGCCGTCGGTCACGGAGCTTCCCCTGATCGAAGCGCTGCGGCTGATGGTCGCGCTCAGCGACAACGACGCCACCAATGCGGTGATCGCACTGGTGGGTTTCGAGGCCGTCGACCAGACCTGTCGGCGACTTGGACTGGCCCACACCCAGCTCCGGCGCGAGCTGATGGACCACGCCGCCATGGACGCCGGTCTCGACAATGTCACCTGTGCGCGGGACCTGGCCCAGGTGATGATGCGACTTCGGGTTGGCGAGGCGCTGCCGGAGGCCGAGACCCGGGTGGCCCTCGGCCTCCTTGCCGAGCAGCAGTTCCTCGACGGTCTGCCCGCGCTACTGCCTCAGAGGGTGTGGCACGCGAACAAGACGGGGGAGCGCTCAGGCGTCCGTCACGACATGGCGCTGGTCGAGCACGACGGACACTGGGCAGCAGTTGCCGTCACGGCCACCGGTCTCATGAGCCCGGCCGACGGGGTCGATCGTGGCTCCACCGTGCTGCCGACTTTCGCGAATATCGGTGCGGCAGTGGGGAACTGGGTCATCGACCTGCCGAGTGACATGGCTCAGTGACATGGCGGGTCGGCACGACAGGCGGCGTTGGCGGCTACCAGCCGCGTTCGCGCCACTCCTGCAGATGTGGGCGTTCGGCGCCGAGTGTGGTGTCCGAGCCGTGGCCGGGGTAGATCCAGGTGTCATCGTCATAGACGTCGAAGATCCGCCTCTGGACATCGCCCAGCAGTGAGACAAAGCGCTCAGGGTCATTCTGGACGTTGCCGACACCGCCCGGAAAGAGCGAGTCACCGGTCCAGATGTGCGCGTGCGCCTGGGGATCGTGGTAGGCCAGCGCCACCGATCCCGGCGTGTGGCCACGCAGGTGGATGACATCCAGGGTGATGTCGCCGAACGTGAGGGTGTCGCCGTGCAGCAGGCGACGAGCGGGTATGACGGGCAGTGCGTCCGCGTCCGCCTCGCCCGCCGCGGTCGTGGCCTTGGTCGACGTCGCGAGCTGCGCGAGGGCCTGGTGGTGGTCCCAGTGCTGGTGCGTCGTCACGATGATGTCCAGGCTGCCGTTGCCCTCGCCGAGCAGCGACATGATCCGTGCGGGGTCGTCCGCGGCGTCGATGAGCAGCTGCGCGCCGGTGCGAACGCAGGTCAGGAGATAGACGTTGTTGTCCATCGCCCCGACGCTCGCCTTGCGGATTGTCAGCAGCGGCAGGTCACGCTGGTCGCTGGGGCCGCCGGAGGCCACGTCGCCGGTGTAGGTCATGCGCTACATCCTGTCACTGGGGCACTAGTCACGAATGACTATTGTCCGGCTTACTGCAGCGGTTCTACGTTTGCCCAAGACTTAGTATGAGTTGGTTCAAGATTTGGTATGAGTCTGGTTCAAGATTTGGTATGAGTCTCATCACAGGGAGTGAGAGGCCTTTTCCTGAACTTGGGTGTCTCGCACGGCTGACGATAGGGGAGCAGGCCATGACATCTGTACTTCTGCACCAGTTGACACCGACTGTGCAGCCGGCGGGGGCGTCGAAGAGTCTCGACACGGTACGAGCGCTATGTCACGACCTGCGCCAGCCATTGGCGGCCATCCTGCTGCTCGCGGGCGCGGAGGGTGGCGACGTTCGACGGCGGTTGGACGGGATTCTCGACCAGGCCCAGTGGTTGGCCGACATGGTCGAGGGAGTGATCGGTGGCGCTGCTGACGACCGGCCTGGAAGCGTCGACGTCGTCGACCTGGCATCGCGCTGTGTGCTGCGGGCGCGGACCACATCCGACTGCGAGATCGAGTTCATCGGCGCTGGCGGCGCCATGGCGGTTGCCGCTCCGGTGGCCCTCAGCCGTGCCGTCTGCTGCGTGCTGGACAACGCGGTGCGAGCAGCCGGCCCCGGCGGGCACGTCACCGTTGAGGTGAACGGCACTGCCCACGAGATCATCATCCGGGTCGTCGATGACGGCCCCGGGCTTGGCCACGTGCCCGCGAACAACTCGCTCGGGCTGACCATCGCCCGCGCTCTGGTCTGCGCCTGCGGTGGCGGCTTCGAGCTCAAGCCGGGCAGGACCGGCGGCGTGGTCGCGCGGATCGTGCTGCCAGGGTTGATGTCCAGGGCGGTGGCCTCATGAGACTGCTGGTCTGTGACGACCACAGGCTGCTGCTCGATGCGCTGAGCATGGCTCTGAATGACAACGGGCACACGGTCGTCGCGACGGCCCTTGATCCCGACGCGGCAGTGGAAGCTGCCCGCGAGCACCAGCCGGACGCGTGCCTGCTCGACGTGAACTTCCCTCACAGCAACGGTCTCAACGCCATCGGCCGGATCCATGACGTGAGCCCCGACACCAAGGTGGTGATGCTGTCAGGCTCGGTCAGCAGGGGTCTGGTGGCGGACGCCATCGCCCAGGGGGCTCAGGGTTTCGTCGGCAAGGAGAAGCCCGTCGGGGTCATCATCGAGGCGTTGGAGATGGCACATCAGGGACACCTCGCGGTGGATCCGCTCGTGCTTCAGGACGTTCTGCGACCTCACCCTCGGGAAGACGACCCACTGTGGGTGCTGAAGTTCCTGACTGAGCGCGAGTGGGAAGTGATGCGCGCCATCATGGAGGGGCTGAGCACCGGACAGATGGCCGATCTGCTTGGTGTGCAACGGAGTACGGCTCGCACGCACGTGCAGAACCTGCTCACCAAGCTCGGCGTGCACTCGCGCCTGCAGGCGGCCGCGCTGATGACTGCCCACGCCTCAGAGGCGACCTGGCCCGTCCACATGCGCTGACGCGCGCTCTCTCGTGCACCTGACGTAGAGACTGCTCCTGCCTCTGACGGCTCCCACGAGGCGTCGCAGGCGCGAGGCTTTCAGGATGCAACAGAAGCGCATCCGCATCGCGGTGATAGATGACCATCGTGTCTTCGCCGAAGCCTTGGCAAACCGACTCTCCGATGAGCCTGACCTCGAGGTCGTCGGAACGGCCGGCTCATCAGTGGAGGCCCTGGAACTGTTCTCGCACAACGAGATTGACGTCGTGGCCCTTGACCTGGATCTTGCTGGTGAGGACGGGTTGGCGCTCGGACGCCGGTTGCGCGACCGATGGCCCGACCTCGGGATGGTGGTCGTCACGGCGGCGGCCGATGACGACCGGGTCCGCGAGGCAGTGCAGATGGGAGTCCGGGGCTGGGTGGCCAAGCAGGGTGCCATCGAGTCACTGCTCACTGCGGTCCGGGGAGCGGCTCGGGGCGAGACACACCTCCCGGCGGATCTGTTGACCCGAGTACTGATCTCCCTGTCGGAGCGAGGGAGGTCGTCCAAACCCGAGGCCGAAGCCATCGCGCTTCTCACGGCGCGAGAGCTCGACGTGCTGCGGTGCCTGATAGAGGGACTGTCCCGCAACGAGATTGGTGCGATGTTGCACGTCTCACCGAACACCGTCCGCACCCACATCCAAAGCATCCTGCACAAGCTCAACGTCCACTCCGCCCTCACTGCAGTGGCGTTGGCTCGCCGGGCGGGAGTCGTCGGCGTCCGGGAGGACCAGGTGATTCCGCCGAATGACGTACCTCGGTTCATCCGGGGGAGGGGTTCGCCGGTCGTCGTTTCTTCCTAAGGTCAGGAGCACGACATACAACGGGGAGTAGATCAGCATGGTTGAGCTCGCGAATAGTATACGGACACAACAACATTCGATGCCTGTGTCTCGCGTTCCCTTTACCCGTACGGAAATCTGTGAGGAAGCCTGTCAGGCTGTTCAGCAGGTACTGGGTTCGGGCTGGGTCACCAGTGGCCAGCAGGTGATCGAGTTCGAGAGGGAGTTCGCCGATCACGTCGGAGCACGACGCGCCATCGCCGTGAGCTCCTGCACCGCGGCGCTGGAGCTCGCCCTTCGGGCATTGCACCTGCCGGCCGGGTCCCGGGTCCTGATGTCCACCGTCACCTTCTGTGGCGCTGCTTCGGCGATTGTCCACGCGGGACTGCAGCCGGTGCTGGCCGACGTCGACCCGATCACCGCGATGCCGTCACTGGCGACCGTGGCCGCCGCAGCCAGGGCGGCCGGCGGGGTCCAGGCCATGGTCGTGGTCCACCTCGGCGGACTGCCGACCCAGGTGGAGGAGCTGGCCGAGGCTGCCGGAGTCACGCTCGACCACGTGGTCGAGGACGCAGCCCACGCGCTGGGGACAGTCGTGGGCGACCGGGTCGTCGGCACCATCTCGCGAGCGACGTGCTTCAGCTTCTATGCGACCAAGAACCTTGCCATCGGTGAGGGCGGCATGCTGACCACCGACGACGACGAGCTCGCGGAAACGGTGGGCAGAGCCCGGCTGCACGGGCTCTCCAAGGACGCCTGGCGCCGTTACCTGCCCGGTGGCGGGTGGCGCTACGACGTCGAGGAGGACGGGCTCAAGGCCAACATGACCGATGTCCAGGCGGCCATCGGCCGGGCCCAGCTCCGGCGCTTCGATGCGACCCAGGCACGGCGCGCGGAGGTGGCCGCGCGATACGACTCACTCATCGTGGACATCCCCGGGCTGACCCTGCCCCTGCGGCCCATGTCGGGCACGCACGCCTGGCACCTGTATGCCGTGCGCGTCCGTCCGAACTTCGGCGTCGGTCGCGATGACCTGATCACCGCCCTGAGCGAGCGAGGGATCGGCACCTCCGTGCATTTCATACCTGTTCATCGACTCACGTGGTACAGCCACATCTGCCTGCAACCGCCGGGCGGGTTCCCCGGAGCAGAAAGCGTCTTCGACCAGACGCTGTCCCTGCCGATGGACCAGGTCCTGACCGATGAGGACGTGGCAACCGTGTGCACCGCCCTGGCGGAGATTGGAGGGTCGCGATGAGCACGGCGACCGCGTTGGACTGGCAGCCCACGGACATCGGCTACCTGCCGACGACCCAGCCGGGGCTGCGGACGCTGATCGTCGGGGCGGGTGAGGCAGGCCGCGCGTTGGCGCGGGACCTGAAACACGTTGACTCCTTCGGGTTGGCGCCTATCGGTTTCCTGGATGACGACCCGTCCAGGCAGGTGGTTCGTCGACTGCCGGTCCTGGGGACCCTCGAGGACCTGCTTGCGGTCGCCACCGCCCAGCGGGCCGAAGTGGTGGTCCTGGCCATACCTGGACTGCCCTGGGCAACGGTCCGTGCCATGGCGACCGCCGCGTCGAGAGTGGGCGCGAGTGTCCGTCACCTTCCGTCCTTCGTGTCGCTGCTGCAGCGCGACGTGGTCGGGACCGACCTGCGCGACCTACAGGTTGGGTCCCTGATCGGCCGCAACGAGATGCACGTCGTCTCACCCGGGGTCCTGCAGACGCTGCGCGGCAAACGAGTCCTGGTGACGGGAGCGGGCGGCTCCATCGGCAGCGAGCTATGCCGTCAGGTCCACGGCTTCGAACCGAGCCAGCTGATGATGCTCGACCACGACGAGTCGAACCTGCACCGGCTGCAGCTCGAGCTGTCCGGCGAAGCGCTGCTGGACACCGAGGACATCGTCGTGGCAGACATTCGTGATCGAGAGCGGATGAACCAGATCATCCGCGACCACCGGCCCCAGATCGTGTTCCACGCCGCTGCGTTGAAGCACCTGCCGATGTTGGAGCGCTATCCGTGCGAAGGCGTGAAGTCCAACGTCAAGGGCACCGAGAACGTCGTCCAGGCTGCCATTGACCACGGTGTCGAGCGGTTCGTCCTCATCTCCACCGACAAGGCCGCCGACCCGACTTCGGTCCTCGGAGCGACCAAGGCGCTGGCCGAGCTCGTCGTGAAGTCCTCCGCTGGCGCCTCGACCATCGTCTCGGCGGTGCGCTTCGGCAATGTGCTGGGCAGTCGCGGCTCGTTGCTCACCGTCCTGGCCGAGCAGCTGCGAAACGGCGAGGCCGTCACGGTCACGCACCCCGATGTCACCCGCTACTTCATGACCATCGAGGAGGCTGTCGGCCTGGTCCTCGAGGCCGCAAGGATCGCCACCGGCGGCGAGACCTTTGTCCTGGACATGGGCAAGCCCGTGCGAATCGTCGACCTCGTGACCAACTTCGCGAACCACATGCGGATCCAGGCGGTCGACATCCGCTACACCGGACTGCGGCCCGGTGAGAAGCTGCACGAGGCGCTGTTCAGCGAAGCCGAGCAGTGCCTCCCCACCGAGCACCCCCGGATCTACAGCACCCGGCGGGTGGAGTTCGAGGACGGCTTCCACGATCTCCTGACCGGTCTCTACGACGCCGCGGACCACAACGCGCCCGACGGCGTGTGGCGCCTCCTGTCCCGTCTGTTGCCGAACTACAGATGCTCGGCCGCCATCCCTGCGCTGAAGAGCGTCGCGCCGTATCCGGACGACTACTAGGCCGGGACCTCTCGCACCATCGGACCACCTGACCATCGTGACCATCTCGCTCATCATGAGCGTTTCTGACAGGGGAAAGATCTCGTGGACGTACACGTCATATCGGCCGGTTCGGTGAAACCGTCACGTCTGGCCACCAGCTCAGGGCGCGGGCGTCTGGACCCGCGTGTCTTCGACGGCCCGGAGCTGCCGGCTGACCCGAAAGTGTTGCAAGCACTGTCGCTTGGTGTGGCCGGACTTGACCTCGCAGCTCCGCCGGTGGTGCTGCCGGACTTCCACCACAAGTCCAACATGGAGATGCCGTCAAGTATCGCCGTGGCCACGCTGGGCACGATCCGTCCGACCTTGACAAGCTCCTCGGTGAACTGCGGGATGGCCCTGATCGCCCTCGACAGCGACCGCCCCGCCGAGGACGCCATCGAGTCCTTCTACCGGGCGGTCCGGGAGCGCTACCCGTACCCGACCAATGGGCGCCGGGACCTGTCCTACCGCGACGTCATGGCCGCGGCGGTCCAGGGTGGGGAGTTCGCTGTCGATCGCTATGGCGTCCGGTCCGAGGAGCTCGAGCGGGTGGAGGAGGGCGGTCGTCTCGACCTCGACCAGTGGGGGGGAGGCGCCCGGCTGCTCAAGGAGATGCCGTCCCTGACCTGGCAGCTGGCACGGTTGCGTTTTGGCACGGTCGGTCCCTCGAACCACTTCGTGGAGCTGCAGCAGGTCGAGGAGATCTTCGACCAGGAGGCGGCGTCGCAGCTGGGTATCCGCGAGGGACAGATGACGATCCAGTACCACGCCGGCGGAGGCGTCCTGACCGGCGAGATCGGTCATCTCTTCCAGCGGCGTCAGGACACGGCGCGGGTCATGCGCGCGGCCATGGCCGTCCAGAAGCCGCTGTACCACCTGGGCAGTGCCCGCTCGATGGCTCAGCTGCGGGAACGGATGCGCCTGTTCTTCACCCAGGGCTGCCCGCCGGTCGAGCTCGACAGCGTCGACGGCCAGCGTCTGATGCTGGCCAATGCGGCGGCGATGAACTACGGCTACGCCTTCCGGATGGCGACCTATGCGGCCCTGCAGACCCTTGCCGTTCGGATGTTCGGCGGCGAACCCGGCCGGCTCATCGTGGACTCCCCGCACAACTCGGTGTACGAGGAGCAGGTCGGCGGGCAGCGGGCGGTCGTGCACAGGCACAACTCCTGCCGCGCCTACCCGGCAGACCGGATGCCGGCCGGCACCACCTTTGCGACGACTGGCCAGGCCGTGCTCCTGCCCGGTACCCATCGGACGTCGTCCTACCTCGCGGTGGCAGCGGAGAGCAGTGCTGACAGCCTGCACTCGGCGTGTCATGGAGCGGGCACGGTGATCGACCAGTTCGAGTGTTCCGGGGCATCGAAGCCGGACCCACTGGGTCGTTCGACCCTGCGATTCCGCTACTCGGACGCGGCGCCCACCCGGGCCGCGCACCTGGACGACAAAGGCGTCAACGCCGCGATGTCCGTCCTGACCCAACACCGCATCGTCCGGCCGGTCGCGCGTATGCGTCCGATGGCCGTTCTCCACTGAACCCCTTGGAGCACGCCATGTCACGTCAGCGCCTGATCGGTGAGGTGGCCTCCGTCCACGACCTCGTGCAATCGACGTAGATCGCGCTCATATCCCGGCGCGAACCACTCCAGAGCACGAGGCCGTAGCGTCGAATCACCTTCAAGACCAGGGGAATCGCATGACTATCGACGAAGCCGTCCATCGGGTGGTGCGTGGCCACTGGCTGCTCATCGCGATCTGCTTTCTGCTCCCGGTGGCTGTCGTCTTCTATCTCGGCAGCAAGCAGCCGCTGATGTACGAGGCGGTCGGGCGACTCCAGTTCGGCACCGCGCTCGCGTCGTCCAACGTGCAGGCGGATGCCACGAGCACACGGGCGCTGGGCATTGTGACCAGCCCCAGCGTGGTCGAGCGTGCGTTGGCCGAGGCCGGCCTTCACGTCGACCCGGTCCAGTTCGCCAACGACCACATCGATGTCCGCAGGGTTGGCGTGTCTCCGGTTGTCGAGGTCGCGGTCAGCCAGGAGAGCCCGGACCGGGCTGCCACCATTGCCAAGTCGCTGACCAACCAGCTGCTGGACTTCTCCAACGCCGGGGACCGCAAGGCCGAGACCGACCGGGTCGTGGCCCTCGACGGCACGATCGTCATCCTGACCAAGGCCCGCGACGCCCTGATCCCCAGGCTGGCCAAGGCCAGCCCCGGTGAGCAGCTGAGTCTGCAGGCGCAGATCAGCGCCATCCAGACCACCATGGTCGACGACCTGCGACAACGCTCCGAGCTCATCGTCGCCGCGGCCTCCCGATCGTCGACCGTACTGCTCGACGCGGTGCGAACCCCGACCGTCCCGCTGTCCAAGGGCACCAATCAGACGGCGGCCCTCGCGGCGCTGATGGGTCTGATCGGTGGGCTCGGACTCGCCGCCGTCCTGGAGACCCTGCGCCCCACGCTGCGCAACCCCAGGGCCATCTCGTATGCCGTGGGCGCTCCGGTCATCGGACACGTCGCCTTCAGCGACCTGGAGTTCCCACCCCGCGCGGCAGTGATGAACCCCATCGCCGACCGGATGGCACTGCTCGGCCGCAGACACGGCAGCTCGCGGGCGATGCTCCTGTCCGTGCGCAGCGCCGACCAGGCCCGGGCCGGCGAGATGGCCGAGGCGTTGGGTGTCAACAGGGACGGTCAGACGAGCCACCGGCTGCAGTGCGCGGCCCTGAACGGGCACTGGAGGGAGCCGGGCGAGCACCCCGCCATCGTGATCTTCAGCCCGGCCAAGGTCCGTGCCCGTGAGCTGCGGCCGGTGCAGGAGCTGCTCGAGTCGGTCGACTGGCCTGTGCTCGGGGTGGTGACCTACGACCGTCCTCGCAGGTTCACGCGCCGCCGGGTGGCCCATCCAGTCGCGCTGGGGAGGACCCCGTGAGCGTGATCTGCCGCAGCGCGGGTATCACCCTGGCGGTCGACGCCCCCAGAGGGCCGTGGCGGCAGCGGGTAGCCGAGGCGTGCGGGGGGCAGGTCACGCAGGTCACGCAGAGCACCTCGCCGGACGTCCACGTCCGGATCGAGGTCGGCGCCGGGCCGTTTGCGTTGGAAGGACTTCACCCCTTGACGAGGGGCGCCTGGGCGGGCGGGGAGTGTGTCGTGATCCAGGACGCCTGCGCGAGCGGCGTGGACCTACGACTCACCACCAGCGCAGACGCCCTCCTGGTTGAGGCTCGTCCGCGACCCAGGCCCAGCCAACGCGGACTCGCGGTGCTCGCTCCTGCACGCACCCAGCTGCTCTGGCGGGCAGCCATGCTGCAGTACCCGGTCCTGTGGTGGGCCGGCGTCCTGGGCGGGGTGCCGGTGCACGTGTCGGCGCTGAGCGTGGACGGTGAGGGAGTTGTGCTGGCCGGTCCGGGCGGCGTGGGCAAGTCCACGCTGCTGGCCGACGCGATGAGCGCCGGGGCGCAGGCCGTCAGCGACAACCTGTGCGTCTGCTTCGGCTCGACGTTGTACGGCGTGCTAGAGCCCCTGCGTACGGCCGGCGGAACTGGCCGTCGAATGCCTCACGGGCGGCGGGAGACCGGCTGGACGGCGAGACTGGAACACGTGACGGCGGGGCGGGTCCTGGTGCTGCGCCGGGGGTCGGAGACCGAAGCCGACATCGTGCCGATTCGTGGTGGTGAGGCCGCCAGGGTCATTGCCGCGGGGACGTATGCCGCGGGCGAGCTGCGTCGTTACTGGGCTTTCGCGTCCACCCTGGCGCTCGGAACGGGCCTTGGTCCGGCTCACCCGCCTGTGGTGGCCACAGCCGGCGACCTGGCACACGGCATACCGTGCTCAGAGGTGCAGCTGCCGGCGACGCCGGGCGCCCACCTGACCGACCTGATCGCCGGCTCACGCGCTGCCACCCGGGGGAACCCACTCCCCACGGGGGCGTGAGCATGATGGCCGTCAACGTCGCCCACATCGTCACCCGGTGCATTGCCGGCGCTGGCGGCGTCGCCGTCCGGGGCGCGGTCAGCCTCGATCCTCAGCGGTACCGTGGGACGCTGGTCACCGGCAGTGGGGGACCGCTCCTGGACGAGGCGCGCGCGCACGGCGTGGAGGTTGTGGTCATCCCTGAGCTGGTCTCCCCGATCAGCCCCCGCCAGGACGCCGTTGCCCTGGCGCGGATCATCCACGTCCTTCGAGAGCGGCACGTGGACGTCGTGCACACCCACAGTGCCAAGGCGGGGGTTCTTGGCCGGGTGGCTGCCCGCCGGGTGGGGGCGAAGCGGGTGGTTCACACCATGCACGGGTTCCCGTTCCACGAGTTCCAGGGTCCGCTGACCCGGGCCACGTATGTCCAGATCGAGCGAAGTATGTCCCGGATCACCGACGCCTACCTCGCGATCGGCACGGGTGTTGCGGTCGAGATGATCCGGCGCGGTCTGGCCCGACCGGAGCAGATTCGGACCATCGGTCCGGCCGTGGACCCACCGACCGTGATCACCAGTCCGGCGACGCGGGCACGAGCCAGGTTGCTGCTCGGGATCCCGGACGATGTGCTGGTGGTCGGGACGGTGGGCCGGATGGACTACCAGAAGGCGCCAGAGATCCTGATCGAGGCGGTGTCCCGGCTCACGTCCGGGGCGATGCTGGTGTGGGCTGGCGACGGGCCACTGTTCGAGGCGGCGCGGCAGCAGGTCGCTGCTTTGCGGCTTGAGAGTCGAATCCTGTTGCTGGGCAACAGAACCGACGTTCCGACGATCCTGCCCGCCTTTGACGTGTTCGCCATGGCGAGCCGTTTCGAGGGGCTTCCGTGCGTCATCGTCGAGGCGCAACAGAGCGGCATCCCTGTGGTCGCGACGGCCGTCAACGCCGTCCCCGACGTCGTGATCCCCGGGGAGTCGGGGCTGCTCGTCCCGGCCGGGCGGGCCGATCTCCTGGCCTGTGCTCTCGACCATGCGCTGGCCAACCCGCACCTGACCCGTCAGTGGGTTCTCAACGCCCGCACCCAGCTGGGCGCACGGTACGCCCCGGAGACGCTGGGGACGGTGCTCGACGAGGTCTACTCCCCGAAGCCCGCTCTGGCGCTGTCCTCGCGACTCTGGTCGCAGGCGTCGTGATGACAGGGGTGCCCGAGGCGGTGCGTCTGGTGACCGAGCCGGGCGACCTGGTCCTCGAGCCCCGTTGGCATGCCGAGCGCCATGACATCCTCCCTGCGGGAATGGGCATCGCCGGGCTCCCGCCCGGTTCCCGGGTGGTCCTCACCGATGACCGCCCAGGAGGCCGTATCCGGTTGCGCCGCAAGGCAGCACGGCTCGGGCTCGAGATCTCGCGGGAGTACGTCGTCCTGCCCTCGTGGCGTCGAGCGTCCTTCGTCGTCGAGGACCATCCGACGACGCTCGGCTGGCTGTGGGCGACGCTGGCAACCGTCCCACCGGGCGTCAGTCGCGGGTCCTTGCTGGCGGAGGCCGCCGTGCGAGGAGGCCGTAACCGGCTCGTCCTGGCAGTTGTTGGCAGCGTCGCGCCCGGCCGTGTCGTGATCGCGAGCCGACGATGACCGCCGTCGCGATGGGGCCGGCGGTCGGGACCCTGGTCCGGGACATCGTCCACGACCATCTGCCCGGGCGGCAGACGCGCACCGTGGTCATCGCGATGTCCAGGGACGCCAACCCAAAGGCCACCGTCATGGTGTTCGTCGACGGAGCGCCGTCGCCCCTGCTGGCGTTGAAGGTGGGGCTCACCGAGGGTGCCTGCCGCTCGGTCGGTGCCGAAGCAAGGGCTCTGCGGGCGCTGGCGGCAGTCGACCCGACGATGGTTCACCACACTGCGCCTCGGTGTCTGGAGCTGCGCGTCGCCCCGGTGGGCACCGTTTTGGTGATGACCGCCCGCGCCGGCGTGCCGATGGTCATCGACTACCACCGCTGGCGGCACAGCAGCCAGCCGGAACGGGTCCGCCGTGACTTCGTGCGCGCCGACCGGTGGTTGCGCCAGCTGGTCCGCCGGAGCGTACCGCCGGAACTCCCTGTCCGGTGGACGGAGGGCATACGTACGCGCTTCGGATCCGACGCGGTTGCCGAATGTGTTGTAAAGGCAACACAATCCATCGAGGACAAACTCGAACGCCCCGATCTTGGTGCGCTCGTCCATGGCGACTTCTGGTGCGGCAACATCCTGCACACCGCCGGTGTGGTCTCAGGCGTCGTGGACTGGGAGCATGCCGAGGTCGGCGGGGACCCGGTCAGGGACCGGGTCCGTTTCGCCCTCAGCTACTCCCTCTACCTCGACAGGCACACCCGCGCCGGGTCGCCCGTACATGGGCACGCGGGGCTGCGCGCGGGCCGGTGGGGCGCCGGCATCCGCTATGCCGTGCAGGGACGGGGCTGGTACCCAGAGCTCGTCGCCGGGTTCGTCGGGGACGGACTCGAGGCCACCGGTCGCTCGCGTGACCTGTGGCGCACGGCGATGCTCAGCGGGCTGGCCGAGATTGCCGTGCGCAGCGACCATGACGGCTTCGCCAGGCAACATCTCGAGCTGCTGGGGGAGCTGGTCGGATGACTCTCGTGGGTGTCCTTCAAGACCGCCGCCAGGCAGCCCCCATTGCCCGCATTTCGCGACTCGTGGGGTACCTGATCGCCCTGGCGCTCTGGACCGTGCCGATCCTGACCCCGGCCGGCCCCGGGAACACGGCGCTCGCCGACGTCACCATGGGCGCGGCCCTGGTCATGACCGTCCTGTGGCTCTACCGCTACGGGGGCAAGGTGGTCCTTCCGTACTCCCTGGGCATCGGCATCCTGATGATCGCCGGGTCGATCGCTGCGGTCCACCAGCGGGCCGCCTACTCCGGCATCACGATCGTGCAGGACCTGTTCCTGTTGTTGTGGGGGGCTGCCGTCGCGAACGCGGTGCAGAGGCCGCTGCTTCTGCGCGTATTCCTCCAGGCCTGGTGCTGGAGCGGGATCGCGTGGGCGGCTGTCATGGTCTTCGGCAAGATGGCGGGGCTCGACGCCGTGGCCGGCATCACGGCCAAGGACGGCGGTCGCGCCGCACTGACCTTTGGCGACCCCAACCTGGCGGGCAACTACTTCCTGAGCGCTCTGTTGGTGCTGCTGGCGACCCGCGCGATCC
>JAYSQM010000163.1:0-11026 GCA_043721575.1 Phycicoccus sp.
TGTCGCACTGGTCGCCGCGGGCGTCGGCGTAACCACAGATCGGGCAGGTGCCCTCGATGTAGCGGTCCGGCAGCGTGCGGCCGGTCGACGGGCTGATCGCGCCGTACGTGGTCTGCTCGACCATGTAGCCGTTGTCGTGGACCGTCGTGAACATCTCCTGCACCACGGCGTAGTGGTTGCGGGTCGTCGTTCGGGTGAAGAGGTCATAGGACAGACCGAGCCCGGCGAGGTCCTCCACGATGATGCGGTTGTTCTTGTCCGCCAGCTCTTTGGCACCGACCCCCTCCCTGTCAGCCGCCACCAGGATCGGGGTGCCGTGCTCATCGGTGCCGCTCACCATCAGGACGTCGTGGCCCGCCATCCGCATGTAACGGCTGAAAACGTCGGAGGGCACACCAAATCCGGCGACGTGGCCGATGTGGCGCGGGCCGTTTGCGTACGGCCAGGCAACGGCAGACAGGACCTTGCTCATGACCCCGAGCCTAGGGGGTGGCGGTGGCGAGGGCTTTTAACGGTGCGAGGATTCACCCATGGCTGACATACGCGAGTCCCTTGCCGTTGCCGCGACTGCCGATGCGGTCTACGACCTCGTCGCCGACCTCCCCCGTATGGGCGAGTGGTCGCCCGAGTGCGAGCGGGTCACCTGGCGCGGTGGCGCCACGTCTGCCGTGAAAGGGGCGCAGTTCCTGGGCCACAACAGGGCGGGGTCGATCCGGTGGATGACCCAGGGTGAGGTCGTGACCGCCGAAATCGGTCGGCACCTGGCCTTCGAGATCACCTTCGGGCCGATGAAGATCGCCCGCTGGGAGTACTTCATCGTTCCCGACGACGCCGATCCCTCGACCTGCACCGTCGTCGAGGAGTGGACCGATCGGCGCCCCGGTTGGTACCGCGCAGCGGCTGACAAGGCGTTCGGCCCCCGCGCGAAGGTCAACCGTCGCGGCATGGTCAAGACGCTGGCAAACCTCAAGGCCGCTGCTGAGGCCGCGACCCTCAAGCACTGACGGAGCCAGGCCGGAACGAGCGCAGAGTTGGATCGGAACCCTCACGGCAGGCATGCTGGAAGGCGATGTCCCGATTCGAACGAGATCACCGCAAGCACATGGACTCCCCGGGCGACGCGCATCACGATGCGCCGGCGCCATTGGGGTCGAACGCCGATGCCGAGGACTCCGCGGCGCACATCGCCGAGCTGGTGCGCCGAACCACCGAGCGCCATGCCGCCTCTGGTTCCGCATCTGTTGCCCGTCCCGACGTCGCACAGCAGCCGCCGATCCCCGCCCCTACGGTCGCCCCTACGTTCGCCCAGCCGGAAACCCCGCCGGATGCCCCGCCGGATGCTCCGCCGGCTCGTCCCACGATGCGACAGCCATCCCGACGGATCCTGGTCGCTGCGGGCGCCCTTGTCGCCGTGCTCATCGGGGGCGCCG
Organism: Phycicoccus sp.; assembly: GCA_043721575.1. GTDB lineage: Bacteria > Actinomycetota > Actinomycetes > Actinomycetales > Dermatophilaceae > UBA4719. The sequence continues at coordinate 1,431 of JAYSQM010000163.1, forward strand.
TGGCCCTGTCAAACCCGTTCGGCCCCGATGCCGTACCGCCGACATCCCCGACTCCCAAGACCTCCGCACCCGCCGGTTACTCGTTGAAGGTCTCGGACGTGATCACGGACTGCGCCGGCCACGCGCGAGGGCGGACGAAGGACTCGTTCCAGACCCAGAACTGTGTGAAGGCAACCCGATCGCTGGCGACCGGACACGTCGGCGGTCGCCCGGTGCTCTTCGTCGCCTCACGGATAGAGATGGCATCCGCGGAGGCAGCCGCCTCGGTCAAGCAGGTCCTGGACGGCAGCGGAACCGGAAATCTCAACGACCTGTTGCGCGAAGGCAAGACCTTCCCCGGTGCACCTGCCCAGATGCCGACCTCGGGATACGCCTCCATGCAGACGGACAAGGTCATCACGGTGGCGGAGGCGGGCTTCATCGACGGCGGCCAGTCGTCAGGCAGCGATGCCGCACTGCGGGCTGCAGCCGCACAGGTGGCTACGTTGGTCAGCGCTCAGGGCTGAAGGGTCAGAGCTGAGGCTCGCCCCCTCAGCTCGACTCACGTCATCGTCGAGCGGCCAGCGCCGCGTTGTACAGGTCCTTGCGGCTCAGTCCCGTCGCCGCGGCCACCTCCGCGCACACGTCCTTGAGTCGCTCACCCGCAGCAACTCGAGCCTGTATGCCGGACACGGCCGTTTCGGGGTCGGTCACCGCAGGTGGTGCCCCGCCGACCACGACGGTGATCTCGCCCTTGACGCCGTCAGAGGCCCATGCTGCCAGGTCGGCCAGACCGCCCCGTTTGACCTCTTCATAGGTCTTGGTCAGCTCGCGGCACACCGCGGCGGGGCGATCTGCGCCGAACGCCTCAGCCATCGCCGCCAGTGTCGCGTCGAGTCGGTGCGGCGCCTCGAAGAAGATCATCGTCCGTCCCTCCTGCGCGAGCGCCTGGAACCCACGCAGTCTCTCCCCCGCCTTGCGCGACGGGAACCCTTCAAAACAGAAGCGATCCACCGGCAGCCCGGACACGGCCAACGCCATGAGGACGGCGCTCGGCCCGGGGACGCAGGTGACCTTCACACCTGCCTCGACCGCGGCGGCCACCAGGCGGTACCCGGGATCGGACACGGACGGCATACCGGCATCGGTCACGACCAGCACACGCGCCCCACCCACCAACCGGGCCACCAGATCCGCGGTGCGCGTCGCCTCGTTGTGCTCGTGATAGCTGACCACCGGGCCCGACGCCTTGACCCCCAGCGCACCGCAGAGGCGGCTGAAGCGCCGGGTGTCCTCCGCCGCGACCACATCGGCGGTCGCGATCTCCTGCGCCAGGCGTGGCGCCGCGTCCCGCGGGTCGCCGATCGGGGTGGCGGCGAGGACGAGGACACCAGCAGCGGAGTTGGTCACGCCTGCGATCCTGTCAGGAAGCAGGCCCGGAGCAGGGTCGCACGGTGCTGGTGCGTTGACGCACTTCGAGGGTAGAATGGCACCCTCGATGGGTAGAAAGGTGTAACCATGAGCCTCAACATCAAGAATGAACACGTCCACGCGCTGGCGAGGGAGGCTGCCCGTCGGACCGGCAAGTCCCAGACCAGCATCATCGAGGAGGCGCTGACGAAGTTCCTGGCGGACCTCGACGACAGTCCCGCAGCGATCGAGGCACGCGCCGCAGATCTGCTCGCCATCGCCCATGACTTCCAGTCTCGAGTCCGCCCGGGCGAGGAACCCCTTAGCACCGACTGGCTGTATGACGATGAGACGGGTTTGCCTCGATGATCGTGGACTCGTCCGCCATCATCGCGATCCTGAACGACGAGCCCGAGTCCGGGCCCTTCGCGATTGCGCTGGCGTCGGCCAAAGTCGTCCGGATGTCGGCTGGAACGCTTGTCGAGTTGAGCATCGTCATCGACGGAACCCAGGACCCGGTGAGATCCGCATGGCTTGATCCGTTTCTGTCCCGATCCCGGATCGAGATCGTCGACGTCACCGCGGAGCATGCCCGATTCGCCAGGGAAGCCCACCGCGACTTCGGTAGGGGCAGTGGCCACCCGGCCCGGCTGAACTTCGGTGACTGCTTCTCCTACGCCCTGGCCAGGTCCACGGGTGAACCACTGTTGTTCAAGGGTGACGACTTCGGACACACCGACCTCACGCCGGCGATCCACGCGTGAGTGGCCGTGATCCACGCCGTCGGCGGGGTGTGAAGGCGCCGCAGGTCCGCTGCATACGATGTCGGCCATGACCTCGACCGAGCAGCTGCGCTCGCGGCTGCTCGGATACCGGCCCACCGACGTGCTGTGGGGCTGGGTGGCGCCACTGATCGTCGCGGCGGTCGGCGGCTTCCTGCGGTTCTGGCAGCTCGGCCGACCCAACCAGCTCATCTTCGACGAGACGTACTACGTCAAGCAGGGCTACTCCTTCCTCGAGTACGGCTACGAGCGACGGGTGGCCACGAGCATCAAGACCCCGGACGCCCTGTTCACCCGTGGCACCCCGAACGTCTTCGGCACCGAGGCCGACCTCGTGGTCCACCCCCCGGTCGGCAAGTGGGTCATCGCGGTCGGTGAGCACGTCTTCGGCGCGACCAGCTCGTTCGGATGGCGGTTCTCGGTCGCCCTGCTCGGCACCATCTCGATCCTGATGATCGGTCGCGCCGCCCGGCGGATGTTCGGGTCAACGCTGCTCGGCACGATCGCCGCCATCCTCCTAGCCTTCGACGGGCACCATTTCGTCCACTCGCGCACCGGTCTGCTGGACCTCATCGTGATGTTCTGGGCGTTCGCCGCGTTCTGCGCTCTGCTCATCGACCGCGACCACTCCCGCGAGGTACTGGCGCGCAAGGTCGGTGCGCTGCATGGCACATCCAGCGGTCAGCCAGGCACACGGCATACGGCCATGATCTTCGGCCCCTGGCTCGGCTGGCGCCCCTGGCGCTGGGTCGCCGGCATCTGCCTCGGGCTGGCGACGGGCACCAAGTGGTCGGGCCTGTTCTTCCTGGTTGCCTTCGGCCTGACGACCGTGTTCTGGGACATGGGCGCGCGCCGCGCCGCCGGCGTGCGCCGCTGGTGGTGGGGTGCCCTCGTGCTGGACGGGCTGTATGCCGGTGTGCTGACGGTGGGCCTGACAGTCTCCGTCTACGTCACATCCTGGGCCGGGTGGTTCGTCTCCAAGGATGCCTACGACCGGCAGTGGGCGGCGACCCACAGGGCGACCACCTTCGCGTGGGTGCCGGACTCCTTGCGCTCCTTGTGGCAGTACCACCAGGAGATCTACGCCTTTCACGTCAACCTGAAGTCGGACCATCCGTACAGGACCAACCCGTGGTCCTGGCTGGTTCAGGGCAGGCCGACATCCTTCTTCTACGAGGGGCCGAAGAAGGGCCAGGACGGCTGCCTGGTCGAGCTGTGCAGCAAGGCGATCACCTCGATCGGCACGCCGACGCTGTGGTGGGGCGCAACGATCGCGATCTTCGTCCTGCTGTTCATGTGGGCCCTGCGCCGCGACTGGCGCGCCGGCGCGATCCTGGCCGGTTTCGCGGGTGGATACCTGCCCTGGTTCAACTACCAGCACCGCACCATCTACAGCTTCTACGAGGTCGCTTTCGTGCCGTTCGTGGTGCTCGCGGTCACCTATGTGCTCGGGCTGGGCATCGGCGGCCCCAAGGCTTCGCCCCGCCGCCGCCAGATCGGACTCCTGGCTGCCGGGATCTTCGTTGTCGCCAGCGTAGCCAGCTTCGCGTTCTTCTACCCGATCTACACCGCGCAGGTCATTCCGTATCCGCAGTGGCAGATGCGGATGTGGCTGCCGAGCTGGATCTAGGTCCGTGGGCAGGGGGCGGGCAAACTGCCTCATCCGCGGGGTGGGGGATTGGGGCGAAGAAGTCGCCCAACAGCCCTGGCAACGCACTGTTTCCGAGCGAGAGCGCCATGGGCAGCGGAACATCCGTGACGGCATACCGCTGTCTGCCTGCCGCCGTTGTTGCGGTCAGCGTCGCCAGTCCGGCACGGCGCTGGAAGAACGTCTGGCGCAGGTTCCAGCCGATGATACCGTCGCACTCGAGCACATCACGCCGCCGCTCGAGCGAGCCGTGTCGCGTGACCAGAGCGCCGCCGGCGATGGCGTGACCCAGGGATCGGTAGCGGTCCGCCGCGAGCATGGCGGCGACCGGAACAGTCGCTATCGCCGGGAGGGCCAGCCATGGCGGAGCACCGGAGGCGATGGCCGCCCCTGCTCCGGCGACCAGGACGAACGCCGGCAAGAGGACACGCAGGTAACGACGACGACGAGCAGCGGGGCCGTGGGAAGTCAGCGAGACCTCCACCGGAGCGGGGTCCCGCAGGATCTGGCTAGCGACGGCTCGCGCCACGACCAGCGGGGCGGGTGGCAACAGCAGCGAGCTGCCACCATCGGCGCCGCCTCTGGACTTCAGGCCCGTCGTGATACCGCTCAGGCGCGCTGCATGGACGGCCCGCAGCAGCAGCGGCTCTGCGAGCTCGACTCCCCTCAACCGTCGTTCCTCGATGCTGGTGGCCCTGATCGTCAGCAGCCCGCGGGTGATGTGGAGGCTGCCGTGTGCATGGCGCGAGAGGCGAAAACCCCAGTAGGACAGGGCATAGCCGCCGATCGACAGGACGGTGACGAAGGTGACGAGCACGACCAGCCCCTGCAGGACATCCAGCCAGATGGGGGTTCGCTCCAGGTGGTCGAGGACTCCCCTGACCGGTCCTACGTCACCGGCGGCGACGCCGAGCTGGTCGAGAAGCCTCCACCCGACGCCGAGGATCGCTGCGGCACCCAGGACCCCCGACATCGTGAACGGCGCGAAGCGCACCCATCGGGGATCCAACCGCGCCAGCTCGGTGTCCTGGTCCCCGGGCGCAACAGCGTCTCCTGCAGGTACGGGTCCGAACGACACAGCGCTGCGATGGAGCAGCTCGACCCGCAAGGCCTTGGCCTCCGCGGCCGGGAGCGAGTCCAGTGACAGGCCGCTCTCCTTCTCGTGACTACCCGTGCCGATTTCCACCTTCGCGAGCCCCAGAAGGCGGTGCAGTGCTGACGCCGTCACGTCGACGCTGCGGACCCGATCCGCTGGAGCGGCAATGGTTTTGCGTCGAAACAGCCCTGTGCGCAGCTGGACCTGCTCGGGGGTGATGCGGTATCGAGTGGTCGCCCAGCGCAGCACGCTCAACGCGATGACCGCTACGACGCCCAGAGGACCAAACCACCACCACTGTCCGTCGCCGACCGTGTGACCGGCCACGACCAGGCCAGCGAGGGCAGGGATGTACCGGGCCAGCTCCCGGACGGGGTGGACGAGCAACATCCGGGCGCTCAGACGGCGCCAGGACGCAGCCCGGCCGGTGCCGGTCACGCTCACGTCGCGTCACCCTCGCTCTGGCTGGTGATCTCGGTCAGCTCGGCGACCAGGCCCTCAGCCGTGGCGCGATCAAGCCCATGGATACGCAGCGGTCCGGCCGCGGACGCCGTGGTGACGGTGACGTTCGCGAGCCGGAACAGCTGCTCCAACGGCCCGCGTTCGATGTCGACGGTCTGGACCCGCGAGATGGGAGCGATCCGTCGCTCCTGGCTGAGCCAACCGGACTGGGTGTAGACGGCTTTGTGGGTGACCTCCCAACGATGAACGCGGTAGCGCCAACGCGGCATGACGATGAGGTGCGCTGCCGCGAACAGGACGGTGACGGCAAGGGCAGCGACCCGCAGACCGGAGTGGTCCCGGGAGCTCCAGGTCCAGAACGACTGGCCGGCAAGAACGAAAAGCCACGGCGGCACCGCTCGCACCGTCCAGTAGACAATGGCACGAGGGCTGACGTGGTGGGCAGGTTCGCGCAACTGCATGGGCCAACCCTGCCACGCAGTGACCTGTCCCCCCGCCGGAGCTGGCCTGTCGCACTGCACGGTGTCTCAGATTGAGACGACCGCCGTCTCGCCGTCGGTGTCAGATTGGAGTCGCACGTCGACGGTCATGAACGGATCAGGACGTCGGCGCCATTCGGTTTACCGTTCTCCTCACACTGGCCCTGGCCACGATGGTTTCGGCCCGCCAGCGGTTACACCTGTCTCAGCAGAGCGTGAAGCAGCAAGTCCCGGCAGCGCCGCCGAACAGCGCTATCGGCTAGGGATGCCTGGTATCCGACTGGGCACATGCTTTCCTCAAAGGAGTTTGGATGTCTACCGACCTCACCACCGCAACCAACGATGAACTCGACCGCCCTGAGGCGAACCAAGCTGCCGCCTCGACCGTTGGGCCGAACGCCTTCCTGGCCGGCAACCCGGCCGCGGTCGGGCTGCCTGCGTTCATCGTCGGTTCGATAGCGCTCGGGCTCGTCCTCGTCGGCTACGTGCCAGCCACCGCGATCGGCGCGTCCATCCCCATCATCGCGGCAGCCACCGGACTGGGCCTCACCATCAGCACAATATGGGCAGCCGCCACTGGGCAAAGCGCGGTCGCCAGCATCTTCGGGATTTTTTCCGGCTTCTGGCTCAGCTACGCAATGCTGGTCCTGGGCCTCACGCACGACTGGTTCGCGATCCCCGCAGCGGCGGCGGTGCGCGCGCAGGGGCTGTTTCTCATCGCGTGGCTGGTGATCGTGTTGATGCTCACCGCAGCCACGCTGCGCCTGCCGCTGGCGTTCACCGTGCTCTTCGCGCTCATCGACCTGGCGCTGTTCGCCGTTCTTGTCGGCACCCTCAACGCCTCCACCGGGTGGCTCAAACTCGGCGGGGGGCTGGCCTTCGCCTTCGCCGCGGTCGGGGTGTACCTCTACCTGGGCATCGCCTCGCTCGTGACTGGCGGAACCGGCCTCTCGTTCGGGAAACCCGTCCTCGGCGGCTGACGCCCTCTTACCGACCGGGTGTTCGCCGGTACAGGACGATCTGATGAGCCACGACGAACAGCTCGAGCACGACTGGGCCCGGTATGCGTTGACACGCATCCGGGCGCTGGTCGACAAGCGTCGGGAGGACATGTCTGACACCGATTTCAGCATCTACACCTTCGCCTCAAGTGCGCTTGTCGGAGGCGATCCGGTCATCGCCCTACTCGCCCGGGGCCCGGGGCATCGGCTTTGTCGCATATGCGGGGCCGAATGGGGGGCACTGATGACACCGGATCACGTCTACGGATGTCCGATCAGCTCAGTGTCTGGTGCTGGACGAGGCGACGCCGACTGAGCCGATCTCGCACCTGAGTTCTCACACCGTGAGCGGCCGGTCTCGAAACAGGAACTCGTCGAGACGATCAGGCTCAGCCACAGCCACAGCCATGACAAGGCCCCACCATGACACGTCGATTGGAGAGACATGAGCGCGGATTCAACTCCTGCGGAGGACTGGCAGCAGCCGAGTCTTCAAGGACTTGCCGGTTTGGCCGTCGAGACCATGCCCGCGTTCGAGGTGCTGTTTCTCGACGACATCGCCGGATATCTCATGGGACCCGGCCCGCTCGAGGCGCCGTATACCGTCGAGCACGGTAGTCGCATAGTCAGTGCGCTCCTTGGTGCGATCGTCAACTCGACTCAGTACACGCCAGAGGAAGCTCCGACCCTGACGCCCGAGATCTCAACCGCACGCGCCTCTTTCGTGCAGGGTGCCCATGACTTCGCCGCTCTTGGGATAGATGGGCTGGCCCAGCTGGTCAATCGGCTGGTCCCGGCGGTCGTAGGTGAGCTCGAGATTCACAAAGAGGCACCGGAAGAGCAGACCCTCTCGCTGTTCTACTACGGGCTGCTGGCGGTGGCGTCGGGGCCATCGAACAGTCTGGACGAGGATGCCGCCACAGGTGTGATGCACATCTTCCGGGCGTGGGACGAGGAGTTCGGCAAGGGTTTCATCGTGCCCTGGCGCCGTTCAGCGACCAGTTAGGGCAAAGTGCCACGCACTGACCGAGTCTGCGCGCGCACTACTTCGACGGGCCGGAGGAGGTGGCTCGTACGCTCGACGCATGGCCCGGTACTTCGACGTCCACCCGCGGGACCCGCAACCGCACAGCATCGCGCAGGTCGTGGCCCTGCTGCGGGACGACGCCCTCATCGCCTACCCCACGGACTCCGGCTACGCCCTGGGCTGTCAACTGGACAATCCGACCGGCGCGGACCGCATCCGCCGGCTCCGCTCCCTGGACGACAGGCACCACTTCACCCTCGTGTGCGCGGACTTCGCCCAGCTCGGCCAGCTCGTCCAGCTGGACAACGCTGCGTTCCGCGCCATCAAGGCGGCGACGCCTGGCCCCTACACGTTCATCCTCCCTGCGACCAAGGAGGTGCCGCGGCGGCTGGCGCACCCCAAGAAGCGGACCGTCGGTGTGCGCATCCCGGACCACCCCGTCGTGCGGGCGCTGCTGCGCCAGCTCGGTGAGCCGCTGCTGTCCAGCACCCTCCTGTTGCCTGACGCCGAGGAGCCGATGACCGACGGCTGGCAAATCAAGGAGGAGCTCGACCACGTGATCGACGCCGTGATGGACGCCGGCGACTGCGGAACGGAGCCCACCACGGTGGTGGACTGGTCCGAGGGGTACCCGCAGGTCGTGCGGGTCGGGGCGGGGGATCCGGCGCGGTTCGAGTAGGCCGCGGACCGCTCTCCTGTCTTCACCCGACCGCCACCCACGGTGCCCGGCGTCTTGAAGTCGTTCTGGTCCACGATGCAGCGCAAACTGCTCGACCAGCAACACTGGACCACTCGAGCGCAGCTGTCATCGGCGATCTTCGAATGGATCCTAGGCTTCTGCACCCCGCAGCACGTGCCGCCTCATTCCGGCTCGGACAATAGGGAAGGCAGATTGACGACGATGGCCTCCTGCGTGCTGCGCGCGAGGACGACAACCGCCTCTTCAGTCGTGGGATTTTCCTCGCGGTGCGGCAGATAGGGCGGCACGAACAGGTAGTCACCCGGCTTCGTTTCGATCCGCCGCTCTTGTCCACCCTCGGCGAACACAAACACCGGATGACCCGAGAGAACGTAGATTCCAGTCTCTGATTCGCCGTGGTGGTGATCACCTGATACTGCGCCACCTCGGATGCGGGTCTCCCCCATCCAAATACTGCGGGCGCCGGTTGCGCTCGCGGAGATGGCTTCGCTTCGGCACATGCCGTCGGTCTGCGCCGTATCGACGGATAGGGCTCCGGACTCGATGTGGTGGAGGCGAAGATGCCATTCGTCGCGGTAGGTCGGATCGACCTCGGACATGTCGACTCCTGACCCACGAGGTGTAACCGTCAGGGTCGCACAAGGTAGCCACTCGCGCGAGCGTCATCGGGATACTCGACCCGACCAAGCGCCGTGGGCCCGCGCCGACATCGCCGAGAACATCGCCCTGGACGGCCTCGAATGAGGCCAACTGCTTTACAAGAATGCTGTCCGACCCCAAAGGGGCCCTTCCCCGTTACCGGGAAAAGGCCTCTGCAGTGGAGCTGAGGGGACTCGAACCCCTGACCCCCTCGTTGCGAACTCGGGGCATGGCCGTCGTCCAGGCGCTTCTGAGCACGGATCTGGGCGTTCGAAGGCAATGATGCGCTGCCGAAGCCAATGGCGTTGCTGTACTTCGCTGCTGCACTTCTCGGCCCTGCGAACTGAGCGCCCCAGCTTGAGGAGCCCGCGAT
>JAYSQM010000164.1:0-1517 GCA_043721575.1 Phycicoccus sp.
GATTGCGCCGACCAGGGCCAGGCGCCGTAGTTCACCACCGGAGAGGTGATGCGGATCTGTATCGGCCAGTTCGGACAACCCGAGGACACCGAGAAGTTCATCGACGCGAGTTTCATCCGTCGGCTTGTCGAGACCGACCGCCCGACACGTTACGAGGGCATCCTCTCGAACAGTTCGTCCGATAACGGCGAGCTCGGCCTGTTGAGGCACCCAACCGATTCGCCGGGCAATATCGGGTGCCCGCCAGTACGCCGGACGAACCTCGGTCCCGATCCGCAGGGCCAGGGCGGCCGTTACCTCACCGGAGGACGGAGGTTCAAGACCGGCCATCGCCGCCGCCAGGGTCGACTTCCCCGCACCGCTTTCCCCCACCACCGCCACGATCTCGCCCGCCCGCGCGACAGCTGTCACGTCCGTCAGTATCTGAGTAGAAGACCTTCCGCCGCTACCGCCATGAAGCCCGACCGAATCCGTCCTTCGAACGCTGACCTGCTGTGCCTGGATGAGATCCCGCCCGCGCGGTGAAGCCGTCATCGGAGCGCACAGTTGGTCGGGAATGAGGACAGGAGTGGGGGCAGGCACGCCCGGTACCCACACGCCCTGGCTTGCCAAGGATAACCTGCCGGTTTGCAGCGTTATCCCGGGAGGGCCATCGGCGCGGATGACACCCTTCGGGCCCAGGATCACGATCCGATCGACCAAGGCCAACCACTGTTCCAACTCGTGCTCAACGATGATCATGGTGGCACCCGACTCGACGACCGCGTCGCGGACAGCCCGCCGGACGGCTGCAGCCGACACGGGATCAAGCATCGACGTCGGTTCGTCGAGGAGTACCAACCCGGGCCTCATGACGAGGACCCCGGCCAGCGCGAGCCGCTGCGCTTCCCCGCCGGACAGAGCTTGCACCGCGTGCTTCGTCCCGTAAGGAAACGTCACTGACCTCAAGCTCTCGCGGATCCGACCCCACATTTGTTCCTGAGGTGTACCCGCGTTCTCCAAACCGAAAGCGACGTCACGACCAACCCGGCTCGCGACCATGGCATCCGTCGGATCCTGAACGAGCAAACCGATCGCCGCTTCTGCGAGAGCCGCACCGCCGACGTCGACTCGGCCACTCAAATCGCCAGACTCCGTCGTGGTCAGCACCCCGGCGAGTGCCCGAAGCAGCGTCGATTTTCCAGAACCGCTTGGTCCAGCGAGAAGCACGTGCTCACCCGGTTCGATGGTGAGGCAGATGTCGGCCAGGACGGGCTCTCGCCGACCGAATGGACGCCAGGTGAGGTGCTGAACATCAACGCGCGCCCCACTGGGGTACGGGCTCACTGAGAAAACGGCTTAATCCAGGGCGTGCGCGCGGTGTTCCTGAAGCTCCTGGCCCGGAGGAAACGCATTAAGGGCTCGCGTGCGGGCAAGTCCCCGCACGAGTAGCCAACCGCCCAGGCCCGCGATCAGGCCCCCGGAAATCATGCCGCAGCCCAGATAGATGATCCGCCAGGTCCAGGAATAGCCCGCTA
>JAYSQM010000165.1:0-2901 GCA_043721575.1 Phycicoccus sp.
CTGTCGCCGTTCGAGCTCTGATACGGAGATCAGCCGACGATCTCGGCAACCGAAAGCCACTCCAGCTCAAGGGTCTCGCGTTCGTCGACGATGGCCCGCAGAGTGTCGTTGAGCCCCAGCACCGCCGTGTGGTCGTCAGCTTTGGCCGCCATTTCGATGTGGACCCTCTCCTCCTGCGCAGACAGCTTGGACAACTGCCGCTCGATCCGGGACAGGCCCTTCTTCGCCTCACGCAGCTCCGCCGCGGACAGCCCGGACGCCGCAGCCGCCCCTGACCCTGCCCCCCGCGAAGCAGTCGCCCTGGAACCCCCCGACGAACCTGCAGACGCTGACGCCCCCGAGGCCGCCGCGGACACGCGGGCGGCACGACGCAGGTCGAGGTACTGCTCGACCCCTCCCGGCAGGTCCCGGATCGCTGCGTCGCCGAGCATCGCCACCTGCCGGTCACACATGCGCTCGAGCAGATATCGGTCGTGTGAGACGACCAGCAAGGTCCCCGCCCAGCCGTCGAGCACGTCCTCCATCGACGTCAGCGTCTCGATGTCGAGGTCGTTGGTCGGTTCGTCCAGGATCAGCACATTGGGCTCGGCCATGAGCAACCGCAGGAACTGCAACCGCCGGCGCTCACCACCCGAGAGGTCGCCCACACGGGTCTGCTGCCGACCGCCGCTGAAGCCCAGCCGCTTGGCCAGCTGGCTGGCGCTCACCTCCTTGTCGCCCAGCCGCGTGTAGGCCTTGACGTCCTCGATGGCCTCGATGACCCGGAAGTCGGCGAACTTCTCAAGCTCGCGAACCTCCTGGGTCAGGTAGGCCATCGACACCGTCTTGCCGACCTTGCGCTGGCCGGCGGACAGCGCGACGTCTCCGAAGATCGCCCGCATCAGGGTGGACTTGCCGGAGCCGTTGACGCCGACGATCCCGATGCGGTCACCGGGCGCGAGTCGCCAGGTCACGCGGTCCAGCAGGCGCCGCTCGCCGAAGGTCACACTGGCGTCGATGAGGTCGACGACGTCCTTGCCCAGCCGGGTCGTCGCGAAGCGCACGAGCGACACGTCGTCACGGGGCGCCGGCTCGTCGGCGATCAGCTCGTTGGCCGCATCGATCCGGAACTTCGGCTTGCTCGTCCGGGCCGGCGGTCCCCGGCGCAACCAGGCCAACTCCTTGCGCATCAGGTTCCGGCGACGTTCGTCCGTGACCGCTGCCATCCGGTCGCGCTCGGCCCTCGCGAGCACGTATGCCGCATAGCCGCCGTCGTAGGTGTTCACCTGGCCGTCGACCACCTCCCACGTCGTGGTGGCCACCTCGTCCAGGAACCAGCGGTCGTGGGTGACCGTGACGACGGCGGTGCCTGGACGGGTACGCCGGGTGGCCAGGTGGTCGGCCAGCCACGCCACCCCTTCGACGTCGAGGTGGTTGGTCGGCTCGTCCAGGAGCAGCAGGTCGGGGTCGGCGGCCAGAAGCGCGGCGAGCGCCAGCCGGCGACGCTCACCACCGGACGTAGGGCCCACGATCGCTTCGAGGCCGCCCATCTCCGGTGCGTCGATGCCGCCGAGCAGGCCGTCCAGGATGTCGCGGATGCGTGGGTCACCGGCCCAGACGTGCTCGGGCAGGTCGCCGAGCACTGCCGTGCGGATGGTGGCCTCGGGGTCGAGCGTGTCGACCTGGGTGAGCATGCCTACGGTCAGCGACCCGAGCATGGTGATACGCCCCTGATCCACCGGCTGGAACCCGGCCAGGACCCGCAGCAGGGTGGACTTGCCGCCTCCGTTGCGCCCAACGACGCCCACGCGCGTATCGCTGCTGACGCCGAGGGACACTCCGTCGAGGATGTGGGTGGTGCCGAGCGCCAACGAGGCGCGTTCGACCGAGACGAGATTGGCCATGGTGCTCAGCTGCTCCTGGATCCGGCCGGTCCGGTGATGAGGTGGGCTCCGTGGACCGGACCGACGGCGCGTTTGACCGCGGCCGCCACGCCCGACGCGGTCAGGGCCACGGCCAGGTCCAGACCGCGTTCGGTGTCGGAGACCAGGAAGGCGACCGTCGGTCCGGATCCGCAGACGATGCCACCCAGGGCGCCGTACTCCATCCCCGTCCGCAGCACCTCCTCGAGTCGCGGCTGCAGCGAAAGGGCTGCCGGTTGCAGGTCGTTGCTCAACGCTCGCCCCAGGGACTCGGCGTCACCCGAGCGCAGTGCGGTCATCATCGACGCGGACGGTACGGGGTCGAGAATCCGCAGGTCCGCCCGCAGACGGTCGCACTCGGCATAGACCTTGGGGGTCGAGAGCCCGACGTCGCTGAGGGCGAACACCCAGTGATAGCGGCCCCGGCCGAGCACCGGCGCGAGCTGGTCCCCCCGACCTGACCCCATCGCGGTGCCGCCGGTCAGGGCGAACGGGACGTCGCTGCCGAGATCGGCGCCCAGGTCCTCCAGTGCGGCCTTGGAGGACCCCAGGCCCCAGAGCGCATCGCAGGCCAGGAGTGCGCCCGCTGCGTCGGCCGACCCGCCCGCCATACCCCCCGCGACAGGGATGTCCTTGTCGATGGTGATGTGCACGGGCACGTCGATGCCGGCCTCGTTGGCCAGTAGGCGCGCTGCCCGCATGGCCAGGTTGGTGTCGTCGGCCGGGACCAGATCGGCGTAGGGGCCATTGACAGTGATCCCCCAGTCCTCAGCCGGTTCGACGCTGACGTCGTCATGGAGACCAACTGCCTGGAACACCGTTGCCAGGTGGTGGAACCCGTCCGCACGCCGCGGACCGACCATGAGCTCGAGGTTGACCTTGGCCGGAACCCGGGCCGTGACGCAGGGCGATGAGGTGGCTGCGGAGCTCATCTGCTCACCATGGCCGACCGGGCCGCGGCGATCGCCGCGAAGGCGACGATGTCGAGCTGTTCGCCGCG
>JAYSQM010000166.1:0-3529 GCA_043721575.1 Phycicoccus sp.
TTGAACAGGTTGCTGCCGACAACTGCGACCAGAACAACGGCGGCGGCCGCGCCGGCGATTGCGAACAGCAGCCGCCCGGGGCGACGTCGTGAGGTGGCCAGCAGTGGGGTGACCGAAGCGCCGGAGGAGCCGGCGGCGCGCTGGGCCTGCTCGGCGGCCAGGCTCGCGTTGATCCGCTCGATCAGGTAGGCCGGCATGGGCTCGGGCTCGGGCAGGGAGAACAGCAGTGCGCGAACACCGGTCGGGTCGTCGTCCGGTGATGATGCGACGGGGTTGCGGGGTGTCATCACGGTACTCACCTCGATGCTGGGTCGCGAGTCGGTCGGTGGGGTGGCGGGGTGTCCGGGCGGGTCATTCAGGACTGTGACTGCGCCGACGGAGGTATGACGTCAGGGGGATGCCATTGGTTCCTTGGGACGCGCGCTGATGGGCTTCCCGGAGGGCGGCGCGAGTCCCAGCAGCGGCACCATCGCGGCTCTCCCACGCGCGCATCGGGACTTGATGGTGCCCTCCGCGACGTCCAGGATGCTGGCCGCCTCGGCGACGCTGAGCCCGTGCATGTCGACCAGGACCAGGGCCATCCGCTGACCCTCGGGCAACTGGCCGAGCGCCGCCCGGATGTCGAGCCGGACGTCGACGCTGTGGTGGTGGTCGTGGGTGTCCGCCAGGACACTCAGGTCGGCGTCGGGCAGATCCACGACGGGCTTGATCCGGCGCAGCCGGTCCAGGCAGGCGTTGACCACGATCCGATGGAGCCAGGTTGTGACCGCGGCTTCGCCCCTGAAGGAGTCGGCGCGCCTGAAGGCCGCGATGAAGGCTTCCTGCACGGCGTCGGCGGCCATCTCGGGGTCGCGGGTGGTCCGCAGGGCGACGGCCCACATCCGGTCGCGGTGTCGACGGAAGAGCTCACTGAACGCGTCCGGGTCGCCGGCGCAGTGTGCCGAGAGCAGCTCGCGGTCGGGCAGCTCGAGCAGGTCGTCCAGTCGCGACATCAGGGCGCACTCAGCTGAGCGCGATCTCCGAGATCGAGGCGCGGAACCGACCACCGTCCGGGGCCAGCTTGGTGACCCAGACGATGACGTACTGGGCCTGCGGCATGGCGCTGGCTGCGTCGAGCTGGACCCGCCCGCTCGCGGCGCTGGCTGCACCGATCACGGTGGCACCGTCGAGGCTGTCCTTGGTCGTGGCATAGACGGTGAGGTCGACGGGTCCGACGCCGAGGTCGATGGTGACGTGGTTGACCGATGTCGGCTGGCCGAGGTCCAGGCGCACTCCGATGCCCTTCTTGCCTAGGCCGCCGAAGTCAGCTGTGTTGTAGCCCTCGGAGCTCCACGCGGTCGCGGGGTTGCCGTCGTAGACCCGTGGTGCCTGGTTGTTGTTCTCCTTCCCGTCGCCTTGGGGGTCGAAACCGGTGGCCGACAGGATGGCGATCGGTGGCCCTACCGGGGGGACAGTCGGCCCCGCCTGCGTGGCTGGCGGGGTGGTCGCCGTGACCGGTGGTGCACTCACGGTCCCCGTGCTCTTGGGCGTGGAGTTGGGCAGGATGCTGTTGCCCAGGCCGCGTATGCCGCAGTAGCCAAGAAACAGCGACAACACCACGAACGTGGCCACGATCATCACGACGACCTTGGACTGGCCACGGCTGGGAGGCTGCGCCGTCGAGGCTGGGAGCATCGGCAGGGGCGGCCCGACTTCGTCGAGGTGGGCGGAGAGCGCTTCGGGCAGCGTCATCCGCGCAGCGCCGAGGTCAGCGTCAGAGCGGCTCGCCCTGGCTGCGGCCGCCTTGTCTGCCGCTGCCCTGGCGAAGGAGCCGACCCTGCCTCCGATCACGCCGGCTGCTGCTCCCGCGCCCGCAAGGGCGGTTCCGACAGCTTTGGTGGCGGCCGCACCTGCTGCGGCTGCCTTGTCCCCGGCCGTTGGGCCGGCCTCAGGCCCTGGGCTCTCGGCCCGGGGCACGGCCTCGGCTGACCCGGTCGACGGGTCCCGGGTCGGGATATTTTGGGTGGAGATGGCGACGGTCGGCTCTGCCCCACCGGCGCTGACCGGGACCCCGGCAGCGACCGGGCCGGGGGCGGGCCGGGGCAGGTGCACGACGACGGTGGGGTCGACCCCGACTCGCTGGACCGGTCCGCGCGACCACGGGGCGATCTGGCTGGCGAAGTCACCGGGTGTCAGCGGGCCGGCGTCCTCGTTGAGGGTCATCCGACACAGGGCATCGAGATCACCCGGGACCCCGGCGGCGATCTCGGACGGTGCAGCCACTCCGCCGACCACCCGCGGTGCGGGCTCGACGCCGGCGACCTGCTCGTCCAGTGGCCAGCGACTGGTCAGTGCGGCATAGGCGACCGCGACGACGGAGACGGCGTCTCGACGCGAGGCCGCAGTCGGGTCCGGCTCCTCAACCTCATCGATCGCCGCCGCGACGGCCAGACCGCTGACCTTGATCGCGCCGTCGGGGGCGCGCAGGACGCAGTGGGGAGTCAGACGCAGATGGTGCAGGCCGCGCTGGCGGGCGGTCTCCAGGCCGCTGGCAGTCTCACCGGCGATGCGGCGGGCCTCTTCGGCAGGCAGCGCTCCCTGGAGCAGGATCGCGGCCAGGGACTCTGCGCCGCTCATCGCCTCCTCGACGATGTAGGAGTGGCCGTTCTGGGTGCTGACGTCGAGGATGCGGACCAGCCGGGTGTCCTCGACACCCGCGGCGCGCCGGGCAGCGTCCAGGATGCCGGCGCGGTTGGGGTGATCGGAGTCGACGATGGTCAGAGCGACCTCGCGCTCGAGGGTGGTGTCGTGGGCCGACCAGCGCTCGAGGTCATGGCCCCGGGCGAGGCGGCGGTGCAGGGCATAGCGACCCCCGAGGATCGTTCCTGGACCTACGCCTTGCACCCCTGCTCCTTAGCTGTTTCACACGCTCACACGCGATTCGCGTCCGGGTGCTCATCCTAGGGTGCGCTCAACGCCAGGGCAGGAGTCGGCGCGCGCGCTCCAGGACCGGCCCGACCAGGTCGTCGATCTCGCGGACGCGCAGCCGGCGCGCCACAACGATGTAGATCCCGGCGAACACCAGGCCGCCGGCCGCCAGGGCAACGGGGCTGTACAGCTTCCCGGGGACGATCTGTCCCAGACCCAGCAACACGACGTATGCCGCAGCGGCGGCAACCGCCGAGGCGACACCCAGACGGACGTAGCTTCGTCCCACGTCACGCAGGGGCAGACCACCGAGCCGGCGCCGGACCAGGACCAGACCGACCGCCATGCCGGCGAGGTTGCTGAGCGCCTGACCGGCACCCACCCCCACGGCGATCCAGCGCAGAGGCAGCAGCAGACTGGCCAGATTGGCGATCGTCGCCACGACGGTGACCACGATCTGCAGCTTGAAGGGTGTCTTGGCGTCCTCGAACGCGTAGAAGACCCGCTGAAGCAGGTACAGGACGCCGAACGGCACCAGCCCGAGCATCATCGCCATCATGACCACAGCGATGCCCCGGGTGCCGGTGTCGCTGTTGGCCGGAAAGAGCGTCGCCGTCGCAGC
>JAYSQM010000167.1:0-11647 GCA_043721575.1 Phycicoccus sp.
CCCAGGAGGAAGTGGCGCGTTCGACCGAGGTCTGACGGTCCGGTTCCGGTGCGGGTGAACCATCTGGACCTACCCTGCGTATAGCCGGCAGGAGGATCAGTGACCAGCAGCCAGGTGGATCTCATGCGAGAGCTCCACGACGAGCACGCGGTCGCCCTGTGGGGCTACTGCGTACGCCTGACCAACGGCGACCGTGCTCGCGCTCAGGACGTCGTCCAGGAGACGCTGCTGCGCGCCTGGCGCAACCCCAAGATCCTCGACCAGGCCCAGGGCTCGGCGCGGGCATGGCTCTTCACGGTCGCGCGGAACCTGGTCATCGACGAGTGGCGCACCCGCCGCTCGCAGCTCGAGGTGACCACGGCTGAGCCCCCCGAGAGCACGCCGGTCGGCGACCAGACGGACCAGCTGCTGCAGTCCTGGATCGTCGCCGACGCCTTGAGCCGACTCTCGCAGGACCACCGGCTGGTCCTGGTGGAGTGCTACTACCGGGGGCACTCGGTGGCAGAAGCGGCCCGGCGGCTCGACATCCCTGAGGGAACCGTCAAGTCACGCACGCACTACGCACTGCGGGCCCTGCGCCTGGCACTGGAAGAAATGGGGGTGGGGGCATGAGCACCGACGAGTACGCCCTGAATGACGCGGCGTACGTCCTGGGCGCCCTGTCGCCGGCCGAGCGGCGCGAGTTCGAGACCCACCTGCGGGTCTGTGCGACCTGTGCGAGCTCGGTGGGTGATCTCGCGGGTCTGCCCGGCCTGATGTCCAAGGTGTCGGTCGAGCAGCTCACGGCAGAGGCCGAAGCCCCGCCGGAGACGTTGCTGCCGTCGTTGGCCCGGGCGGTGCGCCGCGAGCGCGGACGGCGTTCTCTGGCGGTCGGCGCAGCCGCTGCCGCGGCGGCGTTCCTGATCGCCGGGGGCGCGGCGGCCCTCACCGGGCCGGACTCCCCCGCCCGACCGGCGGTCGCGTCAAAACCCACCTCAACTGCCACGACCCCGTCGGGCACCGCGAACCTGGCGCTGACTGCCGTTGTGCCGTCGCCGGTCACCGCCAGCGCGCGGTTGGTCGACATGGCCTGGGGCACCCGGATCGACCTGACCTGCTCCTACCGCGCCAATGGCTCCTACCCGGCCGACGGAAGCCCCTATGCACTGGTCGTCATCGACCGCAGCGGCGCCGCCCAACAGGTTGCGACCTGGAAGGCACTGCCCGACCGCGAGCTCACCGTCATGGGTGCGACCTCGCTGGCTCGCCGGGACATCGCGGCCGTCGAGATCAGGACCCCGTCGGGACGAGCGATCCTGCGGCTCAACACCTGAGGGCACCGGCCAACGCGAAGGATTGTGGGTGTTCAGACCCCCACAATCCTTCGCCGGGCCGGGTCGGGCCGATTCTCGTACGTCAGTAGCCCCCGCCGCCCGAGTCGCCACTGGTAGTGGCCGGAGACGCGGCGACGGGCGCACCGGAGGGCGACACGGCATACCAGGTCCCACCGAAGGTCTTGACGCCCTGGCCCGTGACGTCACCAGCGGCCTTGTCCTTGACGAACGTGTAGAGCGGCCAGCCACCGGCGGTCAGCATCGAGGCGCCGCTGGTCGCCTTCGTGACAGACAGAGCCGCACTGATGCCCGGGACGGACGGCGCGCCGGTCCCGGCAGGTGCGGGCACGAGCGGCCAGTACTGCAGGCACTGTGCCGAGCAGGACGAATGCCCCGGGGTGTCTGCGGTGAGCAGGTAGACGGTGAGGCCCAGGCTGTCGACCAGGACGGGGCCCAATGAGGTCGTGGCGACGCCCAGGACGCCACCGGGCGTCGTGGCGTTGGTGGGGCTCGTTCCGGCGCCGGAGGTGACCGTGCTGCTGCCGCATGCGGACGCGAGCAGGAGGGTGACGGCGGCGCCGAGCAGGCGGACGGTGGACGTGGAACCGGACATGGTGACCTCCCAGTGGACTACCTGGGACCACGTATGCCGAGCCCCGCTGGTTCATCGCGTCTGGTTCATCGCGTCTGGTTCATCGCGTCTGGTTCAGCGCGTCTGGTTCATCGCGTCTGGCGACGAGGGGCCCGATCGCAGGATCGGGCCCCTCGTCGTTGACGGTGAACAGCGCGACGTGCCCATGAGTGGTGGAGGTGGCGGGAATTGAACCCGCGTCCGCAGACGGTAAACCAGGACTTCTCCGGGTGCAGTGCGCTATGGATTTTCTCGGCCCCAGTGCTCGCGCGCACACGTCCACTGACGGGCCCAGTCGTGTGAGAGTCCCGGGCAACCCCCACGACAAGGGCGCCCAGCAAGCTTTCTAGCTGACGCCAGGAACTAGGTCGAAAGCAAACCTAGGCTGACGGACTTCGGAGCTCGCTCAGGCGGCGAGGGCGAAGTCGGTGCGATTGGAATCGGCACCTATTATTTTGCAAGGATCGTTAACGAGATAACCCTGCGTCCTCGACCCGCTTCTCCTGGAATGACGATCAACGTCGAAACCGATCACCCCCATGGGGTGGCACACGTCGCACTGTTCACTTGTCCACACTGGCCTCACGGTCAGCCTGCACCCAGCATATCTGCCCAACCCGACAGAGCAGCAAAACAGTCCGGTATGCCGCCGGCCGGTCGTCGCGAGACCATCGCGACCACGGCCCCGAGCCGCTCCGGGACGAAAGGTAAGCAAGCGCTCAGTTATCGTTGACCCGCACGGTCCGACGTGGATCGTGCCATGCCACGATCCCGAAGGACGGCCCCGATGACGACCAGCCGCGAATGGCACCTCACCCGCCGCCCCCACGGAGTCCCGGTCGATGAGGACTTCGCCCTCGTCGACGTCGAGCTGCCTGCTCCGGGCGACGGCGAGATCCTGGTCCGCAACAGCTTCCTGTCCGTCGACCCCTACATGCGTGGCCGGATGAACGAGGCGAAATCTTACGTCCCAGCGTTCCGGCTCGACCAGCCGATGGACGGCGAGGCCGTGGGAGTCGTCGAGCAGGTCGGCGAAGGTGCTGTGGACAGCAACGGCTCCGCCATCGCCATCGGCGACACGGTGATTCACATGTTCGGCTGGCGGACCAGGTCAGTGGTTCCCGCCAAGACCGCCCGGGTCCTGAACACCAGCCTCGCGCCGGCGCAGGCCTACCTGGGCGTTCTCGGTATGCCGGGTCTGACCGCCTACGCGGGCCTGCTGCGGATCGGCGAGTTCGCCGAGGGTGAGCGCGTGTTCGTCTCCTCCGCGGCGGGAGCTGTCGGGTCGCTGGTCGGCCAGCTCGCCCGCCTCAAGGGCGCGTCCCTGGTCGTCGGCAGCGCCGGTGGCCCCGAAAAGGCCGCCTGGCTGATCGACGATGCCGGGTTCGACGCGGCCATCGACTACAAGGCGACGCCGATCCGCAAGGGCCTGGCGCAGGCTGCGCCCGACGGCATCGACGTCTACTTCGACAACGTCGGCGGAGACCACCTCGAGGCCGCCATCACGGCGCTGCGCCCACGTGGTCGCGCGGCCATCTGCGGGATGATCTCGCTCTACAACGCCACCGAGCCGGCACCCGGCCCGCGCAACATGGCGATGATCATCGGT
Source organism: Phycicoccus sp. (assembly GCA_043721575.1). Taxonomy (GTDB): domain Bacteria; phylum Actinomycetota; class Actinomycetes; order Actinomycetales; family Dermatophilaceae; genus UBA4719. The sequence goes on from JAYSQM010000167.1 coordinate 3,554, forward strand.
AAGCGTCTGACCCTTCGCGGCTTCATCGTCTTCGACCACGCAGACCTTCGCCCGCAGTTCGAGGCCGAGGTCGGTCGGTGGCTGGCCGAGGGCAAGATCATCTGGCGCGAGACCGTTGTCGACGGGATCGACAACGCTGTCAACGGTTTCCGAGACCTCATGGCCGGCGCCAACACTGGCAAGATGCTCATCCGCCTCTGACCTGGGCGGGCCACACGATTCGGTCCGGATGACGGGACCCGCGTCTCGTCTGATGGTCGCCTCAGTAGGCTGGACCTGACCTGACGGCCGACGTCCAGCCCCCCACCGGAGGCGCCCCGTGTTTCGCAAGGTGCTCGTAGCCAACCGCGGCGAGATCGCCGTGCGCGCCTTCCGCGCCGCGACCGAGCTGGGCGCCCTGACCGTCGCCGTCTTTCCCCACGAGGATCGCAAGAGCGAGCACGTGCTCAAGGCTGACGAGGCCTACGAGATCGGAGCGGCCGGACATCCCGTCCGCAACTACCTCGACCCGGTGGCGATCACGCGGGTCGCGGTCGAGGCCGGAGCCGACGCCATCTACCCGGGCTACGGCTTCCTGTCCGAGAACCCCCTCCTGGCCGAGGCGTGCGAGGCCGCAGGCATCACCTTCGTCGGCCCGCCCGGCGACGTCCTGCACCTGACCGGCAACAAGGCCCGCGCCATCGCTGCGGCAAAGGCCGCCGGGCTGCCGACGCTGCGCGGCAGCGAACCCAGCGATGACGTCGCGGCCCTGCTCGCGTCGGCCGACGAACTCGGCTTCCCGATCTTCGTCAAGGCTGTGGCCGGAGGTGGCGGACGCGGCATGCGCCGGGTCGAGCGCCGCGAGGACCTCAAGGAGGCTCTGCTGGCTGCGATGCGCGAGGCCGAGTCCGCCTTCGGCGACGCGACCGTGTTCCTCGAGGAGGCCGTGGTCGACCCGCGCCACATCGAGGTGCAGATCCTGGCCGACAACGCCGGCAACGTCATCCATCTGTTCGAGCGGGACTGCTCCGTCCAGCGCCGCCACCAGAAGGTCGTCGAGATGGCCCCGGCACCCAATCTCGACCCGGCACTGCGCGAGCAGATGTGTGCGCACGCCGTCGCCTTCGCCCAGGAGATCGGCTACGTCAACGCCGGGACCGTCGAGTTCCTGCTGGCTCCCGACGGGCGCTACGTCTTCATCGAGATGAACCCCCGCATCCAGGTCGAGCACACCGTGACCGAGGAGGTCACTGACGTCGACCTGGTCGCCACGCAGCTCCGGATCGCTTCTGGCGCAACGCTGCCCGAGCTCGGCCTGACTCAGGAGTCCGTTCGGCTCCACGGTGCCGCGCTGCAGTGCCGGATCACCACGGAGGACCCGTCCAACGGCTTCCGTCCCGACACCGGCCGGATCACCGTCTACCGTTCGGCCGGAGGCGCGGGAGTGCGACTGGACGGCGGCACGGTCTTCGTTGGTGCCGAGATCGGCGCCCATTTCGACTCGATGCTGGTCAAGCTGACCTGTCGCGGCCCTGACTTCGCGACGGCCGTCCGGCGCTCCCGTCGAGCACTCGCCGAGTTCCGCATCCGAGGCGTCTCAACCAACATCCCGTTCCTGCAGGCACTGATGGACGAGCCCGACTTCGTCGCCGGCCGCCTCTCGACCTCGTTCATCGACGAGCACCCCGGTCTGCTCACCTCCCGGGTCCCCGCCGACCGCGGCACCAAGCTGCTGACCTATCTGGCAGAGGTGACGGTCAACAAGCCCTACGGGCCCAGGCTCGCGACGGTCTCCCCTCGACGCAAGCTGCCGATGATCGACCTCGAGGCGACTCCGGCACCGGGTGCACGCGACCTGTTACTGCGGGTCGGCCCCGAGCAGTGGGCCCGTGCCCTGCGCGCCCAGAAGGCCGTCGGGGTCACGGACACGACGTTCCGCGACGCCCACCAGTCGCTGCTGGCCACGCGGGTCCGCACCCGCGACCTCATGCACGTGGCGGGCCACGTCGCGCGCCTGACGCCGCAGCTGCTCAGCGTCGAGGCCTGGGGTGGCGCCACGTATGACGTTGCGCTGCGCTTCCTGTCCGAGGACCCCTGGGAGCGGCTGGCGCTGCTCCGTGGCGCCATGCCCAACCTACCGTTGCAGATGCTGCTACGCGGCCGCAACACCGTTGGCTATACGCCGTATCCGAGCGCCGTGACCGAAGCGTTCGTGAACGAGGCAGCGCGCTCGGGCATCGACATCTTCCGCATCTTCGACGCCCTCAACGACGTCGACCAGATGCGCCCGGCCATCGAGGCGGTGCGCGCCACCGGCGCGGCGGTCGCCGAGGTGGCGCTGTGTTACACCGGCAACCTGCTCGACCCGGGCGAGATGCTCTACACCCTCGACTACTACCTGGGTCTCGCCGAGCGCATCGTCGACGCCGGCGCGCACGTCCTCGCGATCAAGGACATGGCCGGGCTGTTGCGGGCCCCCGCGGCCGCCACCTTGGTCACGGCGCTCCGGAGTCGTTTTGACCTGCCAGTGCACCTCCACACCCATGACACCGCAGGCGGTCAGCTCGCAACGCTGCTGTCGGCCATCAACGTGGGGGTCGACGCGGTCGACGTGGCCAGCGCGCCCATGTCCGGCACGACCAGCCAGCCGTCCATGTCGGCGCTCATCGCGGCGACCGACGGAACGGAGCGGGAGACCGGCCTGGACCTCCGGGCGGTGTGCGACCTCGAGCCGTACTGGGAGGGCGTGCGCCGCCTCTACGCACCGTTCGAGTCCGGGCTGACCTCCCCCACCGGCCGGGTCTACACCCACGAGATCCCAGGCGGACAGCTGTCGAACCTTCGCCAGCAGGCGATCGCGCTGGGCCTGGGCGACAGGTTCGAGTCGATCGAGGACATGTACGCCGCCGCCAACAAGATCCTGGGCAACATCGTCAAGGTGACGCCGAGTTCCAAGGTTGTCGGTGACCTGGCCCTAGCACTGGTGGGCGCCAACGCCGATCCGGGTGACTTCGAGGCGAACCCGACCAGGTACGACATCCCCGACTCGGTCATCGGCTTCCTCAACGGCGAGCTCGGCGACCCGCCCGGCGGTTGGCCGGAACCGTTCCGCGCCAAGGCGCTACAGGGCCGCAAGACCCGCCCACAGGTCAGCGACCTCAGCGCTGAGGACGCCGCAGCCCTGGCAGCGGACCCGCGAAACACGTTGAACCGCCTGCTGTTCCCCGGACCGAGCAAGGAGTTCGCCAGCTCTCGAGAGTCCTACTCCGACTTGTCGGTGCTTGGCACGGGTGAGTTCCTGCACGGCCTGGCGGTCGGCACCGAGCACGAGGTCGACCTCGAGCCCGGCAAGCGTCTTCTGTTGGGCGTGCAGTCTGTCAGCGACCCCGACGAGCGGGGTATGCGCACCGTCATGTGCACCGTCAACGGCCAGCTGCGCCCGGTGCAGGTCCGCGACGAGTCGATCGCGGTCGACGTGCGCCAGGCCGAGAAGGCCGACGCCTCGCAGCCCGGTCAGGTGGCTGCCCCGTTCGCCGGCGTCGTCTCGCTCGCGGTCGAGGTCGGCCAGCAGATCGAGGCCGGCGACGCCATCGCCACGATCGAGGCGATGAAGATGGAGGCTGCCATCACCAGCGCCGTCGGCGGGACGGTCCAGCGCCTGGCCATCGGCGCGCAGCAGCAGGTCGAGGGCGGAGACCTCCTGATCGTCGTCGGCTGAGGCGACTGCCTGGCATCCGACCAAGCCCCCTGTTCCGTTGCGGGACAGGGGGACCCGGACGCGAGTCACCAGGAGCTGGCGCCGCCACCGCCACCGCCACCGCCGGAGAAGCCGCCACCTCCGAAGCCGCTGCTGCCCGACGAGCCCGGCGTGCTGGTGAAGGTGCCACTTGCCGTGGTCGAGAACGAGTCCATCCCGGAGGCGATTCCCGAGAAGCTACCGAAGCCGCCGCCCGCAAAGATGTACCAGGCCGGCAGGCCGATGGACTGACCCGCAGCCGTCGCCGCCTCGGCGACCTCCGAGAAGGTGCCGGCCCAACGGTCGGCCACGCCGAACACGATCGCGTAGGGCAGGTAGCGGCTGAAGATGTCCTGCGCCTCCTCGAACTTGATCTGACGCGCCTCCGCAGTCACGAGATACTGCTTGAACCCCAGCGACTGGGCCAGAACCGCACTGCCGCCAGCAGTCTTGGCTGCCATCCGCTTGCCGAGCACACGGATGATCAGGCCTGCGACCAACAGCCCGGCGGCCAGCACGACGCCGGAGGGGATCACGAAGCTCACGCCGCCGACCCGGTCGGTCCTGGCGCTCTGGAAACCCAGGAACCATCCCGAAACCAGGCCGGCACCCATCAGGATCGTGCCGAGTCCGGTCCACCCCCTGCGAGCCTGCTCGGGCGACCTGCGGAACCAACCGCGACTGGTGACCTCGGAGTACATCTGCGACTGGACGGTCGTCAGCGTGGTGTGGAACTTGTTCTTCAGGTCCGAGAGAAGCACCGGGTTGGCGTCGGCGAAGATCCCTACGAGCAGGGTCTCCTCGTAGGGCAGCAGCGACTCGGCCTGCGCAGGTGGAACCAGCTTGGTGAGCTCCCAGTCCGTGCGCTTGAAGACGCCCCCGGACTCGACCTCTTCGATCTTCAGAAAACCGCGGACGGCCAGGTCGACCACCGTCGCGGAGACGTCAATCGTGTTGGCCTCTTCGTCGATAATGGTGCCGACCAGCCCTGGGCGAATCCCCTTGGGAGGTTCGAACTGCACTGCCACTGGGCCCTTTTGGCCTTGTGTGACTGGACCGGTCGCGCCCTCGACCGGGGACAGCCCCGGCGTCAGACCGGCATACTGCTCGTCCCGTCCGCGCTTCCAGACCAGCGTCCCCATCAGGGCCGCCGCCAGCGCCGGGATCGCGAGCCCACCACCGTAGCCCAGCAGGCTCAGGCCCTTGGCCGCGGGAGGCGAGATCTGCGAGCCCGAGCTGTCGCCGCTGAAACCGGTCTCGCCGGTACGAAGATCGGGTGTCACGTCGGTAATCGCTGAGGTCGGGAACGACGCCACGATGGTGACCTGCTCGCGCGGGCCAATGCCGGTCGCCGAGTACGTCGCGATCTGCCCGGGCCTGGCATCGCAGGGGTCAGCCGAACGGTCAGCGCCCTTGAAGCACAGGGCATCTGAGACCGCTGCAGGTCCGTGCACGGTGACCTTGGCCGAGTCCACCGGGAGGTCGATCCGTCCACCCGTGACGTTCCAGTAGAGCTCCGCGTGGTCCGTGAAGCCGTTGGCGACGTGGGCCAGGCGGTACTTCACCACGTAGGTCTGTTGCTGGGCACCCTCGAACGGCTGGGTCGGGCTGCCGATCCGGATGACGTTGTCGGCACCGAGCTCGGAGACGTACAGGTCGGCGTTGGCCCCGGTCGGGCTGCTCGCCGAGACATCAGTCATCTCATAGGCGCGGTACTTGTTCGGCGGACTCGAGACGCCCTGTCGAACCGTGATGTTGCGCTTGATCCCGTGATGCTCACCTGCCCCGAACTGCCACACCAGGGTCTCGGTGACCGCCATGGAGCCGTCGCTGGCCACGTCGTAGTCCGCGGTGAACGACAGGATTCGCTCGTCGCCCACCGCCTGTGCCGTGGCAACCGCTTGCGGCCTGGGAGCCGCCCGCATCGCGGCAACCGCCTGTGCACTCGCGGCCGCAAAGCCGACCACCAACCCCGATGCCGCCAGAACCGTCAACAGCGCCCGAAGCCGCCCCCTTGCTCGCACCAGCGTCACCTCTCGCGTCGTGTCGAGATCGCTCGTTGCGCCTCGCGCTCATCCTGCTTTGCCCGCAGCGTCTGCCGCTTGTCGTACTCGCGTTTGCCCTTGGCCAGGGCGATTTCCACCTTGGCATAACCGTCCTTGAAGTACATCGACAGCGGCACGATGGTGTGCCCACTCTCCTTGGTCTCCTTGACGAGCTTGGCAATCTCCACCTTGTTCAGCAGCAGCTTGCGCCGACGGCGAGGCGCGTGGTTGTTCCAGGTGCCCTGGGTGTATTCGGGGATGTGCACGCCCTCGAGCCAGATCTCCCCGTCCTGCACCGTCGCGTAGCCGTCGACCAGCGAGGCCCGCCCCGCGCGCAGCGCCTTGACCTCGGTCCCGCTCAGGACCATGCCGGCCTCGAAGGTGTCCTCGATCAGGTAGTCGTGGTACGCCTTGCGATTCCTCGCAACGACCTTCTGACCCTTCTCCTTGGCCACCGTCGCCCTCCCTTCGTCAGGTCACGTGTGCATCGCTCTTGCCCCCAACGCTACCTGCGGGAGGGGACAGGATTCCACGCCGATCCTGTATGCCGTGCCTCGGCCGCCGCACGGCGGGTCAGAGCCAGAGACGCGGGTTGACCGGGGTGCCGTCCTCACGGGTCTCGAAGTGCAGGTGACAGCCGGTCGAGTTCCCCGTCGTGCCGACGTAGGCCACGAGCTGGCCCCGGGCTACCCGTCCGCTGGTGACCACGAAGCTGGTCAGGTGGTTGTAGGTCGTCGTCAGGTCGACACCGCGCATGAGGCCGTGGTCGATGACCAGCCGGTTGCCGTAGCCGCCGGAGGCCGACTCCGGCGTCACCATGACGACCTCGCCGGCGGCCGCGGAGTAGACCGGCGTGCCACAGTCGGCGGCGAAGTCGATACCGGCGTGTAGGGTCCGGGTCCCGAAGATGGGGTGGACGCGCCAGCCGAACTCCGAGGACACCGTGGCGGTGACCGGGTAGCTCAGTGTTCCGCTGCCCTGCACCGGACCCGGAGGCGCGGACCGGCCGGCCAGGCGAGCCGCAGCCTCGCGGGCTGCCTTCTCGCGCGCGGCCTTCTCCCGGGCCGCCTTGGCTCGGGCCGCCAGCACTCGCGCCAGCTCGTCCGACTGCGCCTGCATGGTGTTGATGTTCGTGATCTCGGTGGCCTTCTTGGCCTCCACCGTTGCGGCGTAAAGGGTCTGGGCGGCATACAGCAGGTCGAGCTTGGTCTTGGCGGCCGCCGCAGCCTCGCGCGCGGCCGTGGCCTGGGCCAGGGCAGCCTCGGCCTGGACCTTCAGGGCCGCCACCTGCTGGCGCACCGCGACCAGGTGAGCCTTGACGGCCTTGCCCTCGGCTCTCATGGTGTCCAGGCCGCGCAGCGTCGCAGCGCGGACCCGCAAGACGGTGTCCATCATGACCAGGCGGTTGGTGAAGTCCTCGGCACTTCGGGCCTCCAAGGCGATCGAGAGGCCGGACACCCCGCCCTGCTGATAGACGTCGCGGGCCAAGTTGCCGAGCTGGTCCTGGACCTCCTGGGTGTCGCGGGCATTCTGCGCCAGCAATTCCGCGGCTTTGGCCTCGTTCGCCTGAGCGACCGCAAGCGCTGTGGCCACCTCGTCGTTGTGGCGATCGGCGACGGCCTGGGCGGCGACGGCGTCAGTGAGTGCCTGTTGCGCTCCGGGTAGTGCGGCCCTGGTCCGTGTCAGCTCCACAAAGGCGTTGGCCAGATCCTTGGAGGTGTCCTCGAGCTGTGTCCGCAGCTGGGCGATGTCGGCGTCGAGCTTCTTCTTGTCGTCGATGGTGTCGGCCGAGCTGACCGGGACCAGTCCCAGGCTGACCGCGGCGGCCAGGACAACGCCCAGACCCACCAGCCGTACGGTCGTCGAACGGCGGGCTGGGCTTGGCGCAGTCAGGACACGGGTCATCGACAACATTCGTACCACAGGTCTCTTGAACAACATCGGACATCGAGGGGCGACCCGGCGGCATGTCTACACCCGCAGGTAGCGGCGCAGCGTGAACCAGGCGGTCAGGACCGCCAGTACCGCGGCGGTCGCCACGAGCCAGGGCATCACCATCCACACGTCCGCGGTCGTGATGAAGTTGATCGGCAGCTTCTCGGCCAGATAGCCGATTCCGTACCGCACTATCGCCCACAACAGGCCAATCGCCAGGGCCGCTCCGACGATTGTCGCGAACAGGGTCTCGAGGATGAACGGCAGCTGGATGATGAACGCGGAGGCCCCGACCAGACGCATGATGCCCGTCTCCCGGCGGCGGCTGAACGCCGTCTGGCGGATGGTCGTGGCCACAAGCAGGACCGAGCACAACACCATCAACCCGGCCAGGGCCAG
>JAYSQM010000168.1:0-1701 GCA_043721575.1 Phycicoccus sp.
GCGATGCCTCGGGTCATGCGTCGGGTCATCCGGTCGAGTGGCTGGTTCAGGGCACGCTCTATCCCGATGTCGTGGAGTCCGGCGGCGGCACGGGCACCGCCAACATCAAGTCCCATCACAACGTGGGCGGGCTGCCGGATGACCTGCAGTTCAAACTGATCGAGCCGTTGCGCATGTTGTTCAAGGACGAGGTGCGCCAGGTCGGTCTCGAGCTTGGCGTGCCCGAGGCGATCGTGTGGCGCCAGCCGTTCCCGGGGCCGGGCCTGGCCATCCGCATCGTCGGTGAGGTGACAGCCGAGCGGCTCTCGATCCTGCGGGCGGCCGATACGATCGCCCGCGAGGAGCTGACCGCCGCCGGCCTCGATCGCGATATCTGGCAGTGTCCGGTGGTGTTGCTGGCCGACGTGCGATCCGTGGGTGTCCAAGGCGATGGCCGCAGCTACGGTCACCCGATCGTGCTGCGCCCGGTCTCCTCCGAGGACGCGATGACCGCCGACTGGACCCGCGTCCCGTATGACGTGCTGGCCAAGATCTCGACCCGCATCACCAACGAGGTGCGCGAGGTCAACCGCGTGGTGCTCGACGTGACGAGCAAGCCGCCGGGCCCGATCGAGTGGGAGTAAGTCGCCGTTCGCGATCGCCACTTGGGCGCGCGCCCGGAACCCGGCCCGGTTAGGGTAGGTCCACGAGCCAGTGACCCCAGGAGAGACCGCTCATGCGCTTCTATCGGATCTCGGCAGTCCCGGTGCTCGCCGTGGTTCTGTTCGTGGCAGGATGCGGCTCGACGCCCGTCGAGTCTGACGCGGCCAGCCACGGCGTGACATCGCCGGCGGGCAAGACAACGGTGCCTATCAACGCGGTGCAACTGTCAGCGCCGAGCGCGACGCCCAATGGTGCCGCGGCCTATGAGCTGCGGATGCTGTCCCTCATCAACGCCCGCCGCGCGGGGGCGGGAGCTGCGCCATTGACGCTGCGCGCCTGCCCGGACGGTTTCGCCAACCGGTGGTCTCCGGTCATGGCCGGCAACGGCTCGTTGTCCCACCAGAACCTGGATCCCCTCCTGAGCAGTTGCAACGCCCGCACCACCGGCGAGAACGTCGGCATGAACAGCAGTCAGGACGCGGACTCGATGTTCACGGCCTTCATGGCCTCGCCGCCGCACGCGGCAAACATTGTCAATCGCGGTTTCACCGCTGTGGGCATCGGGGCCTACCGCGACGCCAACGGAACGTGGTGGGTCACCCAGGACTTCGTCGGTTAAGGCTTGGTCGCCTTGGTCATGTCGGGTGAGGGTCCCGGGCACGCAGCATGGCGGCGCTTCCTGACAGCGCTGAGCGCCCTCGCACTGACCGCTCTGCTGGGGCTGGCCGCGACGGCATACGTGGCACTGCGCACCTCGCGAGGACTGCGCCTGGACGGTGAGGCGATGAACGCAGTCAGCAGCCCGGAGCTGGCGCTGTATCGCTTCCACGAGGGGCTCAGATGGGTGTCGGTCGGCTCGGTCGGCCTGTCGTTGCTGGCCTGCGTGACGCTGGCCCTGATCCGACGAAGGTTCGACCTGGCGCTGGGCGCCGCGGCCCTCATCGGGGGCGCGAACGTCACCACCCAAATCCTGAAGTACGACCTGTTCACCCGCCCCGACCTGAGCCTGGGAACGAACAGCCTGCCGAGCGGACACACGACGGTTGCGCTCTCGATCGC
>JAYSQM010000169.1:0-6755 GCA_043721575.1 Phycicoccus sp.
GCGCTGGCTGGTTGGCCCCGCATCAGCACACCTGCGGCTGCGAGCGCCGCAAGGTCCGCTGCCGCCCGGGCACGGTGACTGGCCAGGACCGCGCTGGCCAGCAAGAGTCCCGAGACCGTCAGCATCAACACCGCCGCGATCACGCCGAGCATGACTACGGTGGCCGACCCTCGATCATTGGACGGGCGTTCCCAGATGCCCAACCCCGCTGTCATTGCTGCGGTCCTGTCACTGCTGCGGCCCGGTCATGGTTGCGGGTCCGATGACTCGCGAACTGCTGACGCCGTAGAGCTCGCACGCAGCCACGCGGGGAGCAGACTCGCCGCCACGCGGGGTCGGGACACCACTGAGACTCGGACGAGGTCATCGGACGCGGCGATCGAGACCAGGGCCCCTGACGGAGCGGCGCGGCCGGCAACCAGGATCACCGCTCCAGGGCTGTCCCCCCGCGATGCGGCGCGAGCCCCCGCCCGCGCCGCATCAACACAGCGGATCTGGTCCAAGGCCAGCCCCAACGCCCCAAGCGACAGTGTCAGCACGAGGACGACGGCAGGCAGCACCACTGCGAACTCGGCCGTGACCATGCCGCGCTGGGCAAATTTCGCCCGCCAACTCGGCCAGGGCAGGCCCAGAGTGCCATCCTCGGATCGACGCCTGGGTCGAGGCGGAGACGCCATCAGGACGCGATCGACAGCGCGGACGTGATCAGGCCGACCAGGGCGGATTTGATCGCTCCGGAGCGCACAACGGCCATCAGCACCGCCGCGAAAGCGCAGGCGGCGAGTGTTCCCACGGCATACTCGGCTGTGGTCATCCCGGCGTCGGCCGCGGCGCGGATGACCCGACAGCGGATAGTGAGTGAACGTCTCATCGAATCCCCTTGTTGCTCGATGCGTTCCGAGGGAGCGCACAGCCCGGCCAGTCCAGGCGCGACACCCATCGTGGCCGCCGCCTTCAGGCGCGGCCAGACCCCGTCGCCCACCTGTGGACCGTGGGACGATCTCCCCTCCCCATGTGGATGACGACCGCAACTGATTCACCGCGCGAGCTATCGCGTCCGGGATGCCGGTTACAGGTCAAAGTCACCGGGAGAAGGGCGGCGCCCAAACGCTCCCTCATAGCCGATGAGCGGTCGTACGCTTGGCCGTCCCACACCCGCCTCCACACCGCTGTCGATACCAGCCAGCCGGCTGAGGCGGAAGCGCCGGAGCTCTCGGGCGCAGACGTTCTGGCAAATGTCGACGGGCAATCGCTGCGCGGTGACCGGCAATCTGCGCTCACGTGAGGTGACCAGGTCAACGCACGCACATGCTTGGGTGTTCGAGGTCATCGCCGTCACGTCCCGTCAGCAGCCACGCACTACGCACGAGCGCTGCAGACCGGACCGCGACAAACTTCGCGGAAGCCCTCCGGTTCGCACACGGCTCACCACCTCTGCGCACCCCATAACGACACGGGGGCCGCTAACGCAGGGCTGTACGCGCCAGGTCCTCGTAGCCGTCGGTCCCGCTCGGCTTCAAGCTGATGTCGAGCTCACCGAACTTGCAGGTGAGGTTCCGTATGCCAGCGATGGCAAGTGATGCAGCGTCGCGGGAGAAGGGCAGACCTTCGGGTCCCCCCCTGGGTGCGGATCCGCGCGTCAAGATCGGCGAGCACCTGCTAGAGCCGTCCGAGGTTCCCCGCCGCGGCACGGACGATCAGCTACCCGTCCGTACAGTTCCGAGTCTTCCGTACGAGGCTTGGGCTGGGAGTATCGCGCTGCCGGCACCGCGGTCGCAGCCGTGCTGGTCGGCGTTAGTCGACTTCGACGATCTTTGCGTCGGCGGCCGCGCGCTGGACGGCACCACAGCCTGCGATCGCTGCGGCCTTGGTTTCGTAGACCTCACCGGCAGCCACGATTTCACCGTTGCCGGACTTGAGGCGGAATCGGAACTTACCGGCTTTGTCTTTGTAGACCTCGAACTTGCCTGCCATGGCGCACCTCCGGATGACGGGTCCCGGCCTGAGCAGCCGGACAAGCCCAACGCTACAACCCAATCGCCTGAATCCGGCTGCGGTGCAGATTGGCGACCTGAATTTCGGCCAGCGACCTCGAACAGCGACCTCGAACAGCGACCGCCGGGCATCTGGCCGGCGTCTGGTAACCGATGGTCGAGCGGGCGGTCGATGATCGGCCCTTGGCGAATGGTTGTTGCGCTCCGATGGAGGTTGACCCGGGTCTTCAGCGTCCGCTGAGGTCAAGAGAGCTTGTCATGGTGAATCTCTTTTGTTGAGTGCCGAATTCGGCGGGTTGGGTCACTGGCCGACCAGCACTTGTTGGGCGAGCGCAAGCACGATTGGGACGACGGTGGTCAGGACGAACGCGGGGAGGAACGCCAGCCCGAGTGGCAGCACGATGCGGATGCCCAAGGTCGCGGTGGCCACCTCGAGCCTATGTTCTTCGGCCCGACGCACCTCCTCCGCTGCGCGGACCAGGACATCGGCCGGGGGCACACCGGCGGTGGCCGCCATTCGCAGGGCCCTGGCCGCCGGCTGCCACGCGGACGGGATGCTCGCCCAGGCTGTTGCGTCCTCGACACCCCAACGACCAGCGGCGGCGACGGTCTGCAGGTGCAGCCCCAGGGGGCCACCGACGCGGGTGGCCACGGCCTCCATCGCTTCGACGAGGCCAACCCCGCCTCGCAAGGTCAGGGCAAGCAGGTCGATGACGCCAGCCACCTCAGCCACCGGAACAAGGGTCCGGGTGGATCGGGCATCAGCGCTCGTGCCGGTGCCCGTCGCAGCGTCGCCGACGCCGACGGCAACGCGGCCCAGAGCCACCCGACTGACCGGTTGCAGGCTCGGCCAGGCCAGGACCCCCGCCGCGGTCAGCAACATCACCGCGATCCTCATCCGATCACCGGCCCGCGTACGACGGCTCGTACCATCAGGCGTACCCACCAGCGACCGATGCCCGCCAGACACAGCCCCAGCACGAGGCTGCCCTGGGTCAGCCGGGAGCCCCCGTAGAGCTCACCCGGTCCGATGCCCAGAACCAGCGCCAGCAAGGGGCCGCCGATCGGCAGGACGGTGAGGACGTTCACGGTCGCCTTGGCTCCCGCCACAGCAGCGGCCAGCCGTCGTTCTTGGGCGATTCGGGCCTCGAGCAGCCCGGCCGTCGTGCGGACCGCCTGGGCAAGGGGGGCGCCAATGTCCTCGGTCAGCGACCAGGCCTGCGCCAGTAACAACAGCTCCGCCGAGCCCGCCGACTCGGCTGCCTCACGCCAGAGGGGGCCGAGCATGGCTCCGTCGGCGGCGGCCGACGCCATGCCGCTCGCCAGTACGGCCAGTGGGTCAGGGCGACCAGAGCCGGATCGGGTGTCAGCCGCGATCCGTAGCGCCGAAGCCGGGGCCATCCCCGCCTCCAGAGCCGGGGCAAGGGCCTCGAGGAGACCGAGCAGGTCCTGTGTGCTGACTACTGCGGCCCGACGACCCGGCCGCCAGTGACGCGCGCGCTCGCATGCCGACCCCGGCACCGAGCCCGGGACCAGGACGGAGGCTGGCGACATCCTGGTCAGGATTGCCAGGCGGCGCCGGCCAAAGCGGCCGGGCCACAACAGGATCCCCACGGCTGCCAGCAACCCCACCATTACGCTCACGGGACCACGGCCGGATCGAGGTCCAGCAACCGGGCGAGGGTGGGCCAGGCAGGCCCGACCACCGTCTCCCCGTCGGTGCCTCTCGTGAGCGCCGACTCCACCTCAGGTCTGCCATCTGCTGCCCGGGCAAGGACGGCCACGGTGTCCACATGGCGACGACCTGAGCTGCGGCGAACATGCACGACCACCTGGACCGCGCTCAACAGCTGTGCGTGCACGGCCGTCGGCGCCAGCCCTGCGAGGGCGCCCAAGGCCTCGAAGCGGGCCACGACGTCGGCGCCGGTGTTGGCGTGCAACGTGCTGCATCCACCCTCGTGCCCGGTGTTGAGCGCAGCCAGCATCTCGCGAACCTCGGCGCCGCGAACTTCACCCACGACGAGGCGGTCGGGACGCATGCGCAACGACTGGCGCACCAGTGAGGTGAGCCCGATCTCGCCCCGACCTTCGACGTTGGCCGGGCGCGACTGCAGCCGGACGACGTGCGGGTGGTCGATGGCGAGCTCGCGCACGTCCTCGACGATGACGAGCCGCTCGCAGACCTCGACCTCGCCGAGCAGGGCGCCCAACAGGGTGGTCTTGCCGCTACCGGTGCCGCCGGTGACGACGAACGAACAGCGCCGGCTCACCAATGCCTCGAGCACCCGGAGCCAGCCGGCTCCGAACGTTCCCCATTGAGCCAGCTCGACCAGGCTCGGCGCCACCTGGCGCGGGACACGCAAGCTGATGTGGGAGCCCTCTGCAGCGATGGGCGGGAGCACGGCGTGCAGGCGGACGCCGCCGGGAAGCAAACCATCGACATACGGGCAGGTGTCATCGAGGCGACGGCCGGCGATCCCGGCCAGACGCACGGCGAGTCGGCGGACCGCGGGCTCATCGCCGACCTCGCAGTCCGCGCGGGTCAGGCCGTCGCCACGATCGACCCACACACCCGAGCCGGCATTGACCAGGACATCGGTGACCTGCGGGTCTGCCAGCAACGGCTCCAGCGGGCCGGCACCCAGGACCCGGGCGGCCAGCTCACGGCGTGCGCGGAGGGCACCACGCTCCCCGAGAACGACGGCCTCACCATCGAGCACCTGCGCAACCAGCCCCTGCGTCGGGGCCCTGCCCGCCCTGATCTGCGCCCATACCGTGGGTGACACGCTCACGAGGCGTCCGCTCGCGCACCGACGACGCACTGCGCCAGCACCCTGTCGGCAGCAGCTGCCAGGGCGCCCTTGGCGGAACTTCCAGGCGGTATGCCGTGCAGCACGTCAGCCGCCAGCGACGCCTCCTCGCGGACCACCGCGAGGAGGGGCAGGTCCAGGGCTCCCGCCACCGTGTCCGCGAAATGACTGCCCTTACCGCTGGTGCGTAGACACAGCCATACGTCGGGACAGGTGCGGATCAGGTGTTGGGCCATCACGCTCGCGCCCGCCAGATCGCAGATGCCCGACCCGGCGAGCAGAACCATGGCTTCAACGGAGGGTGCCAGCGCGGCAAAGACCTCGTGGTCAGGTCGCGGGAGGTCGACCACGACCAGGTCCGCCGCGACGCTGAGCGCGTGGAGCACCTCGTGGACGGTCTCGGCGGCCAGCTGCACGTCACGCGCGCGGTCGAACGACAGCACGCAGACGCCATCAACGGACGGCAGTCGCCGCAGCAGCTCAGGACCGTCGATGCGACCCCTGGCCCCGGCCAGGTCCGGCCAGCGCACCCCGTGCTCCCGTTCGATGCCGAGGGTGACGTCGAGCCCCCCGCCGAGCCGGTCGCCGTCCAGGCAAACCGGGCGAAGGCCCGCCTGTGCTGCCCGGACCGCGATCGCCGCGGTGAGCACCGAGGCGCCGACTCCGCCGGACCCGCCGACCACTCCGATGATGTGTGCCGTCTTCATGCGCCCACGGTCGCTCCGACGTCAACTACCGGGCCAGAGCGTCCACCAACCTGTGGACGGTGGGACGAACCACGAGGGGGTTGTGGACAGACGAACCGCGCCGAGCAAGGGGACGGCCCCCGACGGGGGGACGTCGGGGGCCGTCGACGCGCCAAGCTCCGGGGGGGAGGAACTGGTGCGCCGGCACACTCGACCCCGAGGGGGAGCGTGCATAGTCAATGATGGGGCCTTTTGGGTCATCAGCGCAAACGACGCGCTGTCCTGCGTGCCAATAGATGATGGCACCCCGCGAACGGGGTGCCATCGGACCGCGAGACGTGCGGGTTACCAAGCGTGAATCTACTAGTCGCAGTGGGACAAGCCCGCCACGATCGGTCCATCAGTGGACTGCCCGCGCGTGGGTGCCCGTTTGTCTCGCGGTGGTCGTCGGACTCACGTCCGTCGGCTCCCTCTTGTCTACTCGCCTTCAGCAGCAAATGGAAGTCTTGACATTTGAGACAGATCAGAGGCGGGCGCCGTCATGGCCCCGCAATGCCGCTCTCCCTGCAGCCCATCAGGGACTCAGGTGAGGCGGCCGACCAGGACCGCGTCCGCGATACGGCCGCCTTCGTCAGCCCCGGCCACGATGGCCTGTGCGCAATGCGTGATCCACAAGGCGACGCCCTGCGGGGAGCCCGAGCCGTATGCCGCGAGCGCGCCCAGGTAGGCGGCGGAGCCACCAGTGCCGTGGCCCACTTCGGTGACGGCAACCCCGGTCGGGTCCAGCCCGCTGGCCTGGATGACCGCCCGCTCCATCGCCCGGGCGACCAGTCCGTTACCGCGAAGGAAGGGCCGGACGGTCGCGATCTCCGCATGCACCAGCGCCGCCACCACGACCGCGGGGGCGTCCTTTACGCAGAGCAGGAGCTCCACGATCCCTGAAAGCCGTTGTCTGACAACGATTTCGTCGGGCGCCGGGCCGAGATCTGAAAACTCTCGCGAGACCTCGCCCGCCTGCCGAGGGCGGCCAACCTGAGGCTCGGGCAGCAAGTGACCGGCGGCGGCGGCGTGGACCCGAGCGAGAGCCTGGAACGGTGCCGTGACCACCATCGCGCGGATGTGCTCGGTCTCCGCGGTGGCCCGCACCGCGCCCTGCACCACGTCCTCGATCGGGTCTGGGTTCTGCGGCCAAGCCGTGGCGCCACGCATGAGGTCGCGGATGACGTCCACGCCCATCTCGGCCCCGTCGAGGGCAGCACTCGCGC
>JAYSQM010000170.1:0-6591 GCA_043721575.1 Phycicoccus sp.
ACGGTTGCGATCGCACCGCCGATGCCAGCCCGGCGTCGGGCGCGGGGGCCGGGCGCGTCATACAGGACGTTGGCGTTGCTCATCGTGCGATCGCCACCTTGCGCTCGAGTACGCCCAAGGACACGCCGGCGGGCAGGGTGATCAGGAGATAGCCGATGGCCACACCGGTCAGGACCGGAAGTGCCGCATAGCCCTGGGCGCTGGTGAGCGTCTCGCCGACGCTGTAGAGGTCGCGGCCCACGCCGAAGGCGCCGACGACGGCGGAGTTCTTGAACATCGCGATGATCACGCTGCCGACCGGTGGAATGGATGTCCGGAAGGCCTGGGGCAGCACGATCTGGGTCAACGACTGGGTGAACGTCAGGCCGATCGCGCGGGCCGCCTCGGCCTGCCCCGCCGAGACGGAGTTGATGCCGGACCGCAGCCCCTCACAGACGAAGGCCGAGGTGTAGATGACCAGCGCCGTCAGCCCGAATGTGTAGTAGTCGGCGTTGATGCCGATCTCGGGGAGCCCGAACGCGAACCCGAACAGCACCACCGTCAGCGGACAGTTGCGGATGAGGGTGACCCACGCCGTGCCGAAGACGCGCAGTGGTGCGACGGGGGAGACTCGGCATGCGGCGATGGTCGTCCCGAGCAGCAGCGAGCCGACCGCTCCCCATAGACAGATGGTCAGGGAGCGCAGGAAGCCGCTCCAGAACAGATCGAGGTTCTGGGTGATGGCGTCCATCTCTCACCTCCTGTCTTTGTTCGATGTATCAGCGGTTCGTTGCATCTGGTCCCACTGGTCGTGCGGGTGAGGGCGCCCGCCGGGTCCGGCGGGCGCCCTCACTCTTCCTGTTGCTCGGCTCAGCTGCAGGCCGCGGCCGCGGGCAGCTTGGCCGCCGAGGCACCCTCGACCTTGCCCGCGGTGTCCGCCCACGCCTTGTTGTAGGCCGCTTCGTTGTCCTTGAGCGTCTTGTCGATGAACTCGCAGAACTTGACGTCGCCCTTCTTGATGCCGATGCCGTAGGGCTCCTTCGTGAACTGCTCGCCGACCAGCTTGAACGCCTTGTCGGACTTGGACACGAAGCCCAACAAGATGACGTTGTCGGTCGTCACGACCTGGACCTGGTCGGTGCGCAGGGCATCGGCACACTTGCTGTAGACGTCGAACAGCACCAGCTGGGCCTCGCTGGCGAGATATGTCTTGATCTTCTCCGCAGGGGTGGAGCCGGTGACCGAGCAGACCTTCTGGTCGGCGTTGGCCTTCAGATCCTCCGGGCCCTTGATCTTGGTGTTATCGGTCTTGACCATCAGCTGCTGGCCCGCGACGTAGTACGGACCCGCGAAGGTGATCCGCTCCTTGCGCTTGTCGTTGATCGTGTAGGTGGCGGCGACCAGGTCAACCTCGCCCTTCTCGATGCGCTCCTCCCGGACCTTCGAGGGGCTCTCGACCCACTCGATGCTCTCTGGCTTGACACCCAGGGCCCCGGCGATGATCTTGGCCACCTCGACGTCGAAGCCGGCCAGCTGGCCGTCCAGGCCCTTGAGGCCGAACCCCGGCTGGTCGAACTTGGTGCCGACCTTCATCTTGCCCGCGGCAGCGATCTTGGCCATGGTCGTACCTGCCTCGAAGCTCGGTTTGTCCGCCACCTTCGCTCCGCCCCCGCTGCCCGAGCCACATGCGCTCAGGGTGAGAGCGGCGGCCGCCAGACCTGCCGCGAAAGTGTTTCGATGTTGTCCCATGTTTTTCCTCCTGGTTTGGCGCGGGTGCGCGGCTGTGCGAAGAAAGTTCAGTGAGTGAGGATCTTGCTCAGGAAGTCCTTGGCCCGGCTGGACCTCGGGCTGGTGAAGAACTCCTGGGGTGTGTTCTCCTCGACGATCCGGCCCTCTGACATGAACACCACACGGTTGGCGGCCCGGCGGGCGAAGCCCATCTCGTGGGTGACGACGACCATCGTCATGCCATCCTTGGCCAGACCGGTCATGACGTCGAGGACCTCGTTGATCATCTCGGGGTCGAGCGCGGAAGTCGGCTCGTCAAAGAGCATGACCTTGGGGTCCATGGCCAAGGCGCGGGCGATGGCCACGCGCTGCTGCTGGCCGCCAGAGAGCTGCGCGGGGTACTTGTCGGCCTGCTCCGTGATACCGACCCGCTCGAGCAGCTCGGTGGCGCGCGCGTTGGCCTTGTCCTTGTCAAGGCCGCGGACCTTGATCGGACCCAGGGTGACGTTCTCGCGAATCGTCTTGTGCGCGAACAAGTTGAAGGACTGGAAGACCATGCCGACGTCGGCGCGGAGCTGGGCCAGCTCCTTGCCTTCGTCGGGCAGCGGCACCCCATCGATGGTGATCGTGCCGGACTCGAACGTCTCGAGGCGGTTGATCGCGCGACAGAGGGTGGACTTGCCCGACCCTGACGGGCCGATGACGACCACGACCTCGCCCTCGCCAATGGTCAGGTCGATGTCCTTGAGGACGTGCAGCGCCCCGAAGTGTTTGTTGACCTTGTCCAGAACCACCAGCGGCCGATGCGTTGCCACCGCCGGCGAATCCGTCGGCTCGGTGTCCGTTGGTGCGTCCGTCATCCCGACACAGTAACGCCTGGCTCGACCGCCGCTGTGGGAATCCTGTGGTCACAGTTCGGACATATCGGCGGCGAGGCCGCCCCGGTCAACGGGGTGGGGCAGGTCGGGCTTGAACCGACGACCGACGGATGATGAGAACGTCCAGACGCTGTTCGAGGGGGTGCGCCATGGTCCATTTCGTGCTCAGGACAGCGCCTCGGTCGGTTGTTGGTAGGTAGGCAGCAGAGCGCCGTCGCTGGAGCTGTTCATCGTGGAGCCGGCCCCGATCGTGGCGACCCGTCGAGCGGATGATCCGCGAGGGAGGGCGAGAAGTGGTGGCCCGCTGCCCCAGCCGGGCGGACGCCGAGAAGGCTGCCGTATGGCTGTTGGATCGGCTGTCCAGCTTCGCGCCGGAGCTCGCGGTGACGGCGCATGTCGAGGCGGGCGGCGGGCAGTTGCTTCTGGTGCTGCGCGCCGTCTGAGCGCAAGCGCGTCCGGTTGGTTCGAGTGCGCACCGGGAGTACGACGGCGCCGTTTGGCAGGTCAGACCGGGTCGAGGGGCTGCGCCAGCCGGCACCGTGTCAGATGGGGAAGGGCTGCGAGACAGGTTCGACACCCCGGACGATCGACCGCAGTCGAGCCGTTCACGGACGCGCATCTCCGGACGGTTCTGCAGATCCGTCAGGCCGAAGGCTGGACGACCCTGCCCGCTGATCCGGCACGGGCGCAGCGTGTCCTCACGGCACCTGGAGCGATCTGTGTCGTAGCAGTCGCTCGCGACGTGGTCGTTGGCTTCACGCATGTTCTCAGCGATGGTGAAGTGCAGGCGTACCTCGCTTTGCTCGCTGTACGTGCGGATTACCGAAACCGCGGCATCGGTCGTTTGCTCGTTCAAGAAGGGCTACGGCAAGCTGGCGGAATGCGCCTGGACCTCCTCACCGATGAAGCCGAGGCCTTCTACAAGCGGCTCCCAAGCAAGCAGATGCCTGGTTTCCGGGTCTATCCGACGGAGACATAGGCGCCGTCCTCCGGGAGAGAGCGGTGAAGCTAGCGGTCGTACCGGTTGGCGATCCTGCACCGCCCCTACTTCCAGCGGAAGTGCACGAAAACACGACCGAAGTTGTTCGAGTCCTTCTCCACGCGGTGGTACAGAGCCTTGAACTCCTTCTGATCCAGAAAGCGCAGCACATGCTTCTTTAGTGCGCCCGAGCCCTTGCCGGGAATGATCTCAACGAGCGGTGCCTTCTTCGTGACCGCCTCGTCGATGATCGCCCGCAGTGCGCGGTCGATGTCGCCGCCTCGGTTATGGATGTCATGTAGGTCGAGCTTTAGCTTCATGCCTGCCATGGTCCTCCCGTTCATCGTTCCTGCTGGGCTCGTCTGTTATCAACGACCGCGCCTGGCGAATGTGCTCAGCAGTCCTTGGCGAAGCCGGGACTCCTCATCCTTGCGGACCGCGTCCTGCATGCGGAAGCCCAAAATGGCGAGCCAGGAGAAGCTCAGCGCCGCCAGGCCAGTGAAGATGCCGGACACAGGACCATCTCGCGCGATCCCATCGAGGGACAGGAACGCAAAACCGACTGCACCGCCAGCCAGGAAGATCGGACCCAAGACGAGCACCGTCCAGCGGATCCGACCAAGCACGCGGGTGCCGTGCTCGTCCTGGACGAGCCGCCCCTTCATCGTGGGAGCCACAGAAGTATGTGAGAACTCGTTGTAACGTGCCGTGATCCGATCATCCGAGATGCGGACATAGAACCCGCGAGACAGCCAGCCTGGTCCGGTCTTGGCGAGGTTTCGTAGTTCTGCTGGTCGTCGCCCTGGTATCAAGAGGTCTAAGTTGGACTGCCATTGCACCATCGCAGCAACCTATCGCGGCCGACGGCAACATCCGCTAATGCTTGCGTGGAGGACGGCTGCGCTCGTGCGACCCTGCCGCCGGGCGTGCGGAGAAAGCAATGGCAGCCGTGGGGCGCGCGAGCCTGGGGCTGGTTCGTTGGTCCCAGCGGGTACGTATCTGAACCGAACGTTGGTCGGGGCATTTGAACGGCCGGGGAGGGGATGGCAATGGAGTCTCATGGCCTCTTCCGAGGGCGTTGCGCTCCTGGACTGGCTGAGCCAATTGCGCACTAGCCACTCGACCCCCGCGATCAGAACGGGACCTGTTCTTCGAGCAAGCCAGTTGCCGGCTTGCGGGCTGCGAGGATGCGACAGAAGTCGAAGGCGTCCATGGTGATCAGCTCGGCGTTACCGGTGCCCCAGGTGCCTCCCGCCGGCCCCGAAAGCTCCAGGCTGAACTCCTGGCCGTGGCGGTCAGCCCACTCGCGCACGATGTCGTCCACGAGCACCCCCTCATGCTCGGCGGTGGCGTGCACCGGGACGCCGGTTGCCGAGCTGATGTCGAGTCGATGCATGAACGGGTCTCGAGTCAAGATGGTGTCGAACAGGAAGCCGAAGGTCCACGACTCCGACTGGCCGCCGACGTCCTGTGCCTCGGGCATGCGGCGGTTGCGGATGAGGGCGGGTGCGCGTCGACGGCTGCGCACCGCTCTCGGGCCGACCTTCCGCATGTTCTCCACCAGGTCGCCGGCACTGAGGTTGGCGTTCTTTGCTACCTGCAGTGCGGTGAGTGAGTCGATGCTGGACCTGCCGTTCTTCTTGGCGGATCTCTGGGAGGTGGCCTGCTGGCGGAGCAGCTCGGGCACGGTCGCGACCATCTGCGCCATGCCCAACATGTGGCCAGCCATCGCGCGCACATCCCACCCTGGGCAGACGGTCGTCATGGCCCACTGCTGAGTGGTGCATTCCTCGAACACGGTGACGACCCGGTCGTACTCGGTCGCGGCTAACGTCATGGCGACATCGCGGTCCAGAGCGGACCTACGCGCGTGCTTGGTCGAACCGGCACCTAGTTCAATGGCCATGGCCCTCTCCTTCAAATTTGGGCTAGTTGCCCAGGTTGTGGTCAAACATGTCGATCGTCCGGTTGAGCAGCCGCCCCCAGCGGTCGCCCCCGGGATCGTTGGCGAGCTGGGCGTCGATCAGGCCGCCGATGAGGGCGACGCACAGGTCGAGGTCCTGCTGGCGGGTGATGCCGTGGGGCGCGAGGCTGTCACGAAGCAGTTCCAGGACCGCCACCGAGATGGCATACGACTCGGCGCTGGGCTCGAAACCGACGATGGTGCGTTGGTTCATGAGCTGGTGACGCGCCAAGTCGCTGACTGCGAAGTCGAAGAAGGTGCGCGCGTAAAGCCTCAACGCCGCCCGACGGCCACGCGGAGACCTCGCGGCCGCGGCACGCATCACCCCTAGGCATTCTGCCCATGCCTGCGCGAACATCGCGTCGTAGATGGCGTTCTTCGAAGCAAAGTGGGAGTAGAGCGATGGCGCCTGCATGCCCACCCGTCGCGCTAGGTCGCGCAGCGTGATCTGCGAGAGCCCTCCCTCACGGGCCATCTCCCACGCCGCATCGAGGATCTCCCGTCGTGTAGCCGAACGACGTTCGGCCACACGGTCCCTGATAGGCGTTCGTAACATAGTTAGGAGTTTGCCGCGCGAGAAAGTTGCTGTCAAGGGGAAGACGAACGTCCGCATCTGCTTGCGATGGGGGTGCGCCCTTGTTCGGTGAGGGATCCCTGAGAGCGACCAGACCGATACTGAAGAACGCCTCGACCTTCGGCTACACGCATCCGTGGACCTCGGTCGTGGTGCTCACCGTGGCGTCAATCGTCCTGTACTACGTAGTCGGCGTGGTGGCGGCCGGCAGCGCTGCGCCCTGGCCGCCGTGCGCAGCCACGGACAGCGGCTGCCACTGGTTCCAGGTCGCGAGCCGGGACTCGTAGTCGGCGGTGGCGATGGCCAGCGGCGCCTCACCGAAGAAGACCCGCAGCGGCGGGTTGTCAGAGTCCACCAAGGTGAGCACGGCGTCCCTGGTCGCAGCCGGGTCACCGGGGGTGCCGCGCCGGCTGGGCCGGTTGGCGGCCTGCGCACGGACCTCGTCGTAGGCGGGCAGCGCCGTGGCGTGCCTGGCCGAGCTGCCGCCCCA
>JAYSQM010000171.1:0-2954 GCA_043721575.1 Phycicoccus sp.
GCCTTGGTCTCCAGGAATTCCTCAAGGCCGAACGAGCCACCTTCGCGGCCGAGCCCGGACTGCTTGTAGCCGCCGAACGGGGCGGCCGGGTTGAAGGCGCCGCCGTTGATCTCGATCTGGCCGGCGCGCAGCTGCCTGGCTACCCGCAGGGCCCGGTCCGGGTCGCCGGACCATACGCCACCAGCGAGGCCGTACTCGATGTCATTGGCGATGTGCACGGCCTCGTCCTCGTCCTGGTAGGCCATGATCGACAGCACCGGGCCGAAGATCTCCTCGCGGGCGATCGTCATGTCGGGCGTGACGCGTGAAAAGACCGTCGGCGGCACGAAGTAGCCGGTCTCGTGGCCGCTGTCCAGGCCGCCGGTGAGCAGTGTCGCGCCCTCGTCCAGGCCCTTCTGGATGTAGCCCCTTACGCGCTCGAGCTGGGCTGCGCTGACGAGCGGACCGAGGTTAGTGCTCGCGTGCATCGGGTCGCCGGTGACATAGCCCTCAGCCACCCGCTTGGCGATCTGCTCCGTCTCCTCCAGGCGGTTGGCCGGCACGAGCATGCGGGTCAGCGCGGAGCAGGTCTGGCCGGAGTTCAGGTAGCACTTGGCGACGCCGTCCGTGACGGCCCGTTCCAGGTCGGCGTCGTCCAGGATCACGTTGGCGGACTTGCCGCCGAGCTCCAGGGCGACCCGCTTTACGGTGGCCGTCGCGACCTCGGCGACCCGCCTGCCCGCACGGGTCGAGCCGGTGAAGGACACCATGTCGACTCCGGGGTGAGCGGCGATCGCCTCGCCGACCACCGGGCCGTAGCCGCTGACCAGGTTGAAAACGCCCGCGGGCAGGCCGATCTCGTCGAAGATCTCGGCGAGTGCCCAACTGCCGAGCGGTGCCACCTCCGTCGGCTTGAGCACCACGGTGCACCCGGCCGCGAGGGCGGCAGCGACCTTGAGCGCCACCTGGTGGAGAGGGAAGTTCCAGGGGGTGATGCAGCCGACGACGCCAACGGGCTCGCGCACGATCAAGGAGTTGCCGACCTCTGGTCCCTCGAACGCGAACGTGCGCGCCAGCTCGGCGAAGTGGCCGAAGTTGAAGGTGGGTAGCCCGATCTGGACCGCCTTGGCGAGCTCCAACGGCATGCCCATGTCCTGGGACACCAGGCGGGCCAGCTCCTCCGTTCGAGCCGCCAAGGTCTCTGCGGTCCGCTGCAGGTAGTCGGCACGCTCGGCGGCCGCAAGTGCGGACCAGCCGGGCAGGGCGGCGCGCGCCGCCCGCACCGCACGGTCGACATCGGAGGCCGTGCCCTCCGCCACGACGGCGATGACCTGCTCGGTGGCCGGGTTCAGCACCTCGATGCGTCCCTGTCCGTCCGAGGGCACCCACTCGCCGCCGATGTACACGCGCGTGCGGTCGAGCACCTCGCCCGCGCTCGCCGCCTGGCCCCCTGTCGTCGTCATCGTCATGTGCCCAACCTCCGTCTTTGTGTGCGCGTACCGCTCCAGATCTTGGACCACGTTTCCATCCTGGAACTGAAACAGTCAAGGCCCATGTTTCATCGCGACGGGCAGTGGGCGCTCCTCGACGGGTACAAGCCCTCGACGGCTTGGCGGGGAAGATGTTCAACCGGCCGGGCCGTCGGTGCACGCCGCGGTGACGCTTCCCACCGAGCGGAAACTTCAGGCGCCCTCGGCGAAACATCGCCAGGATCTGTTGCACTTGGGTCACCCGGCTACTACCGTCATATTCGCCGGTATGACGCCGGCCACGACTCGCGGAGGAGTGCACTTTGAAGACCAAGGCAGCGGTGCTGTGGGGCGTCGGCCAGGACTATCAGATCGAGGAGATCGAGCTGGGCGACCCGGTCGCCGGGGAGGTTCAGGTCCGCCTCGCGGCCTCCGGCCTGTGCCACTCGGACGAGCACGTGCGCACCGGCGATACCCAGCTGCCGTCCTGGCCGTTCATCGGCGGCCACGAGGGCGCTGGCGTGGTAACCAAGGTTGGTGCGGGGGGCAGCAGCCTGAAGGAGGGCGACCACGTTGTCCTGGGCTTCATCCCGGCCTGCGGCCGGTGCCCGGCCTGCACGGGCGGCCACATGAACCTGTGCGACTTCGGGGCCAACCTGCTGACCGGCATGGCGATCGCGGACAACACGTTCCGCCACCACGTCAAGGGCCAGGGGGCCATCCCGATGTGCCTGCTTGGCACCTTCTCGCCCTATGTCACCGTCCATGAGTCGTCGGCCATCAAGATCGATGAGGACATCCCTCTCGACAAGGCGGCACTGGTCGGCTGCGCCGTCACGTCTGGCTGGGGCTCGTCCGTCTACGCCGCTGACGTCCGCGCCGGGGAGACCGTCGTGGTCATCGGCATCGGCGGCGTCGGCGCCAACGCGGTGCAGGGCGCCAGGGCCGCCGGGGCCAAGCGGGTCGTCGCCATCGACCCGCTGGAGTTCAAGCGCGAGCAGGCCATGGTGATGGGGGCGACCCATACCTTCTCCAGCATGGCCGAGGCCGCGGAGCCGCTGAAGGAGCTGACCTGGGGCCGGATGGCCGAGAAGGCCGTCATCTGCGTCGGGCGCATCGAGGGGTCCCACATCGCCGAGATGATGTCGCTGATCGGAAAGGGCGGGACCGGCGTCGTGACGGGGATGGGCGCGATGACCGACATCGAGGTCAACCTCAGCCTCTTCGAGCTCACGCTGCTGCAGAAGCGGCTGCAGGGTGCGATCTTCGGCGGCGGCAACCCGCGGTTCGACATCCCCAAGCTGCTCGGCCTCTACCGCGAGGGCAAGCTCAAGCTCGACGAGCTGATCACGCGGACTTACCGCCTTGAGGACATCAACCAAGGCTATGCCGACATGAACGCCGGCAAGAACATCCGCGGCGTCATCATGTACGGCGAGGAAGACTACTAAGCCTCCATCGCCCGGCGCCGCGCCGGGCGCAACCGATCTCGAGGAGAGCCCCGTG
>JAYSQM010000172.1:0-3805 GCA_043721575.1 Phycicoccus sp.
CCCTTGTCCACCTTGGTGGCGTCCTTGAACTGCTGGCGCACGTCGGTCGCGACCTGGACTGCGACCTTGATGCCGTTCTCCTTGCCGAACGCGTCGGCGTACTTCTGGATGATCGGGACACGGTCGGCATCCGCCCAGATCACCAGGTCGGCGGAGGCGTCACGAACGGGCGGGCCGCTCTTGGTCGGCTCGGGCACCGCAGGGGTCGTGGTCGCGCTGCCGGCAGCCGTGGTGGTCGAGTTGGCGGACGGGGCCGTGGCCCCGCCGCATGCGCTCATCAACAGTGCCGCTACGCCGGTGACGGCGACAGCACCCATCGCACGCTTGTGCATTCAGTTTCTCCTTGGGAAGCCCCGGGCGGGCACTGCAGCCAACCCGTGAGGGTAACCGAAAGGTAGCAACTTCCTGCAACAATCCGCAAGATTCTTGCAAGAACTTGCAGGCCACGTTTCCATAACGGAACCAAGGGGCGTCCTCGGCCCGAGGCGACCAGCCGAGACCTCTTGCGGGGTGACCACTCGATATCTGGCGGGTTGACCCACCTCCGCTTCCGCAAAGGGCCCGGCATACGGCAGAATGATCGCTGGTCCTCCCGCTCCCGCGAGGGGGATGCACCACCTCACCCTTTACAACGGATCGTCCGGCACGTTCCTGCCGGTGAAGGAAGGCTGAATCTCCATGGCAACTGTCAAGTTCGACAACGCAAGCCGGACCTACCCCGGCAACGACACGCCGTCGGTCGACAAGCTCAACATCGACATCGCGGACGGCGAGTTCCTCGTCCTGGTCGGTCCCTCGGGCTGCGGCAAGTCCACCAGCCTGCGGATGCTCGCCGGGCTCGAAGAGGTCAACAGCGGCGACATCTGGATCGGCGACCGCAACGTGACGGACCTGTCCCCCAAGGACCGAGACGTCGCGATGGTCTTCCAGAACTACGCGCTCTACCCGCACATGACCGTCGCCGACAACATGGGCTTCGCACTCAAGATCGCGGGCATCAACAAGAGCGAGATCGCCAAACGGGTCGCCGACGCTGCCAAGATCCTCGACCTCCAGGACTACCTCGAGCGCAAGCCCAAGGCACTCTCCGGCGGCCAACGTCAGCGCGTCGCCATGGGACGCGCCATCGTGCGCGACCCGCAGGTGTTCCTCATGGACGAGCCGCTATCGAACCTCGACGCCAAGCTGCGCGTTCAGACGCGCACCCAGATCGCTTCTCTGCAAAGGCGATTGGGCGTCACCACGGTCTACGTCACCCACGACCAGATCGAGGCCATGACGATGGGTGACCGGGTCGCGGTCCTCAAGGACGGCATCCTGCAGCAGTGCGACTCCCCACGCCGAACGTACGACCACCCGGACAACGTGTTCGTCGCCGGGTTCATCGGCTCGCCGGCCATGAACCTCTTCGACGTTCCCGTCGTCGACGGCGGCGTGAAGTTCGGCTCGGGCACCCACCCCATCGAGCGCGAGCTCCTGGCCGGCGCCGGCCAGGAGGTCACCCTCGGTGTCCGTCCCGAGGACCTCACGATGACCACTGACGGCCAGGGCCTACCCGTCACTGTCGAGGTGGTCGAAGAGCTCGGCGCCGACGCCTACATCTACGGCTCGACCATCGAAGCAGATGGTGAAGTCAAGCCGATCATCGTCCGCGTCGACGGCCGCACCCCTCCGGAGAAGGGCACCGTCGTCCACCTCTCCCCCAAGGGCGGCCACGTGCACCTGTTCAATGTCGAGACCGGCCTGCGCATCGGCGACTGATCGCCCCCACTGACCAGAAGGTGGCGGTGTCACTCGAGGGCGCCGCCACCTTCTGCCCTGTCCATGACTCCCCCGGCGCAACACGCGGGCTGCCGGACCGTGCCACGATGAGCAGGTGGCACTCGAGATCACAACGGCCAGACCAGATCCCGCCCTGCTCGACCTGCCGTGGTCGGTACCGCTGGAGGATTGGCCCACCGACCTTCTTGCTGCTCTGCCCCGTGGTATCTCGCGCCACGTCGTGCGCTTCGTCAAGCTCTCCGGCCAGATCATCGCGGTCAAGGAGATCAAGGCCGACATCGCCGCCCGCGAATACAACATGCTGCGCTTTCTCCGCAAGATCGGCCAGCCTTGCGTCGAGCCCTTCGCCGTCATCGCTGGCCGCGTCGCCGCCGACGGCGAGGAGCTCGACGCGTGCCTGCTCACACGTCACCTGCAGTTCTCCCTGCCGTATCGCGCGCTGTTCAGCCAGAGCCTGCGCCCGGGCACCGCGCAACGGCTGATCGACGCCTTGGCGGTGCTGCTGGTGCGGCTCCACCTTGCGGGCTTCTGGTGGGGCGATGTGTCCCTGTCCAACACCCTGTTCCGCCGGGACGCGGGTGCGTTCGCGGCATACCTCGTGGATGCCGAGACCGGGGAGATCCACAACCGGCTCTCCGACGGGCAGCGCGAGCACGACCTCGACATCGCCAGGGTGAACATCGCCGGCGAGCTGATGGATCTGGCGGCCGGGGGTTTCCTGGCCGACTCCGTCGACCCGATCGAGATCTCAAAGACCATCGTCGAGCGCTATCGCTCGCTCTGGCGCGAGCTCACCGAACGCGAGCGCTTCGAGCGGGGCGACCGGTGGCGGGTCGACCAACGCATCCGTCGTCTGAACGAGCTCGGCTTCGACATCGACGAGCTGTCGATCTCCACGGATATCGGGGGCACGACCATCCAGATCCAGCCGAAAGTCGTTGATGCGGGCCATCATTCGCGTCGGCTATTTCGGCTGACTGGTCTCGATGTCCAGGAGAACCAGGCTCGCCGCCTGCTCAACGACCTGGACGCCTACCGCGCCTCCCAGGATCGGCAGAAGGACGACGAGGAGATCGTGGCGCACGATTGGCTGTCCCGGATCTACGAGCCGATCACCCGCACCGTCCCCCGTGACCTGACCCGAAAGCTGGAGCCCGCTGAGGTGTTCCACGAGGTCCTCGAGCACCGCTGGTACATGTCGGAGGCCGCAGGCCACGACACACCGATAGAAGATGCCATCGCCGACTACGTCTTGCACGTCCTGCCCGGAAAGCCCGACGAGGCAGCGGTGCTCGGCGTCGACACGGTCGAGATGCCGGTGGTGGCGATGTTCCCCGAGCTGAACTCGCCTGGCGGCTAGGGCCCTACTTGCCTCCGATTGCCCTAAGGTATCCGCAGGCGGGGGGCCGATCCTCGCTTCGAGCCAGACAACTCATTGATACGAGGGAGCTTGAAATGTCCGACTACGGCAGCATCCCGCCTCCGCCTCCGCCTCCGCCGTTTGGTGGTTTCCAGACACCACAGATGGCCGCCGCCGGCGTCCTGGCCAACTGGGGCCAGAGGGTCGGCGCCTACCTGATCGACTTCGCCCTGATACTGCCGTTCCTCATCCTGCAGTTTGCCTTTACGCCCAAGACGGTCACCACCAACGTCAACGGCACAGTCAACGTCACGCAGAGCGGTGGCAGCGCCCTGCTGGGACTTCTGATGAGCCTGATCGTCCTTGCGATTACGGTGTACAACCGTTGGTACAAGGGTGGCCAGGGCCAGACCTTCGGCAAGCAGAAGCTCGGCCTGACTCTGGTGGGAGAGGCGTCGGGTCAGCCGATCGGTATGGCCAAGGCGTTCGTCCGCGACCTCGCGCACATCCTGGACAGCGTCTTCTACATCGGCTTCCTGTTCCCGCTGTGGGATGCCAAGAAGCAGACCTTCAGCGACAAGCTCCTTGGCACAGTGGTCACCAAGGCCTGACGGTTCTCACAGCATGAAAGGAAGGGCCCGAACCCGGTGCACTTCAAGGGCT
>JAYSQM010000173.1:0-6697 GCA_043721575.1 Phycicoccus sp.
CGGGGACCGCTAGGTCCCGCCCCCCGATCAATTACACGCCCTGACGACATGTCGTCCGGGACCTGTTGACGAGTGCTTGGCCGGCGGTCTCCGGTCCCCTTCCCACTCCGAGCCCCCAGTTCCGCGTGGCTCGCCGGTCGAACGGTCAACCCCTTGTCTCGATTGAACGCGCCTTCGGGCGTCTCTGCAGCAAACCCTCTCGACCCGGCAGTCCGCTGCCGTGATCTGAGAAAGTCTTACGTCGGCAACAGCACGACAGCACGACAGCACGACAGCACTTGTCGCCATCGGCCGGATGCGTCGGCGACTCGGTGAACGGATGTCCGCCGAGGCAAGCCTTGCCCCACCGTGGCGACTTCGGGCACAGCACGCCGCGTGTAGTCCCGACAGCGGTGAACACCGTCCCGACCCGGTGATGCAGGCGCGCCCCATCACTCAGTCACCTCTGGGTCGGGTCATCCCAGGGGTCGTAGCGCAGCTCGCCGGTGTGCGGGTCCTGCCCGTAGCGCCGGCACATCTCGGCCAGCACGTCCTCGTGCGAGAAGGCTACGTTCATCACCGTGTCGTTGCCGGCGTAGTAGATCAGCAGTGTGCCGTCGCCGCGCCGCAGCATGCCGCACGAGAACACGACGTTCGGGACGTGGACGTAGTCGGTCTTGGCCACCCGGCAGTCGGCGCGGGACGGGAAGAGCACCGGGATGCTCGACATCTGGACCTTCCGCGGGTCGTCCGCGTCGTGCAGGGCGACGCCGAGCACGTACGGGTTTCCGTCCATCGTCGTGCGGACGCCGTGGAACAGGTTCAGCCAGCCGTGGCGGGTCCTGACCGGGGGCGCGCCGGGGCCGATCTTGTCCGAGAACGCGCTCGGGCCAGCGCCGGTGCGGATGATCGGCTCGTCCTCGATCGTCCAGGGCCCCGAGCGCAGGTCGTCGGCGTAACCGATGCGGATCTGCGTGTACGCACCACCGATCTGGTCGGCCGCGGTGTCGTTGGGGCGGAACAGCCCGACGTACCGCCCGTCGATTCGCTCGGGGAAGATCACCACGTTGCGCATGTCCCTTTCGATCATCGGCCCGTGGCGGGTGATCTCAGTGAAGTCTCCCGTGGTCGCCAGCGCCACCCGCACCCGGTTCGGCACCCGCCCGTGGTAGGCGCTGTAGGTGATGGCGAAGCCGCCGTCGACGGGGTTGACACGGGCGTCCTCGACGCCGCCGGACTCCATGGCCACGACCTGCTCGGGGTCGACGTGCTCGCCGTACCGGTCGCCCGGCGCGGCCGGAACCAGTGCCGGCCGCGGGTCGACCTGCCACCTCTTGATGCCGTCGTCGCTGCGCGCTAGACCAAGCACGCTGCGGCCACTCCGCAGGTGGGAACGGAACAGCAGGAGCGTCTGACCGCCCACGACCGCCGCTCCCGCGTTGTGCACCGTCACGACCTGCAGGTGTGGCTGCGTCCAGACACCGTTGACCTGGTGCGACGTGAGAATCGGGTTGCCGGTGTAGCGCAACACCGGCTCGCTCAGCGACACCGTCCCGCGAGCTCCCTCACCCAGGTCGATACGGCGTTCCATGTAGCTGCCTTTCGCAGCCAGGTCAGCGCCGCACAATCGTGAAGCCACCAGCGGGTATGACGACTGGCAACATCCGCGCGCTCGATGATCGCTCACCCACGAGGCGCCCGGTGCCGTCGTACGCGTACACCCGTGCTTGGCCGCTGCCGGGAACCACCAGGTTGGCGTGCTCGGTCTCGAGAGACGCGCTGCGTAGAACAGCGGTTCCGTGGCCGTCGCCGCCCAGGACGTAACGGGACACGAGCGGCTCGATCATCACGGCGTCGAGGAAGGCGACGTCGCCGCCACTCGCAGTGGTGGTAGCGGTGATTCTGGTCGCGCCCGCAGGCAGCGTCACAGCCAGCGTCACCGGAAGCAGCGCACCCGGTGCGGGGGAGTCGCCCTGTGCCCCAATGGCTCCTGACCTCACAACGCCGAGGACTCGACCGCCGGACCGGAACGTCGTGACAGCGGTGCTGCCCGGGCGAAGGTCGATGACCGGTTGCAGCAGGCGCGAGGAGCCGCGCGGAACGGTGAAGGTGGCCGACCCTCCGTCGCCGAGAGCTACGTATCGATCTCCGCCGTACAGCGACTCACCGGTCCACGGCGACGACGGTTTGACGATCGTGGCCGATCCGGCGAGCTGCGCGTCCTCCGCCTGCACAGTCACAGTGCCGACGCGTTCGCGGATGCTGGCTGTTCGGGCGATCGTTGCGACGTCGGGGTTCGCGTCGAGGGCGATCATCGAGAGCAGCGCGTGGATGGTCGACTCGGCGCCCGCGTTGTGATTGACGGTGCCGTCAGCGGCTATCCCGTCGACCGGCCGCCCGGTGGTGGGGTCGTATGCCGGCAGCCCGGATGTGTTCGCGCCGAAGTACCACGCAGCGGTGATCCCTGCCAGCTGCCGCAAACCGGTGCTGTGTTGCACCGCATCCGTGGCCAGCAAAGACTGCAACCTGGAGTCGACGCCGTAGGCGATCTGCGACCGGTCGGCCTGGGTGGGTAGCCGCCCCTGGTCCGGCCCCCCCGAGGTGAGCATCAGCGGGTCGAAGACCGCCGAGTCGGTGGTCGCCACCCGCGCCAGAGACTTGTCACCGAGCACCGCCGCGGCGCGCGCCAGGGCCGCTGGCATCTGGGAACCCCAGCCGTGCCAGACGGATCGGGACAGCGCCCATGGCATCACGGCCCCGAACGGCCAGTTGCGGGCGTCGCCGCCGGCGAGCGCGGCGATGCCCTCGCTGAGCTGTGCCAGTGCGGTTCGCGGGGCAGGCCCACCGCCGGCCTCTACGTATGCCGCGAGGCCCAGAACGGCCTCGGCGCTGGCGTCTGCGCCGTTCGCGACCAGCCAGGCCGGGGTGCGGCGTCCGTCGATCTGCAGGTGGCGGCCGTACTTGTCGAGCACCTGGCGCTGCAACGCGCCCACGGCGAGGTCGATGCGGGTGCGCAGGAAGTCGGCGAAGGCCGGGTCCTTGTCCTTGAAGGCGGCGTAGCCCTCGCCCAGCGCCCACGTCGTTCGCGCCAGCCAGTAGGAGGCGTCGCTGTCGGAGGGGTCGGGCAGTTCGACCGGGTCGGCGCTCGGGTGCAGGGTCCCGTCGGGCTGCATCCAGAGCACCACGTTGCCGGCATTGGGCCCGGACACGGTCTGCAGGTAGGTCAGGCCGCGCAGCATCCCGTACGCGGATGCGCGACTGCTGGCCGCGCCTGTGGCCCGCCAGTGCCGCAGGTACACGACGGCCGCTCTAGAGATATCGTCGGCGTTGTACGCGCCCTGGCCGTACGTGTTGGTGGCGGCGTCGTACCTGCCGCCCCCGACGTGCCGGTACGATCCGCCGGTCGCCGTTGGCTCGGCGTAGGTCCACAGCACGTCGATGTTCGGCTGCTCAGCGAGCCGGTACGTCGTGTGGCCGGCTTGGACAGGCGGGCGCACCTGGTCGCCCAGCCAGTTGAGATGGGTCAGGTTCGCGAGTGGATGCGCGCCGTGTGCCGGGCGGGGGCCCGCCGACGGTATGACGGCTGCACCGGCGGACGACGCCCCGGCCAGGACGGCGAAGCCGGCGGCGAGCGCGGCGAGGCTCGCGAGGGTTCGGCGGACGATCATGGTGCGCTCCTTGCGATGCGGTAGTGGGTCGGTGGTAGATGGGTCGGTGTTAGGCGGTCACGGTGGTGGGCGGTCACGGTGGTGGGCGGTCACGGTGTCGTCGTCCCGTGCCGGCCGTAGCGGTCCTCGAGCCTGACGACGTCCTCGCGCCAACCGGGGTCTGCGTTCGAGGCCTCCACCAGCACGGAGTCCTCGACGGCACGCAGGCGGTGCAGCAGACCCGGTGGCACGTGCACGGACTCTCCGGGAGACAGGCCCACTGCGCGCAGCGCGTCCGCCGTCGCACCGAGGTCGATCTCGACGTGACCCGAGACCAGTGCGATCGTCTCGTCTTTCACGTGGTGGTACTGCAGCGAGAGCGACTCACCCGCGCGCACGTGTAGTAGCTTGCCGACGTAGGCGCCCTCGACGAGCGCGAAGATCTCCTCATGGCCCCAGGGTTTGTCGACGTGCTCTGGCGGGCGTGCTGAAGGGGCGGGCGCTGGTTGGGTCACGCAGTCCTCACAGATTGGTCAGGGGTGGCAGTGCGGTCGGTCAGCCGCACCGTGTGGCCTGCGGCCGCCGCCTGCCGTGCGCCCGCTGCCACGCCGACCGCCGCGGCGCCTTCGGCCCCACCGGAAGCGGGTCGGGCGTCGTTGGCCGCGCAGCGGAGCAGGTCGGCCATGGCAGCGCGGACGCTCTCGGCGTACACCTCGGCCTTGGCCGGTGGGCCGCCCAGTGTGAGCTCGATCCGCGCGTGGTGGGGGATGGTCAATTCGGCGCCTCGGCCGCGGGCCTGCGAAGAACCGGTGGCATCACGATGGACCGCGGCGGTGACGGCGCTGCCAGAGCCGAGCCGGAAGCCCTCGACGTGCAGCAGCTCGGCGGCCCGCCCCGGCAGGCCCTCGACCAAGTCGGCTCCGGCGTCGTCAGTCCAGGCGTCGATGACGGCGTGCACCGGGATCCATCCCTCGACGCGGACCTCCGCCGTGCCGTAGTCGAGGCGCATCAGCTGGCGCTCGCAGCGGTGGGCGTGGGTGAAACCGTGGGTGTGGCTGGCCAGCACGCCTCCGGGATGGCAGGCGGTGGCAGTGACGAGGTCTACGACGCCGTCGTGGTCACGCCGGGCGGCCGTGGCCTGGACCGAGACGGGAGCGCTGCCGATCAACAGGTGCGCGGCGTCGAAGAAGTGCACGCCGTGCTCCACGAAGATCCCGCCGCTCTGCGCCTCGTCCCAGAACCAGTGATCGCGCGGAAGGTCCTCGTCGCTGGCGTCGTTCTCGAAGCAGAAGCGCTGCACCGGGCCGAGCAGTGCGCCGCCGAGCCGGGTAAGGGCCCGCAGGATCGGGTTGTAACGCAGCACATGGTCAACGACGAGAGCACGGTGTGCACGTTCGGCGGCCGCGGCCACCTCAAGTGCGTCCACCGCCTGTGTCGCCAGGGGCTTCTCGCAGAACACGTGGCGGCCGGACTGGAGTGCAGCCAACGCGATCGGCGCGTGTGTGATTGGAGGAGTGGCTACGACGAGTGCGTCGACGCCGTCGTCGTTCAGCAGGTCGCGCCATTGGTCGGTCGCTTTCGCCTGGTGCGGGCCGGCGAGGGTGTGCGCCCTTTCAAGGCTGAGGTCGGCAACGAATCGCAACTCGACGCCGGGTAGGTCGTGCACGGCGTCCATCAGAAACGTCGCAAACCGCCCGGCGCCGACCACGCCGAGCCCCAGGGGAGGTGCCGTCGCGTTCACGTGCGATCCAGCCGGGCCACACCGATCTTGGCGTCGGCCATGCCGTAGAACACGTAGCGCACGCCGTCGACCGACTCGATAGCCGTGGGGAAGACGACGTTGGCGACGACGCCCTGGCGCTCGTCCACCGTCTCGGGGGCAAGGATCGGCTTGTCGGTGCGGGCGATCACCTGCGAGGGGTCGTCGGCGTCGAGCAGCATCGCACCCGCGGCGTACTCCACCTGCTGGGTGGTCGGGTCCCACCCGGCAGGGATGTGGCCGCTGACGCCGTGGTGGATGAGAAGCCAGCCCTCATCGACGCGGATCGGGGGTGGCCCGGCGCCGATCTTGAGCTCCTCGTAAGCGAACTCGGGCAAGGCGACCAGCCGGTGGTTCTCCGGTCTGGTGAGCGCGCGCACATCGGCACGAGCCAGGTCGACCGGGACGTAGGAGATCCAGATGCCTGGCCGCGGGTCGCTCAACCCGGCGGGCAGGTGCTCGATCTCCCCGGGACGCAGCCAGCCGAGATCCCACATGGGACGGTGGAGCATCGCGTAGCACGGACGGCCGTCGGGATCGGACACCGGCTCGGGGAAGAACACCGCGTCCTTGTTGGGGAACATGCAAAGGTCGGTGTCCAGGTCGGGCTGGTAGGTGAACTGAACCGGGCCCAGGCGTCGCCAGTTCTCCAGGTCGTCGGAGATCGCGAGGGCCAGCCGTGGGCCGAGTGGGCCGAACGCGACATAGGTCATGACGTGCACACCCAGGCTCGGCACCCACGTCACCCTGGGGTCCTCGACCCCGGCGTTGTCGGCGCCGCGTTCCCATCCTTCGTCAGGGGCCAGGACGACTGCCTTTCGTTCGACGCCAACGGGAACGCCGTCGCGGATGATGACCTCGGCGAACCCGACGCGTGAGACGTTGCCGTCGGCGACGATGCGCGGAAGCAGGTGCAACAGCCCGTCAGGTGTGTGCCCGCTGGCGGGGTTGAGCACCCCTGCGGCCTCGAGCGGGTTGCCGGGTTCGGGCGTCATGATGACACCCAGTCGGGTCAGCGTGTACGGGACTGTCTTCCTGATGGACAAGCTGGTCAACCTTTCACGCCGGAGCCGAGCTCGGACGAGGTGAAGTGCTTCTGGAATGCCACGAACAGCGCCACCGCCGGAGCGGCGAGGACGACTGCGCCGGCCAGGATCGCCCCATACGGGTTGGCGGCCCGTCCGGCGATGTTGCTGATGTAGTTCGCGAGCGAGACCGCAAGTGGCTGCAGGTTGGCATCCTTGGTGACCAGGAACGGCCAGAGGAACTCGTTCCACGGCCCGATGAAGGCGATGAGGGTGGCCGTGAGCAG
>JAYSQM010000174.1:0-1016 GCA_043721575.1 Phycicoccus sp.
TGGTACGTCCCCTCTCTGGCCGACCTCTCCGCCGCAGACCAGAGCACCTCCCGAACCATCGCGCCCCCGTGGTTCCAGCCCGGCCTGGCTCTGGCGACCTCCGCGGTCATGTTCCTGTGCCTGTGGCGGGGACGCCGTCTCGGACGCCTGGTCACCGAGCCGCTCCCGGTCATCGTCCGCGCCGTCGAGACAACCGAGAGCCGCGGGCGGATGTACCGCAGGTCCCGCGATCGCGCACGCGCCCTGGCCGTTCTGCAGCTGGCGACGCGAAGGCGGCTCACGGCATACCTCGGCCTGTCCCCCTCGTCTGCGGTCAGCAGCGTGGCAGCGGCCGCGGCCGCGGTCAGTGACCGGCACTACCAAGATGTGCTGGGTCTGTTGAACTCGCCTGCGGCCCATGATGACTCGTCGCTCTTGCAACTAGCCAACGCCCTCGTGGCACTCGAGAAAGAGGTACACCGCAGATGACGGACGTCAGCCAGCCAACCCAGGACCGGGCCTCCGACCAGGTCCGCGCCTCCTCCGACCAGGCCCGCGCCGCGCTGCTCGCCGTCCGCCACGAGGTCGCCAAGGCGGTCGTGGGGCAGGACGCCGCGGTGTCCGGAATCCTCATCGCGCTGCTGAGCCGTGGCCACATCCTGCTCGAGGGTGTGCCCGGCGTGGCCAAGACCCTGCTCGTGCGCGCTGTGGCTGCCGCACTCGATGTCCAGACCAAGCGGGTGCAGTTCACGCCCGACCTGATGCCCGGCGACATCACCGGCTCGTTGATCTACGATCCGCACAGCGCCGAGTTCTCCTTTCGCGAGGGGCCCGTGTTCACCAACCTGCTGCTCGCCGACGAAATCAATCGCGCGCCGGCCAAGGTGCAGAGCGCGCTGCTCGAAGTGATGCAGGAACGCCAGGTCACGATCGCCGGCGAAACCCACAAGGTGCCCGAGCCGTTCCTGGTGATGGCCACACAAAACCCGATCGAGACTGAAGGCACTTACCCGCTGCCCGAGGCGCAGGTTGATCGC
>JAYSQM010000175.1:0-1373 GCA_043721575.1 Phycicoccus sp.
GTGCCCTCAAAGCGGCGCGAAGCCGTTCGTTCAGCGTCCCGGTCTGCGACACGGCGAGCTCGCCGGACGCCGAAACCCATGCCTGCGCCTCGCCACAAACCCATCGCGAGACGTCCTCGAGGTCTTGGACCGGCTCCGCGTAGGCCGAGTGCAGAGAGCGCAGATCCGTTGCGACGTAGCGGGGACGAGCAGCCGGGACAGCGCCAGCCAGATCCATCCACCCGTGAACGCCCCCGAAAACGAACAGTGAGTCCATCCCGGCGGCAGTCGCCCCCATGATGTCGGTGTCAAGTCGATCCCCGATGGCCAGCGTGCGGTCGATGCCGGTGCCAAGGACCGAAACGCTGAGGTCATAGAGGGGTGCGTACGGCTTGCCCACGACGACCGGCTCCACGACGACTGCCGGACGAACCGCGTCCACCAGAGCGCCGTTACCGGGGGCCAAACCCCTGTCGGTCGGCAGGGTGCTGTCGATGTTCGTCACCACCCACAGGGCACCAGCCTGCACGGCATAGGCGACCTCAGCGAGATCGGTCCAGGCGACGTGAGCCCCGTAACCCTGCAACACCGCCACCACGGGCTCATCAGGTCGCGACGCCTGAGCTGGGACCGGGAACAGGCCTGCCTCCTCCAGCGCGAAAGCGACCCCTGGCCCCCCAACGGCCAGAACGCGGGACCCGGGAGCGCAGCGTTGCGCCACGTGGCGGGCACCCGCCTGCGCACTGGTGACCACACGCGATACCGGCCCTGGCAGCCCGAGCGCATCAAGGTGGGCCACCGCCTCGGCCGGCGCCCGAGAGGCATTGTTGGTTGCGTAGACGACAAGCACGCCCGCCGAGAGCGCGGACAACAAGGACTCCACCGCATGCGGCACTGCCGTCGCCCCGCGGTAGACGACACCGTCCAGATCGCACACGATGCCGTCGAAGCCCTCGATCAAGGTGGCTTTGACACCGGCCATGGCGTCGGCATCAACGGGTGACTTCACTTCCGAATCCAGGTGGCTCACCCCGACATTGTCCAACGCACCGCGCGGCGGGCTAGGTCGAGGTAGGTGCGACGACACTTCGGTCCAACGCGGTCGCCTCGACCTCGTAGCGGCTGACCGGTCCTCCGGGTGAACGCCAGAACCGCCGACGAAGGGCCCCCCGAACAGTCACGAGATCACCGGGCTTGAGACGAACCGCCTTGCGCTGCAATGCTTTTGTCCAACACGCGACGTCGATCGTGTCCACCGTCGCGCCACCTCCCCCAACCCGCAAGTGGGAGTCTGAGCGTGGCACCACCAAACGCAGCTGCACGACCGTATCGCCGCTGGGCAGCTCACGCTCCTCCGGCGCACCGCTGATCCGGCCGCCCACGATCACCTCGTT
>JAYSQM010000176.1:0-1785 GCA_043721575.1 Phycicoccus sp.
AGCCCGACGAGACCGACTGCGAGCTGGGGACCTGATCCCCTGACCGAACACCGCTCCGGCACCGAATCTGGCCACATCGAGCGCCAATACGGTGCCGGAGCGGTGTTCGGTGGGAGGACGGGCAGTTCAGCGGAGGTCGAGTACGGAACGGGCGATTGCCACCAGGGGCTCGAGCTCGCGCCGGGTCTCCTCGGGCAGCGCATCGGTCGGCCACCACCGCACGTCGAGGGACTCCTCGCTGACGACGTGCGTCGCGTCGTGGTCGGCGACCGCCACGAACCGCAGGTCCAGGTGCTCACGGCATCGGCCGAACGACCCGACCAGCACGTGCCGGTCCAGCTGCACCATCTGCGGGCGGGCGACGAGCGTCGTGATGCCCGACTCCTCGCGGGCCTCGCGCTGGGCAGCCGCGTGGGCATCGGTGTCTCTCAGCTCGAAGTGCCCGCCGAACTGGAACCACGCGCCCGCCTTCTTGTGCAGCGTCAGCAGCGCTCGCGACCCGGTGCCGTCCAGCACGAGGCAGCTTGCGGTGAAGTGGGCCGCAGGACCCTGCTTCCACATCGCGTCGGGGTGCGCGGCCAGGTGTGCGAGGTAGCCGGTCCGGAGCCGCTCCTGGACCGGGTTCGGTGCTTTCCAGACGGACAGTCGTCGGGTCATGTCCTCGTGCAGGAGCCGGTATGCCGTTGGGAGACTCACTGGTCCAACCTAGGTGTTGCTCGAGTCGCCTTCGGAGAGCAGGGCATCCAGCGCCGCGTCCATCTCGTCCCTGGCGTCGCCGGAGATGAACCGGTCGACGTAACCGAGCGGGTCGTCGAGGTCGGCCGCGGTCGGTGCCACGTCGGGGTGGGCCCAGGCACCGTCACGCGCTGCGGCACCGCCCTTGGACTCCAGGGCCGCCCACAGGTTGGCGGCGTCGCGCAACCGTCGAGGGCGCAGCTCGAGGCCGACCAGCTGGCTGAAGACCCGCTCGGCCGGGCCGCCGGAGGCGCGCCGCCGCCTGACCGCCTCGCCCAGCGCTGCCGTGTGGGGCAGGTGCGTGCTGGTGGCGCGGTCGGCTACGACGTCGACCCAGCCCTCCACGAGCGCGAGGTAGGTCTCGAGTCGAACGAGGGCCGAGCGCTGCGCCGGGCTCGGCTCGGGGGCAAACAACGAGTTTGCGAGTGCCGACTGCATGGCCAGGGGGTCGGAGGGGTCGATGGACTGCAGTGCCGACTCGATGCCCTCGGTGTCGATGCTGATATCGCGGGCGTAGGCCTGGACTGCGGCGACCAGCTGCGGGCCGAGCCAGGCGACCTGGGCGAACAGGCGCACGCGCGCGGCCTCGCGCACCGCGAGGTACAGGCGCACCTCGGCAAGATCGACCTCGAGCCCCTGAGCGAAGGTCTCGATGTTGGCCGGCAGCAGTACGACGCCGTGGCCGGGCACGAGAGGGAGTCCCACGTCGGTTCCGCTGACCAGGTCACCGGCGAGCGCGCCCACAGCCTGCCCGACCTGGGCGCCGAACATCGATCCGCTCATCCGCGCCAGCATTGGCTCCATCTGGTCCATGAGCGCGCCGGGATCCATGCCGGCGGGCAGGCCCGGCATCGCGGCCGGGCCGTCGCCCTCCCCGAGCT
The DNA here is from genome assembly GCA_043721575.1 of Phycicoccus sp. Taxonomy (GTDB): domain Bacteria; phylum Actinomycetota; class Actinomycetes; order Actinomycetales; family Dermatophilaceae; genus UBA4719. Next base: position 1,617 of record JAYSQM010000176.1, read on the forward strand.
GGCCCATCTGAGCGCGCATGGCGGCGACCACTGCCGTGCTCACCCCGGCCGCGACCGGCTCCACGAGCTCACGCCACATCGGCATCGTCCGGTCGACCCACTCGGCACGACTCCAGGCATGGACCGCGCCGCCGGTCGCCGACAGGTCCGTCACGTCATCGAGCCAGAG
>JAYSQM010000177.1:0-2393 GCA_043721575.1 Phycicoccus sp.
TCGGATGCTGGTCGCCAGGGGGCAGCTTGACCGGGTAGCCCACGGTGTCTACCGCTTCCCCCAGCTACCGGTGACCGCGTACGACCCGTACATGCTCGCCGTGTTGTGGACGGGAACCGCGGCGGCGTGCCTGAGCCACGACACCGCGCTGGCGGCATACGAGGTGTGCGACATCAACCCTGACCGCATCCACGTCACCGTTCCCAGGACGCGGCGCGTCCGCCGAAGGGGCGGCGATCTGTATGTCGTCCACCACCAGGACCTCACCACCGAACAGATCGGCTGGTGGCAGCAGATCCCGACGGCCACGCTGCCGACGGCTATGACCCAATGCATCGCCAGTGGTGTCCCCGGATACCTGCTTCGGCAGGCTCTGACCGCAGGGCGGGGCCGAGGCGAGCTGACAGCTGCGGAAGCAGACACCCTCGAACGCGCCTTGGATGCTCGCGATGCCGACGGGTGAGCAGCAGCCCCGTGATGGCGGTGCGCTGGCCAGGATGGCGAACCTGCCTGAACGTGGGAGGGAGCCGGCGTCAGCACGAGTGCTGGACACCTGGATCAACCAGGCTCAACAGAAACTCGGTATGGACGCAGGGCGGCTCGGCTGGCTGATTGCCTCCACCGTCGTGGTGGCCGCTCTTCAGCGCGCGGTCGATGAGACCGGCAGGTCCTTCTTCCTGCTCAAGGGTGGCACGTACCTGCAGCACCGCATGTCCTGGTCCGCGCGTCCCACCAAGGACGTCGACGGCCTGGTTCGCGGTGACCTGGGTGCGTTCCTTGACTCGCTCGACGGTGCGCTGCGGCTGCCCTGGGGGCCGCTCACCCTCACCCGCACCGAGCTAGAGGTCATCGCAACTCCAGCAAGCGTCATCAAACCCCGCCGGTTCGATGTTCGCGTGTCCCTCCGCGGTCAGGTGTGGCGCCGGATCCAGGTGGACGTTGCCCCCGATGAGGCGGGCGCAGGCGACGAGCAGGACGTCCTCCAGGCACCCGGACTCGGGCACTTCGGTCTGCCCGACCCGGACTTCCTTCTCGGCATCGCGTTGCGCTACCAGATCGCCCAGAAGATTCACGCCTGTACCGACCCGCACGACCCGCCAGGTGAGCGCAACGACCGCGCCCGTGACGTCGTCGATCTGCTCCTCCTGCGCGACTTGGCCGCATTCGACCGGGCCCCGACACTCGCGGAGCTGCGGGAGGCTTGCGTGGCCCTGTTCGCTTCGCGCGCCGCAGATGCCCGCACGCTGGGGCGCACCGAGCGGAGGTGGCCAACGCGCGCGGCTGCTCACCCGCACTGGTCGAATGACTACGAGAGGGCCGCCCGTGCGGCTGGGGTAGATCTTCCACTTGGCCAGGCGGTCGACGACGTGAACGCTTGGATCACGCTCATCGATGCGGCTGGTCGCGGGTAGTCCAGCGACGACGGGCCGGTGAAGCCGGCCATGGGTTGGAAACGGAATGCCGGGCTTGGCGGTATGCCGGGTTGGACCGTTGCGCTCGTCCTCAGGCCGCGTCGAGCGCGGACAGCTCCTCGGCCGACAGGGTGACCTCCGCCGCCGTGACGGAGTCGCGGATGCTCTCCGGTCGCGAGGCGCCCGGGATGGGGATCACGTGCGGGGACTTGGCCAGGTGCCAGGCGAGGCAGACGACCTGCGGGCTCACGCCGCGCGCATCGGCAACCTGCTGGAACGGCGCGAAGCGGTTGCCGAGAGCTGCGGCCGATGCGATCCCGCCGAGCGGACTCCACGACAGGAACGCGATGCCGAGCTCGTCGCACAGCTCGAGCTCCGGCTCGCTGCTGCGGAACGCCGGAGAGAACTGGTTCTGCACGGAGGCGAGACGTCCGCCCAGGATCGACTGGGCGAGCCGGATCTGCTCGGGGTCCGCGTTCGAGATACCCGCGAGGCGGATCGTGCCGGCGTCGAGCAGGTCGCGGATGGCGCCAACCGAGTCGGCGTACGGCACCTCGGGGTCCGTACGGTGGAAGTGGTACAGGCCGATCGCGTCGCCGCCGAGGCGTTTCAGCGAAGCCTCCGCTGCCGCCTTGAGATGCTCAGGTCGGCCGTTGACGGTCCAGGATCCGTCACCGGGGCGCAGGTGTCCGCCCTTGGTCGAGACCAGCACGTTCGACGTGTCGCCGCCCCATGACGCGATCGCCTTGGCGAACAGGGACTCGTTGTGACCGACCTCGCCCGCGTGCAGGTGGTAGGAGTCGGCCGTGTCGAAGAGCGTCACACCCTCGTCGAGCGCGGCATGGATGGTGGCAATCGAGCGGGCCTCATCCGGCCGGCCCTCGATCGACATGGGCATGCCACCCATACCGATCGCCATGACCTCAAGATCTGCAACTCGTCGGGTCTTCATATATCTGGTCCTTTCGCGTTGCGGGCATG
>JAYSQM010000178.1:0-1378 GCA_043721575.1 Phycicoccus sp.
CCGTCGGTCCCGGACGAGCCAGCCCGGCCAGATAGACCGGCGCGTTGGTGTGGATGAACGGCAACGGGACGAACTCGGTGAGGCCACCGGTACGGTCCTGCAACGCCGCGAGGGTGCGCAGGTGACCGACCCAGTGCCGCGGGTGGTCGACATGGCCGTACATCATCGTGCTGCTCGACGGAATGCCCAGCTCGTGGGCCGTCGCGACGATCTCGACCCACTGCGCCGCCGGTAGCTTGCCCTTGGTGAGCACCCACCGGATCTCGTCGTCGAGAATCTCGGCCGCCGTGCCCGGGATCGAGTCGAGCCCGGCGTCCTTGAGCTCCTCGAGCCAGGCGCGGGCCGAGATTCCGGACTTGGCCGAGGCGGTCGCGATCTCCATCGGGGAGAACGCATGCACGTGGATGCCGGGCGCGGCTGACTTTACCGACCGGACGATGTCCGCGTATGCCGTCCGCCCCAGCGACGGGTCGATGCCACCTTGCAGGCAGACCTCTGTGGCGCCCAGCGCCTGGGCCTCGGCGGCACGCTGCCCGACCTGCTCGAGGGAGAGCGTGTAGGCATCGGCGTCGGTCTTGCGCTGGGCGAACGCGCAGAACCGGCACCCGACGTAACAGACGTTGGTGAAGTTGATGTTGCGGTTGACCACGTAGGTGACGTCATCACCGACGACGTCCCGGCGCACGTCGTCGGCCAAGGAGGTAACCGCCTCAAGGTCGGCACCGTCGCAGGTGAGCAACGCCAGATAGTCATCGTCCGACAGGCCTGCCGGGTCGTCCTGGGCTCGAAGAAGGGCCGCCCGGACATCGGTGCCGAGGCGCGGTGACGCTGTCAGCGCATCCGGCGCGCGGGTCGCGACCTCCGCCCAGCTGCCATAGACCTCGTCGAAGTCACTACGGCGATCGGCGCTTCTGCCCCCCTCGTCGACCTCGCGATGGAGGTCCACCCGCCCACGACCGGTCCCGCTGACCTGCATGCCGCCGTCCGGCTCCTGCCACGGCAGGCCCCGCGGCTGGGCGCCCGCCCTGGCCAGGCCGGTCTGCAGGTCGGCCAACGCCCGAACGTGCGGGTGCAGCCGGGGGTCGATCCAGGGCTCGTCCCGCTGGAGTGCTCCCAGGACGTATCGCGCGCCGGTGGTGAGCCGCTCGGCCAACCTGAGCCCGGACTCGGCGGTCCAGCGGCTCAGGTCGTCGATCTCGGGCCAGGGGCGTTCGGGGTTGACGTGGTCCGGGGTGACCGGTGAGACGCCGCCCCAGTCGTCGACGCCAGCAGCCAGAAGACGCGAGATCTGCCCCGGTTCGGACAGGTTCGGCGGCGCCTGCACGCTGACCGAGGGCCCGAGCAGGAGCCTGGTCACGGCAATCGTGGCGAGATACTC
>JAYSQM010000179.1:0-11728 GCA_043721575.1 Phycicoccus sp.
ATCCCGCGGGCGCCTGCTCAAGGCTGCGACGTTCCTCAGTGCCAAGTGGCCACATCTGGCCGACCCGACCCAGGTCCTGGTGCGGCTCTCGTGCGGGCGCGCCGGTGCACGCGAGATCGACGATCTCGACGATGCCGCATTGGTGGCCCGACTGCACAGCGACCTGGTAGACGCGACCGGTATGACCATCAAGCCATCCGAGTTCCACGTTCAGCGTTGGCCCTCGGCGATACCGCAGCTCGAGGTGGGGCACCTCGAGCGGGTGGCGGCGGTTCGTGAGGACCTGAGGCGCTACCCGGGGCTGGCGCTCGCGGGTGCGTCGTATGACGGGCTGGGTATCGCCGCCTGTGTCCGGTCCGGGGAGCGGGCAGCCACGTCGTGCGGCCCTGTTGCCGACCCTGCCCGGGGGGCTACGCCATGACCGTTGCACAAAAGCGCCCCGTGCGGTTCATGCACCACGACGGATCCGAGCGGCCCTTCATCGTCATCTGGGAAGTTACGCGTGCCTGCCAGCTCGTGTGCACCCACTGCCGGGCCGACGCCATCCGTACCCGTAACCCCTTCGAGCTCACCACGGACGAGGGTCGTCGGCTGCTGGATGACCTTGCCTCCTTCGGTCCACCGCGCCCACTCGTCGTCCTGACCGGAGGCGACCCCTTCGAACGACCTGACCTGCCCGAGCTGGTCGCGCACGGCACCCGGATCGGGCTGAGCATGGCCCTGTCGCCCTCGGTCACCGCCCGGCTCACCCGCTCGGTCCTGGTCGAGCTGCGCGACGCCGGGGCCAAGACGGTCTCGCTGTCCCTGGACGGAGCAACAGCGCAAAGCCACGACTCCTTCCGTGGCGTCGAGGGCGTCTTTGAGGCCACGTTGGACGCGGCCCGCACCGTTCGTGACATCGGTCTCCGCCTGCAGATCAACACCACCGTCACCCAAGGCAACGTCCGTGAGCTGCCACGGATCCTGCGGTCCGTACTCGACCTGAAGCCATCACTGTGGAGCGTGTTCTTCCTGGTCTCGACCGGCCGCGGCAAGCACCTGGAGCCGCTCACCGCGGCCGAGGAGGAAGAGGTCCTGCACTGGCTGCACGACGTCTCAGCGCTCATCGCGATCAAGACCACCGAGGCACCCCACTACCGGCGAGTCGCCATCCAGCGCGCCGGAGTGACTGCACTCGACGGCGTGACTGCACTCGACGATGTGTTTCCTGTGGGGCCGCTTCGCGCTCAGCTGCGCCACGACACCGCGGAACTGCTCGCCGGGCACCAGCCGAGACCACGTCGCCCGCGTCCACCGATCGACGTCAACTCAGGTCGCGGTTTTGCCTTCGTCGACCACGTCGGAATGGTGTACCCCAGCGGATTCATGCCGACAGCGGCTGGCTCGGTGCGTGACCAGTCGTTCCCCGAGATCTACCGCGGCTCCCCCTTACTACAAGCGCTGCGCAACCCGGACGCCTTTGGCGGCAGATGCGGACAATGTGAGTTCAGAACCGTCTGCGGAGGCTCACGCTCACACGCCTATGCCACAACCGGGGACCCGCTGGCCGAGGACCCAAGCTGCAGCTACCAACCCGTCCCTGGCCGGGAACTCGGCCTCATCGGTGAAGTGCAACATCCATAGGGCGGTCTCTTCGCAGGCAGCCCGGCGCCACTGCCACCGCGGCGATAATGCCTGCAACGGGAGAGGACGGTCATGACGAAGCACACGGCCCACCACGAGGCGAAGGATGCCGCGCCCGCACGGCTGGGTCGAGCGGTCTATGAGCAGGAGCTGTTCCGGTTGCAGGCCCAGCTGGTCACCATGCAGGAGTGGGTGCGGACCTCCGGCGCGCGGATCGTGGTGATCTTCGAGGGACGTGACGCCGCGGGCAAAGGCAGCGCGATCAAGCGGGTCAACCAATACTTGAACCCGCGTATCGCGCGCCTCGTCGCCCTGCCCGCTCCCACCGAACGGCAGCGCGGCCAGTGGTACCCCAGCGCTACGTCCAGCACCTACCAGCGGCCGGCGAGATCGTGCTGATGGACCGCTCCTGGTGCAACCGCGGCGGCGTTGAGAACGTCATGGGGTTCTGTACCCCCGAGGAGCACAAGCGGTTCCTCGCCCAGTGCCCAGTCTTCGAAAAGCTGCTCATCGATGACGGCATACTCTTGCGCAAGTACTGGTTCTCGGTCAGCGACGACGAGCAGGAACGCCGGTTCCGGTCCCGCCTGGACGATCCGATGCGGCGCTGGAAACTTTCGCCGATGGACCTGGAATCGATCCGCCGGTGGGAGGACTACTCGCGTGCCAAGGATGAGATGTTCGTGAACCCTCCCGGCCTTGATGCACACTCGGCTAGTGGTGCGCGCTGCGCGGCACACCCGGTCGACCTGGTCGTCAGCCGGGCTGGTCGGTGTCGGCCGGCTTCCGCGCGGTCAGCGACCCGGCGTGTGCGCGCGTGTCGGGGTCGCGGCGGACCTTGAGCAGGCTCGCCACCGTGGTCACGGTCAAGACCACGACGATGACCGCGAGGCTGAAGTTGGTGCTGATCTCGGGCACACGGTCGTTGACTCCGTGCCCCCAGTGCAGCACCAGCTTCACACCGATGAACGCCAAGATCAACGCCAGGCCGGTGGACAGGTACACCAACCGGTCCAGCAGGCCCTTGACGAGGAAGAACAGCGGCCGCAGGCCCAGCAGGGCGAACGCGTTGGCGGCGATGACGATGTAGGCCTCATCGGTCACCCCGAAGATGGCAGGGATCGAGTCCAGCGCGAACAGCAGGTCGGAGCTGCCGATCGCCAGCAGCACGATGAACAGCGGGGTGACAGCGCGACGGCCGGTGCTGCGGCTGAACATCCGACCACCGTCGTAGTCGTCGGTGACGGTCAGGGCCCGCCGGGCGAGTCGAACCAGCCCGTTGTCCGACACATCCGGGTCGACGTCCCGGTGCCGATAGAGCTGCACGGCGGTGATGATCAACACCAGGCCGAAGACCAGGAACATGAAGGCGAACAGCTCGAGCAGCGCGGCACCCAGGGCGATGAAGATCGCTCGCATGACCAGTGCCATCCCGATACCGAAGATGAGGACCTTTTGCTGGTAGATCTCAGGGACGGCGAAGGTCGTCATGATGATGACGAAGACGAACAGGTTGTCGATCGACAAGCTCTTCTCGAGGAGGTAGCCGGCGAAGTACTGCGTGCCGAAGTCTCCGCCTACCTGCGCGGTGAAGACCACCCCGAACACGATGGCCACGGCGATGAAGAACACCGAGGACAGGGCAGCCTCCCTGAACCCGACCACGTGCGGCCGGGCGGCGGCGAGCCCGAGATCCAGGGCGAACAGCCCGACGATCACGCCGATGGTCAGTGCCCACCTGAGCGTTGTCACCTCAAGCACCGGTGGCTCTCCCAACTCGGTCGCTGAACCTACGGCCCTCCAGGGGCGCAGGTGCGGATGATATCAGCGGCGCTCAGGTGGGCCCTTCACGTTGTAGAGGCCGAAAAGAAGCATCTTCGCTCATCCCTTGACGGCGCCGGAGGTCATACCGCGGATGAAGTATCGCTGCAGGGAGACGAAGACGAGCAGCGGCACCGCCATGCTCACGAAGGCCCCCGCGGTCAGCAGCTGCCAGCCCTGTCCTTGCGCACCCAGCAGGCCGGCGAGGTTGACCGTCACCACCGAGTTGTCACCCGGGCCGATGAAGATCAGCGCGACGAGGAGGTCATTCCAGACCCAAAGGAACTGGAAGATCGCGAAGGCTGCAAGCGCGGGGACGCTCATCGGGACGATCAGCCGCCAGAACGTCACGAAGTGGCTGGCGCCGTCAATCTTGGCCGACTCGATCACCGACATGGGCAGGGTTGCCATGTAGTTGCGCAGGATGTAGATGGCCAGCGGCATGCCGAAGCCGGTGTGTGCGAGCCAGACCGCGGGGAACGTCCCGTTAAGACCGATGGAGCCGTAGAACTGGAGCAAGGGCACCATGGCCACCTGGTTGGGAACGACAAGGAGCCCCACGACGACGATGAACAGGGTGTCGCGGCCCTTGAACTGCATGAACGTGAAGCTGTATGCCGCGAAGGCCGCAATCATGATCGGGATGATCGTGGCCGGCAAGGCCACCGCGAGGCTGTTCACGAAGGAGACGCCCATCGAAATTCCCGTGGTGCCTGGGCTGAACAGGACGTCATTGTAGTTCTGCAGGGTCCACTGCGTGGCCCTGAACGGGCTGGCAATGGCGGTCCACCAGCCGCTGGTGTTGGCCGCGTCAGGCTGGCGGAAGGAGGTGACCAGCAGACCGAAGGTGGGGATGAGCCAGAGAAGGCACAAGATGCCCATCGTGATCTTGACGAACCAGCCTGCCCGGCTCCGCATGGCGCCCTGCTGAGGTGCCCTGCTTCGAACTGCCCGCTTGGGCGTTGAAGGGGTCGGTGTATCGAGGCTGACGTCGGTCATCGTTGGGCCTCCTGCATCCGGAAGTGGCGCACCTGGTAGATCATCACCGGCACGATGGCGATCATCAGCATGACCACGATGGCAGCCGCGAAACCGTTGTTGCCGTTCGTGAACAGCTCGGTGAAGAACCGCACACCGATGACGTCGGTGTTGAAGTTGCCATTGGTGGTGACATAGACGATGTCGAAGATCTTCATCACGCCGATGAGCACAGTGATGAAGACCGTGATGACGGTCGCCCAGATCTGCGGCACCACGATGTTGAAGAAGATCCGCTTCTCGCTCGCTCCGTCGATCCGCCCCGCCTCGATCGTGTCCTCCGGGACACCCTTGACCGCAGCCGACAGCAGCACCATGGAGAAGCCGACCTGCGACCAGATCATGATCACCATCAGCAACAGGCTGTTGACGTGGGCCTGGCTGAGCTGCAGCCACGCGACCGGGTCGATCCCGAACTTGTCCAGGACCGCGTTGAGCAGGCCGATCTGCCCCGTGCCCTTGGGCCTGGCCTCGTAGACGAACTTCCAGATCGTGGAGGCACCGACCAAACTGATCGCCATCGGCAGGAAGATGATCGACTTGGTGAACTTCTCCGCCCGGGGCCGTAGCCGGTCGGCAAGCACGGCCACGGCGAGGCCGAATGCAACTGTGAGCGCGGGGACCACGATCATCCACAGCAGCGTATTCAGCAGAGCGCCACTGACGAAGTCGCTCGAGCCGAGCAGGTCGGTGTAGTTCTTCAGCCCGATGAACGCCGTGGAGTCGGAGTTGGCGAAGCTGAAGATGATGGTCCGGATGGCCGGGTAGATCAGGAAGAACCCGACCAGCACGACCGCCGGGCCGACGAAGACATAGGGCTTGACCCACTCCTCCAACTTCTTCGGCAGCCGCTCCACCACCTTGTTCAGCACATAGAACAGCAGCAGCGACCCGAGCACACCACTGACGATGGCCAAGAGCGCGTTGATCACTTTGAGCACTGAAGTGACTCCTCTCGGTCTGGGGGCGCACCCACCGGCGCGCCCCCAGACAGTCAGCTGGTGGTCAGCTCAGATCGACCCTGAGGCGGCTAGCCGGTGGGCCAGCTGTCATCGATCGCCTTGAGGGTGGCGGCCTGGTCCTGCTGGCCCGAGGTGTAGGCGACCATGGCCTTCCAGAAGCTGCCCGCGCCGACCTTGGCCGGCATGCTGTCCGATCCGTCGAACCGGATGCCGGAGGCGGTGTAGGCGATCTTGGCGATGCTCTTGGTGATCTCGTTGCCGTACTTCGAGACGTCGAAGTCCTTGTGCGGTGAGATGAAGCCTCGGTCGCTGGGTCCGGCCCACACACCGCCGAAGGCCGGATCTTCGGTCAGCTCCTTGAGCACCTTCGTCACGTTGCTGTCACCCTTGGTGAAGAGAGCAGCGATGTCGCCACCGCCTTCGACGGTGTCAAACTGACCCTTGGGGAACGCGAAGACGCCCAGGTTGGTGTCGATCTTCGCCCTGACTGCCTCGGACAGGAAGCCTTTCTGGGTCACGAAGTTGGCCTGCTTGTGCAGGAAGCAGCCGGGCGGGGTGGTGAACATCGGGTTCGCCGCCGTCTGGAAAGACGAGGAGACGATCGACTGGGACCCTCCGAACACGTTGCCCTTGGTCAGGGCGACCTTGGCGTAGGTGTCGAAGGCCGCCTTGATCTGCGGGTCCTCGAACTTGACCTGATGACTGACCCACTTGTCGTAGACCTCGGGGCCGGCCTGCTTGAGCACCAGCTCCTCGATCCAGTCGGTGCCGGGCCAGCCGGTCGCCGGGCCGGACTCCAGCCCGATGCACCAGGGGGCAGTGCCCGAGGCCTTGATCTTGTCGGTGAGGGTCATCAGCCCGTCGATGGTCGTTGGGACGGTGTAGCCCGCCGCAGTGAAGGCGGGCTTGTTGTAGAACACCAGGCTCTTGATGTTCATCGACACCGGGACGCCATAGTGCTTGCCACCGACCGCTGCGGCGTCGAGGAAACCGGGCACGATGCTGGACTGCAGCTTTGCCATGTCGAGGACGTCGTCCAGCGGCTGGAGCTTGCCCTGCTTCTGGAGGTCCTTCAGCAGACCCGGCTGCGGGAAGAGCGCGATGTCGGGCGGGTTGTTGCCCGCCACGCGGCTACGAATCAACGTGGCGAACGCGTCGCCCGCCGGGACGTACTTGATCGTGATGCCGTTCGCCTTCGCCCAGGGGTCCAGCGAGTCCTTGAAGCCTTGCGTCTGGTCACCACCGAACCCGAACATGATCTCGACGGTGGTCTTGGCGGTTCCCCCGCTCTTGCCGCCCGAACTGGTCGAGCTACCCGAGCTCAGACATCCGCTCGTCAGCAGTGCTACTGCTCCGAGGGTTGCCACCGCCTTCGTAAGAGTCAAACCGCGCATGTGATCGCTCCTGATCGTCAAACCAGCCGGTGTGGTCAGTGCCGGAACCCGGTGCCCGGCGGCCAGCGTGGGAAGAGCACTACTCGTTCGATTTTGTGATGTGACCTTCCTCTCACCTCACCGTATCGTCAACCCACGGATCCGCAACCGGTATCGCTTCGCCGCAAGCGATACCTTCACCATCGTGACCCGGTTGAACCGGGTTTCCAGGGGATGGTCAGCATGACTATCAGGTGCCGAGCACCCGACGCGCCTCGCGGGCAATCTGCAGGTCTTCCCTGGCGGTGATCACCACGGTCCGCACGATCGCTCCGGCAGCGGTGATGTCGCCGTCGTCGTGGACGGTTTCGTTGCGGTGGATGTCGATGGCAAGGCCGAGGAAGCCTAGCCGCTCGACCGCTCGCCGTCGCACCGTGGACGAGTGCTCGCCCACGCCGCCGGTAAACACGAGCAGATCCACGCCCCCGGTTGCAGCGCTCATGGCGGCGATGCCGCCCACCAGCCGGTGGATATAGACATCAATGGCAAGCACCGCGTCCGGCTCGCCGCGATCTGCTGCAGCCTCGACTTCCCGCATGTCGCCGGTGCCGGCCAGGGCGGTGAGTCCGGAGCGCTGCTCCAATGCGATAGCGATCTCGTGTGGTGAGAGGTGCTCGTGCTCTTCGAGCCAGAGCACCAGACCGGGGTCGACGGTGCCGGAGCGGGTCGCCATGACCAGGCCTTCCAGCGGGGTGAAGCCCATCGTGGTGTCGACGCTGCGACCATCGAGCACGGCCGCGAGCGAGGCGCCCGCGCCGAGGTGGCAGGTGATGACCCGCAGACCCGCCAGCGGCCGATCGAGCAGTTCCGCGGCGCGATGGGAGCAGTAGGCGTGCGACAACCCGTGGAAGCCGTAGCGGCGGATCCCGTAGCGGTTGCGCCATTCTTTCGGCACCGCATAGGTCGCGGCCGCGGCAGGGATGGTGGTGTGGAAGGCGGTGTCAAAGCTGGCGACCGCGGCGACATCGGGCAGCTGCGCGGTGACCGCGTCTAGCGCGGCAAGGGACTTGGGCTGGTGCAGCGGGGCCAGGTCGCTAAGATCCCGCAACTGCTCCCGCACTGCGTTGTTGATTCTGACCGGGCCGGTGAAGATCGTCCCGCCGTGCACGATGCGGTGGCCGACCAGATCGGGCTTACCCCAGCCTTGCAGGACTGCGGCGAGCAGGGAGGTGTCGAACCCGTCCGGCCCGACGGGCAGGTCAGCGCTCTGCTCGAGGTTGTCGTGGTCGTCGAGCAAGCGCAATTTCAGGCTCGAGGACCCGGCGTTGACGACCAGTGCTCGCACCCGCTCAGTCCCGTCCCGGCCAGGTCCACCCCGCGATTGCCGGGTCGTCCTCACCGTGTTCGCGGGTGTAGGCGCGAGCGGCAACGCGGGCGTCAGACATGTTCTGTCGCAACACCGCGGCTCGGCTCCCTAGCGACGGCAAGCGGTCGATGACGTCCATGACGAGGTGAAAACGGTCGAGGTCGTTGAGCATCACCATGTCGAACGGAGTGGTGGTCGTGCCCTCCTCCTTGTACCCGCGCACGTGAATGTTGCGGTGGTTCGTGCGTCGGTAGGTGAGCTGGTGGATCAGCGACGGGTAGCCGTGGTAGGCGAAGATCACCGGCTTGTCCGTGGTGAAGAGTGCGTCGAAGTCGCGGTCAGACAGCCCATGCGGGTGTTCGGATTCCGGCTGCAGCCGCATCAGGTCCACGACATTGATGAACCGCAGCTTCAGCTCGGGCAAATGGGTGCGCAGCAGGTCCGCGGCCGCCACAGCCTCCAGGGTGGGCGTGTCACCGGCACACGCGAGCACCACGTCCGGCTCTGCGTCGGCGGTGCTCGCCCATGGCCAGATCCCCAGTCCGCGGGTGCAGTGCGCGATCGCCTCGTCCATGCTCAGGTAGGTCAGCGCGGGCTGTTTGCCGGCAACGATGACGTTGACGTAGTGCCTGCTGCGTAGGCAGTGGTCGGCCACCGAGAGCAGCGTGTTGGTGTCCGGAGGGAGGTACACGCGGACGACCTCGGCCTTCTTGTTCACCACGTGGTCGATGAATCCCGGGTCCTGGTGCGACAGGCCGTTATGGTCCTGACGCCAGACATGCGACGACAGCAGATAGTTCAGCGACGCGATCGGTGCCCGCCAGGGGATGTGGTTGGTGGTCTTCAGCCACTTGGCGTGCTGGTTGAACATCGAGTCGATGATGTGGATGAAGGCCTCATAGCAGTTGAACAGGCCGTGCCGCCCGGTCAGCAGGTAGCCCTCGAGCCACCCCTGACACAGGTGCTCGGACAGCACCTCCATCACCCGTCCGTCCGGTGAGAGGTGTTCGTCGCCTGGCAACGTCGTCGCAACCCAGGCCCGGTTGGTCTTCTCGAACACGGCCGCGAGCCGGTTGGATGCCGTCTCGTCCGGGCCCATGATGCGGAACCGGTCGGGGTTGCGGGCGATGATGTCGCGCAGAAAGGCACCAAGAACCCTGGTTGCCTCACTGGACTCGACGGCGGGACGGTCCACCGGCACGGCATACTCGCGAAAGTCCGGCAGATCCAGGTCGCGCAGCAGCCGCCCCCCGTTGGCGTGAGGGTTCGCGCTCATCCGCCGCTCGCCCTCGGGCGCGAGCGCCTGCAGCTGCGGGACCAGCTGACCCCCGTCATCGAACAGCTCTTCGGGCCGGTAGCTGCGTAACCACTGCTGGAGCTGCGCGCGATGCTCGGGGTTGCTACGGGTTTGCGCCAGCGGGACCTGATGGGAGCGAAAGGTCCCCTCGACCTGTTGGCCGTCAACCTCTTTCGGCCCGGTCCAGCCCTTCGGCGTGCGCAGCACGATCATCGGCCACAGTGGACGTGAGCCCACCGTGGTTGTGCCCCCACCAGGGCCCGTGGCCCGACGGGCATCATGCTGGATGGTCGCGATGTCGTCCAGCACCGTGTCCAGCGTCGCCGCGAGCTGCTGATGAACCGCCATGGGATCGTCACCGGCGACGAAGTGCGGTGTGTAGCCGTAGCCGCGCATCAGAGCGGCAAGCTCGTCCTCGGGGATGCGGGCCAGGACGGTCGGGTTGGCGATCTTGTAGCCGTTCAGGTGCAACACCGGCAGTACTGCGCCGTCGGTCACCGGGTTGAGGAACTTGTTCGAGTGCCAGCTGGCCGCCAGCGGACCCGTCTCCGCTTCCCCGTCACCCACCACGCACAGCACCAGCAGGTCCGGGTTGTCGAATGCGGCGCCAAAGGCGTGCACCAACGCGTAGCCGAGCTCACCACCCTCGTGGATCGACCCGGGCGTCTCGGGTGCCACGTGGCTGGGAATGCCGCCAGGAAAGGAGAACTGCCGGAACAGGGCCCGCAACCCGTCCTCGTCCCGGCCGATCGAGGAGTACACCTCGCTGTAGGTGCCTTCCAGGTACGCGTTCGCCACCAGCCCCGGTCCCCCGTGACCCGGACCGGTCACGTACAGCGCGCTGAGGTCACGTTCCTTGATGACCCGGTTCATGTGCGCATAGAGCAGGTTCAGTCCCGGCGTTGTTCCCCAGTGCCCGAGCAGGCGTGGCTTGACGTGTTCGGCGAGCAGGGGTTCTCGCAGCAAAGGATTGTCCAGCAGGTAGATCTGCCCCACCGACAGGTAGTTCGCCGCCCGCCAGTACCCATCGATCAGCTCCAGGTCCTGGCCACTGTAGGTACGGGTCGGGGTCGGGTCGGTGAGTGACACAGCGTGGCTCCCTTGGAAGGCGGATGACAGGCGCCGTCAAGTCGGCGCCGCGAGACGTGGGAAGCGCGCCAGTGACGCGCACAGCGGCATGGTCAATTCGTGTCAACACTGGTATGTCGGCGGCCGTGAGGCAACAGCCCGCCTGCGAACTTCCCACCGGATCGGTGGCGATCCGCTGGTCAGGCATCATCGTTGGGCGGACGACGTTGGGCAGGCGACAGGCCCGGCCGGCGCGCGGCGGTGCTGAAGTAGGCCGCGCGGCGACGTAGATGGCGGTGTTTGGCGTCACTGCGCCCCGTGGATGGTGCGGTTACTGCGGCACGGTAGAAGGTGCGTTTGCCGATCTCGATCAGGACAAGGTAGCCGAGGACCATGCCGGCCAGCGCCGCGAAGAACCCGCCCGGCAACGGCTGGAAGCCGAGGGAGTGAGCCAGCGGCGTCGCGGGCAGAACCGTGCCGACGGTGACGACGCCCAGGGCGGCAAGGGTCAACGGCAGGCTGGGGTGGCTGCGGAAGAACGGTGTGCGGCGGGTGCGGATCGCAAAGATCACCAGGGTCTGGGTGGCCAGGGACTCGACGAACCAGCCAGAGCGGAACTGCGCCGGGCCGGAGTGGAATACCCACAGCATGACAGCGAAGGTGACGAAGTCGAACACCGAGCTGAGCGGCCCGAAGAAGATCATGAACCGGCGAATGAACCCGATGTCCCAGTGCGAGGGGCGGCGCAGCTGCTCCTCATCGACGTTGTCGGTGGGGATGGTCAGCTGGCTGGCGTCGTAGAGCAGGTTGTTGAGCAGGATCTGGGACGGAAGCATCGGCAGGAACGTCAAGAACAGTGATGCACCTGCGGCCGAGAACATGTTGCCGAAGTTGCTGGACGTGCCCATCAACACGTACTTGATGGTGTTGGCGAAGATCCGCCGCCCTTCGGTGACACCGTCGGCGAGCACGCCGAGGTCCTTCTCCAGCAGGATCACGTCGGCGGCGTCCTTGGCGACGTCGGTGGCCGAGTCGACCGAGATGCCCACATCGGCCGCGTGCAGGGCAAGCGCGTCGTTGACCCCGTCGCCGAGGAACGCGACCCCACCGCCGCTGAGCCGTTGGACGCGGACGATACGGGCCTTGTGCTCGGGACTCACCCTGGCGAACACGGTGGTGC
>JAYSQM010000180.1:0-3696 GCA_043721575.1 Phycicoccus sp.
CGGCATACCCGGCGGCCGGCTGGGTTCGTCTGCCGCGTTTGGCCGGAAGACGTCCCTGGTATCGCGGCCGGCTGGGTTCGTCTGCCGCGTTTGGCCGGAAGGCGTCCCCCCTTGCGCGGAGGCCCGCACGGTCACCCCAAGGCCGTGCGCCACCCACCGGTTATGAGAGCCAGTCACGGGGGCGTCATCGGGCCGGCCGCGCTCTCTGCAGCAAGGCATCCGTTGCTCATGTAGGTCGGCCAGGGCATCTGGACATGCTCCTTGGGCGAGAACTCGATGACGAACGAGGCATAGCGCACACCAACTTGGCAACGGTTGCCAGGGGGGGCCCCGACAGCGTCGCCCGGCTGACCGGCGTTCAGATAATTCGAAACCCAGAAGGCACCAAAGTCACCGGGTGCCACATTTCCTGGCACGACCGGGCTCGGAAAGGCCGTGGCCGAATCGCCCGGAAAGACCAAACGTGTGGTGGTTCCAGAGGCGCTGATGCCCTGAAGCGGAAAGACACCCCCGAGATAGCAACTTTGCCCGCTGACATTTTGAAGAAGGATCTGAGTGTGGCCAGTCCCGGCTGCCGGTCCTGACCTCCCTAGGGAAGGACGCATCTGAGAACCAACACAGGCGGCGGCGCGTGGGGGTGGCGCGGTGACAGTGTTCGAGGGCTGTGGCGCTGTCGCGGTCGATGGCTTCGGGAGCGGGTAGCTCACCGAAGGAGGGTGCGTGGTCATTATCCCTGCCGGCACCTGCTGGCCGCCGGTCGTTGCCCCGCGCAGGCTCACGATCCCGAAGACTATCCCCGCAGCAGCCACCGCAGCCGCCACCGGGGCAAGCCCCTTCCTCCACTGCCGTGTCCGCGCGTTGTCCCCCGAGCTGCCCAGGCTGGGCGGGAGAAGCGCCGGTCCTTGGCTCTCGCGCCAACGTTGCCCAGCCTCGTGAAGGCGACGATCGATGTCCATCAGCTGCGCTCCTGTCCTGCCATGTGGAACTGAATACTTCGTCGCGCGTCGGCCAGAGTTGACTTGACCGTGCCGGCTGAGACGCCCAGGAGGGCGGCCACCTGCTGAACCGGAAGGTCGACGAAGTAGTACAACCCGATCACCTCCCGCTGCCGCCGGGGCAGCCGAGCAATGAGCGTCTCCAGTTGGTGGTCCCAACCTCCAGATGGAGCCTCCGTGGAGAAATGGCTCCGGTCGGTGAGCCGGCCGAGCAAGAGCCCGTTACGGCGCTTCCGCGCGACAGTCTGATAACTCTCGTTGAGCAAGATCTTCAAGATCCAGGTTTGGAAGGACCCCTGCTCCGGATCGAAGCGATGCCGGTAACGCCACGCGGCAAGGCAGGCTTCCTGGGTGACGTCCTCCGCATCGCCAAGAGGTGCGAACCGGCGTGCCACCCGAGTCACGACGGGCATGACCCGGTTGAGCTCGGCGGTGAACTCCTCCATCGAGGACAGGCGCTTCGGAGCATCTCGTGCAGTCGTTGACATCACCCCTCCTCCATGACCACAGCCTGTTGCCCATGATGCCTACTAATAGAGCGCAGATCGGCGCTCTGGTTGGGTCAGGTCAGTCTTTCTTTCTCGTGGGCGACCCCACGACACCGTCCTCACGCAGCCGGCGCACCTCGTCGCCGGACAGGCCAAGCTCGGTCAGCACCGCATCCGTGTGTTCCCCCACGGCCGGCGGCGGGAGATCGAGCCGCGCGGGGGTCGCCGAGAACCGCGGCGCCGGCGCCGGCTGGACGACGTCGTCGCGCGTGACGAAGGTGCCGCGGGCGAGGTTGTGCGGGTGCTGCGGCGCCTCCGACATCGACAACACCGGCATGACGCATCCGTCGACTCCGGCGAACAGCTCCACCGAGGCCGCACGCGTGCGCGACGAGAACTCCCGAGCTAGCCTGAGCCGCAGCGCCGGCCACGACCGCGGGTCGTACTGGGTCGACGCATCGATGTCGTCGATCCCGAGTCGCTCCAACAGGATTGCGAAGAAGGCGGGCTCGAGCGGACCCACCGACAGGTACCCGCCGTCGGCGGTGGGATAGACGTCATAGAACGGCGCTCCGGTATCGAGCAGGTTGGTCCCCCGCTCGTCGGTCCAGAGACCAGCCGCCTTCATCCCGAAGAACTGGGCCATCAGCACGGCTGACCCGTCCACCATCGCGGCGTCCACCACCTGACCGGCGCCGGTGCGAGCGGCCGACAACAGGGCAGCGACCACGCCATACGCGAGCAGCAGCCCACCGCCGCCGTAGTCGCCGACGAGGTTCAGCGGTGGCACCGGGGCCTCGCCGTGACGGCCGATGGCCGCGAGCGCACCAGAGAGCGAGATGTAGTTGATGTCGTGGCCGGCGGCCTGGGCCAGCGGACCGTCCTGGCCCCACCCGGTCATCCGGCCGAAGACCAGGCGCTGGTTGCGCTCGAGGCAGACGTCGGGGCCCAGGCCCAGCCGCTCCATGACCCCCGGGCGGTAGCCCTCGATCAGCACGTCCGCGGTGTCGATGAGCCTGAGGACCAGCTCGACCCCCTCGGCCGACTTCAGGTTGACGGCGATCGATCGCCGACCGCGGGAGACCACGTCGGCACCGACCGCGGGCATCCCGCTCGGCGCGCCGCCCCAGCCGGCGGAAAGTCGGTCCACCCGGATCACGCTTGCGCCCAGGTCGGCCAGCATCATGCCCGCGAAGGGTCCGGGGCCGATGCCCGCCATCTCGACGACGCTGATCCCTGACAGCGGTCCCATCTCAGGTGTCGAAGCGCTGGTCGAAGCGCTGGTCCATCAGCGTGCGCAGGCCGGGCATCACATCGGCGGCAAAGGACGTGAGGAACCGGGACTGGTGGTGACCCGGCCCGTGAAAGACCAGGTGGTTGAAGCCGAGGTCGACGTACGGCTTGATCGCGCCGAGCGCGGTCTCGGGATCGGACGCCACGATCCAGCGGCTGGCCACCTGCTCGATGGAGAGCGAATCGCTGGCAACCTCCAGTTCTGTCGGGTCGCTCAGGCCGTGCTTCTGCTCGGCCGTCAGCGACAGCGGGGCCCAGAATCGGGTGTTCTCCAGCGCCAGCCGGGGGTCCGTGTCGTAGGAGAGCTTGATCTCGATCATCCGGTCGATCGACCCGCCGGCTCGTCCGGCCTGGGCCAGCCCTTCGTCGACGGCAGGGATGAGCTTGTCCTGGTACAGCTCCGGCCCCTTGCCCGAGGTGCAGATGAACCCGTCGCCGGAGCGCCCGGCATACCTGGCGACCACCGGGCCACCGGCGGCGACGTAGATGGGCACCGGCCGCTCAGGGCGGTCATACACGGTGGCGTCGTGGGTCTGGTAGAAGTCCCCGTCGAAGGTGACGCGCTCGCCGGCCCACAGCTCGCGCATCAGGGCAACCGCCTCACGCATCCGGGCAAACCGCTCCTTGAACTCCGGCCACTCCAACCGCGAGACCGCCACCTCGTTCAACGCCTCGCCCGTGCCGATACCGAGCATGATGCGGTCGGGGTACAAGCAGGCCAAGGTGCCGAAAGCCTGCGCCACCACGGCCGGGTTGTAGCGGAAGGTCGGCGTCATCACCGACGTGCCCAGCAGGACCCGCTCGGTGCGCTCGCCGACCGCGGCCAGCCAGGACAACGAGAACGGGGCATGGCCACCGGTGTGGCGCCAGGGCTGGAAGTGGTCGGAGATCATCACGCTGTCCAGGCCGACCTGCTCAGC
>JAYSQM010000181.1:0-4221 GCA_043721575.1 Phycicoccus sp.
GTCGCGCCGGTGGCGGTCAGGCTCGCGGTGACCAGGGCGGTCGCCGCCAGCACTGCCAGCCGACGCGCGCCGGCGTGGCCGCGGGCCCGACAGCTGGGCCGCGGGTTGCTACTCGTGGTGAGCATCATCGCCGTCCTCACTTCACCGGGCAACCGTTGGGAGGGTCGATGCGGAAGACCGTCATCATCCCTCCGAAGGTTGCGCCGTAGTTGGTTGCCTGCTGCAGCGCGTGGCTGTGGGCGACGTGGTAGTACTCGCCGCACTCGTTGTGGGACGTGATGTTCGTCGGCGTCGGGTTCTTTGTGCCGAGGTAGGGGCTCTCGCTGAACCACGTCTCCGTGCCGACCAGGAGCTGGTCGGTGATGGCCGGGATCTGCGTCGGGATGGGGTTGGTCGCCGCGTTCCAGCCCTCGACGTCACGCCAGTCCATCAGGACGTCGACCGTCTGCCCGGGCTGCACGTCCAGGTCGAACTTCTGGTACGACAGGTCCTGACCGGTGGGCCCCTGCAGCGCGTGGCCGTCCTTGTTGACGACGCGCTCGTCGCTGCCGTGCGGATGGAACGGGTAGTTCACCGTCCCGGCGTTGAGGTAGCGGATCGTCGCCGGCAACGGGTTGGTAACCGCGTCGTAGGGCCTGATGTGCACCAGGGCGCCATAGGGCTGGCCCGGCAGCCACGACGCGTCGTTGGGCGCCAGGGTGTCCGGCATGCTGCGACCGTTGATCATGAAGTACCGCGCGTTGTAGGCGCCCCAGTTGACCGGCTGCTTGCGCTCGACCGCCAGGTGCACGTCGGGGTCGATCTCGGAGAGCAGGAAGACATACTCGGCCCGCGCGTTGAAGGCCGAGTCCGTCCGGTCGTTGACCTGGCCGGCGCTGGCCGCGGGTCGCACGACCAGCGCGCCATACAGTCCCATCTGCATCTGCTTGCGGACGTCCGTGCCGCTCTGGTACAGGTACGTGCCGGGGGTGCCGGCGGTGAAGGTGTAGGTGACTGAGCCGTCAACCGGCCCGGCGCCCTGCACCATGGAGGTCAGGGACCCGCCCAAGTCCAGCTGCGGCTGCGCGGGGTTGCCGTTCGCCTTCACGCCCTTCTGACCCGGGAAGACGATGGACGTCGCCTCGGGCAGCGTGTTGTGCAGCACCACGGTCACCGGCCGCCCGGAGGTGACGCACAGCGTCGGGCCGGGCAGCTGGAACCCACGGCTGCTGGAGGCGAAGCTCCAGGTGTAGATCGAGTTGCCGTCCGGTGTGGAGACGTAGCCGTCCCGGGCCGTCAGCGAGAAGGTCTGCTGCACGTTGGTGTCGCACTTGAGCCCCTCGGAGGTGACGGCCCCGGCGGAGTGCGGCTCGATCAGGATCACGGCCGCGGCCAGGGTGGCGGCCACGGCGAGGGCGAGGGCGCGGCGCCCCTTGATGGCGCGGCGCACGGTGATGGCTGCTGAGACGTTCATCGGATCTCCTCGCACACGGTCGTCAGGCGTTCGGCATGGTCTGAGGTGGGAAGGTGCCGGGCGCGGCGACGACGACCTTCGTCATCATGCCGCCGTACCCGGGACCTCCACCGTTGCTGAGGTAGGAGTACCTGCGGTCGTACAGCAGGTACTCGCCCGGTCCGGGCGCCACGAAGATGACGTCACGGCTCTCGCCGGGTCCGACGTCCACCGTGTTGGTGGTGATGTAGTTCGTCGTGCCGTCCCGGCCCTTGAGCAGGCTCGCGTCCTTGGCCACGATCTGCAGGTCGATGTCGTCGACGCTCATCGCGTGCTCCTGGTAGCCCAGGTTCGACAGACGCAGCAGCACCCGCTCGCCCGCGTTGCACTGGATCAGTGACGAGATCGGCTGGTACTGCAGTCGGCCTGCGACCGTCGTGAGCGGGTTCCCGTTACCGGCCAGCGTGTCGGGGTAGCCCCGGCCGTTGAGCAGCCAGAAGCTCGGGTCGAAGTCCGTCCAGTTGCTGACCTGGATGTGCGCGTCGCGGTAGTGGGCCGCCGACCACAGCTCGGTGAGCATGAACGCGAACTCGCGGTCGTAGCGCGTGCTGCCATCGCCGTCGTTGTACGCGTAGGTCGAACCGACCGGGTCCCCGGTGACCGGCGTCCTGTTCTGCCTGGGCCGGACGAACACCATTCCCGTCATACCCATCTGCACGTGCTCCACGTCCTCGAAGTGGCAGTGGTACATGTACGTCCCGGCGTCGTGCGGGCGGTAGAAGTACGACAGGTCGCGGCCGACCGGGACGGCGAGCGAGAGCTCGGGGACGCCGTCGAACAGCGGGATCGCGTTGAGGAAGCCGTGCCAGTGCAAGGTGTGCCCGTCGAAGAGGTCCGGGCGCACCAGCAGCCCCAGGTTGCTCAGCGTGATGGTGATGTCGTCCTCTTCGTCGAAGACCATCATCGGCGCACTGACCTGCGCCTTGCCGCGCTGGGCGGCCACCTGGGCAGACGTCAGACCCGTCACGTCGCGGAAGCCGAACACGTAGGTGTTGAAGGGGTTCGGCGCCAAGGAGTCCGGGAAGAACGGCAGGTCCGCCGGTGCCGCGGCCGGCATCGACACCCACCCGTCGGTGGCGGCCAGGTGCACCGACTTGGTGGGGTGCACCACCGCTGCCGCGCGGGCCAGCCGCCGCACCGCGGTGGTGCTGGCCCCCGCCATCTGCGAACCCAGCAGGGTGGCACCGGCCACGACCGCTCCACCGGTGAGGAACGAGCGGCGGTTGAAGCCGGGCAGGGCTCTGTTCTCGGTCACGGGATCTCCAAGGGGATGAGACGGGCGAGGGTCGACGGAACCGTGACCATCACGGCGGCCATCACGGCGGCCATCACGGCACGACCTGGTCGGAGCCGGCGTCGTACCGCGCCGGCAGGGACGCCGACGGCCGGGGATCGCCGTCGATGTCAGGCGTCGGGGCGGTGACCACGTAGGTCCAGGGGGTCACCAGTGGTGTGATGCTGGTGATGGTGCCCCAGGTGACGGTGGTGCTCGCGGCACCGATGCCGTAGGCGGGTGAGGTCGTGCCGGCCAGATGGTAGTCACCCATCAGGTTCGGCGGCAGGATCTGCGCCACGATCACCGCCTGGCGGAACGCCGGGTAGGTGCGCGAGGCGAGGATGTTCACCGACACGTCGTACGGGCTCAGGAGCTGCGGCGCATCGCTGACCGTCGTACCGATGCCCCCGTCGGTGCCCCGGGTGGTCTGGATCACCGAGCTGATCGGCGAGAGCAGGCCCGAGCCGTCGGCGGCACCCATGTCCCAGTTGTAGACGTCCGTGGCGCCGGCGATGCCGATCCCCGTGACCAGGCCGCCGCTGAAGGTGCCGGCGCGGTTGTCCCAGAACACGTCGTTCAGCAGCGTCGGCTTGCTGAACAGGGTGGCTGCCAGCACATCCTGGCCCTTGAACTGGCCACCGCGCAGCCGCGCCTGCAACGGGGCGCTGTTGGCCCCGGTCGACAGTCCGGCAGGAGCCGGCTGACCGTCGCTGGTGACGGCGCTGGCGGTGGTCAGGTTCTTGACCACCGTGTTGTTCACGATGTTGACGAAGGCCGCGTCGTCGAGGGCCAGGCCACCGCCCTCGTGAGCCGAGACGTTGTTGGCAATGGTGTTGTTGCTGATCGTGATGGTCTCGGGGTTGGCCCGCGAGATGTGGCTGCCACTGGTCTGCAGCAACCGGATGCCGCCGCCGTCGTCGTTGGCCAGGTTGGCCGAGATGACGTTCGCGTCGATCACCACCGGACCGGAACCCTCGGACAGCGCCGTCGGCGTGGCCGGCAGCTCGCCGGCAATCATCACGCCTCCGCCCTCGTCGTAGGAGGCGTTGAACCAGATCCGGTTCTTGGCGATCCGTCCCCCTCGGGCGTTGTAGCCGAAGGCCGAGATCGCGCCGCCGTACTCGGCGGAGTGGTTGCCGCAGATCGCGTTGGACTCGACCGTGTAGTTGTTGCTGCCGCTGAAGAGCCCGACGCCGCCGGCGAGGTTGGTGCCGCCGTTGTCACGGATCTGGTTGTGCGCCAGCACCAGGCCGTCGTTGTTGTTGTTGCCGACGTACGGCGTCCCGACGCGCACACCACCGGCGTACGAGCCACCGTTACCGCGGATGACGTTGTCAGTGAGCTGCAGCCCCTTGACGTTGTTGTGGACGTAGACGCCACCGCCCTGGGTGATCAGCGCACCGGTCGCGCCGTACGGCGTCCTGATGCCGCCGGTGATCGCGTTGACGTTCGC
>JAYSQM010000182.1:0-2254 GCA_043721575.1 Phycicoccus sp.
GGCGGTCAAAGCCGGCGTAGCCGCCCGCCTTGATCTGCTTGTCGATCCGGTTGAACACCGGGTTGCTCGCCATCGTCTTCCTCCAGCACGTCGTGCCGCCCCATGGACGGTCCTCTGACCAGACTAAAGGTTGAGGGTCGCCGGAAGTTCCCGCACCCCGGGCAGCCGCAACAAATTGTGACCTTGCTCGCCCCGGCCGCTGTCGGCGCGACACAGCCGCCAATCGTGTCCCCGACGGGTTTCGAACCCGCACTGGAGCGATTTTAAGTCGCCTGCCTCTGCCGTTGGGCTACGGGGACAGGCGCAAGATTACAGATAAGGGCACCGAGGATGTATGCCGTGTGCCCCGCTTGCACGGTCCAGGAACAGCAAGGTGTCGACGTTATCGCGACTCAGAGACGGGCAAGGACCTCGTCCAGCATGGCCTCGGTGAGCTTGCCGGTGAACGTGTTCTGCTGGCTCACGTGATAGCTGCCGAGCAGTCGAATCCGCCTGTCCCTGCTGGTGATCAGCGTGGTTTCGGCCCCGTGGGAGAATCGCGGCCTGGGACGTGGGACCACCCACCCGAGTCGCCTGGCGCTGGCCAGGGTGGCGTCCCAGCCGATCGCGCCCAGCGCGAGGATCGAACGCAGCCCTGGGGCCACAAGAGTGAGGTCACGATCCAGCCAATGCCCACAGGTGTCACGTTCGGCCGGGGTCGGCTTGTTGGCCGGCGGCGCGCATCGCACCGCCGCGACGATGCGTACGCCGGTGAGCGTCTGTCCGTCACCGGCGTGCGTGCTCGTGGGCCGGCTCGCGTATCCCGCCCGGTACAGCGCGGCATAGATCCAGTCCCCACTGCGGTCGCCGGTGAACATCCGGCCGGTGCGGTTGGTGCCGTTGGCAGCCGGCGCCAGGCCGACGACGAGAATCTCGGGCCGCGGGTCACCGAAGCCCGGCCCCGGTCGACCCCAGTACGGCTGGTCGGCGAAGGATGCCCGCTTGCCTTCAGTGGCAATGGTTTCGCGCCACTGCACGAGCCGGGGGCAGGCGCGGCATACAGACACGGCTGCGTCCAGCTCCGCCACGGACCCGGCCAGCCCGGCCAGCCGTTCAACCTGACGCTCCGTCCGTGCGATCGGAGTCCGCGCAGTCGCGGGATCGCCCGGCCAGCCCGTGCCGGGCGAGACCGGCGAGCCGAACAGCTCGCCGGTCACCGGGTGCGGTAGGGGCTCCGAGGTCATCTGCCCGATCGTGCCACCGACGGGCTTGGCCCGCTCGACGGAGTCGGCGACGCGGACATGGGCAGCCCAGGTTTCGAGGTGGCTGTTGGTGCCGTCGCCGTCGCTGTCGCTGTCGCAATCGCACTCGAGGTCAGTGGGACGATGGACATCGGAGGAGTCCAGACGAGCGGGGGTGGGTTCCCCTGGGGATTGGCGGGATCGGTGACCTGCCAGGGATCAGATCCGAACAGCGCCCGCGGGTAGACGTTCATCAGCGGCGCTCCGCTGCTGTCCCTTACGACGGCTCTCGGATGCCCGTTGACGTCAAGGCCGATCTGACTGCCGCTGGCATCGGTATAGCTCTGGTCTCCGTCCAACGGTCGACCGACCTGGTCGAACAGCCGGACGCCGGTGATCCGGTTGCCGTCGGAGTCGTAGGCGTAGATGTTGCCCACCTGCTGCCCGTTGAGCGACACACCAGGGGGCGGGCTCGTCTCCATGGAGTAGTTTACCTCGCCCGAGGCCACACCCGCGGTCGCCGCTATGAACATCACGACGACCGCGGTGGTGTTGCCCAGGACGAGCAACGGCCGAGTCATCGCCATGTGACGCAGCCACCCTCGGCCCAGCCGGACGCTGACCACGATGGCCATGAGGGCCATCAAGTTCCCCGTGAGTCCCCGTGGTCGGATGCCTTGGTTAATCCCCAAGATCCCCCCTACCGTCCAGGCTGCCAGATAGCCACGCAGCAGCCACCACGCGGGTCGCAGTGTGACCAGGAATGCCGTCATCGACCGCAGCCATGGGTGCTGTTCAGTCAGCCTCGTGAAGGAGGCTCGCACGTGGGTCGCTGCCTCACCGAGTGGCCGACTCCGCGGACCAGGCCCGATAACCGGCTCTGGCAACCCCGCGGCGGAACGCAGCTCGGCGGCGTACAGCTTGGCCGAACCAAGCCGTCCAGCGAGGTCTCCCCCGCACTCTGCGGCCAGCTCGGTCAGGTCGGCCTCCATCCCCCCAGTGAGGTCGTCGACGTCCTCATTCGGCAGGTCGGC
>JAYSQM010000183.1:0-10315 GCA_043721575.1 Phycicoccus sp.
AGGCCATTTAAGCACCTAGCCCTACCAAGCCCTACCTAAGTCCTTAGCTCAGGCAGTACATTTCTCGACGTCATCTGGAAATACGCTGTGCTAGCGAAACAAGGTGAACCGTGGCCCTCTTGCTGGTGGTGGACGACGAGCCGCGGATCCGCTCGTACCTGAACCGGTCACTCTCGGCCCAGGGCCACACGGTCTACGAGGCCGCTGACGGTCAGGCAGCGTTGGACGAGCTCGACTCTCGTAACATCGACCTGATGCTCCTGGACCTCGCCATGCCGCGGCGCGGTGGACTCGACGTCCTCAGCGTGCTCCAGGAGCGCGAGTCCAGCCCGCCGGTCATCGTGCTGTCCGCGGTCACCGACATATCCGCCCGGATCCAGGCCCTCGACCGAGGCGCGGTGGACGTCGTCGCGAAACCCTTCTCCGCCGCAGAGCTGTCCGCGCGCATCCGGCGGCACCTGCACCACGAGACGCCGCCCCCCACCGGTGAGCAGCGCTACCTCGAGGTCGGCGGCGTGCAGCTCGACCTGCACCGCCGTCGGGCCGTCACCGCCAATGGCTCGGTGAGCCTTACCGAGCGCGAGTTCGCCCTGCTGGCCCACCTGATGCGGCGCAGCAACAACGTGTGTTCCCGCGAGGAGCTGCTCCACGACATCTGGGACCTGGACTTCGACCCCGGCAGCAACATCGTCGACGTCTGCGTTCGCCGGCTGCGCGCGAAGCTGCAGCCCGACCCTCCGATCGAGACGGTGCGCGGTGGTGGCTACTGCTTCTACGACGACTGAGGGCGCCCGACTCACCGACCGAACCGACGCCAACCCGTTCGGCCGCCGTCACCTGATCGCTGTGTGGACGGTGTGGGCCGCGGGTTGCGCGACCCTCATGTTCGTGCTGCCTGGCGGCGAGACCATTCCCTATCACCTGGGCTGGGCCGGCTTCGCGCTCGCCTTCGGACTCGGCTCGTGGGGCAGATGGCAGCTGGTCACGGCGCTGACCTGGTACCCGCTCGCGACCGGAGCCGCCCTCGAACGCAGCTGGAGGTCCGGCCACATCGGCTGGGACGAGACCACCGAGATCCCGCTGATGTTCTTGCTCGCGATGCTGATGGTGTGGCACATCCGTCGCCGCCAGGCCGCACTGGCCCAGGTGACCAGGCTGGCCGAACGCGACGCCCAGTCCTCTCGCGACCGCGAGCAGCTGATGCAGCTGACCTCCCACGAGCTGCGCACTCCGCTGACCATCGCCCGGGGCTACACCGAGCTTCTGCAAACGCGCGCCGTGGAGCCCGAGAACAAGCAGGACCTCCTCGTGGTGGCCGACGAGCTCGAACGACTCTCACGGGTCAGCGATCGGCTGATCCGAATGATCCGGCTGCAGGACGACACGACCAACGAGATCGTCGACATCGACCAGGTGATGGTGCAAGCGGTCGAGCGCTGGCGAGTGGTCGCGGACCGTTGCTGGATGCTGGACGCCGGGGCCGGGTGCGCGATGGGGTCGCCTGAGCGGCTGCGCACCTGCCTCGACACGCTGGTCGAGAACGCGATCCGCTACACCGCGGTGGGTGACATCATCCGGTTGGTCGGATGTCGCCAGCCCCAGAACGTCGTCGTGAGCGTGCTCGACGCCGGCGTCGGCCTGGCCGACCACCAGATCATCGCCATCAACGCCGGCGAGCAGTCGCTGCTGCCCGGCACGACGGCGCGCCCGGTGGCGGGCACAGAGACGGACACGGTGGACCGCCTCGCGGGAACCGGCCTCGGTCTGGGCATCGTGCGAGAGGTCGTGCACGCGCGCGGTGGGACGCTGCGCGCCTCACGCGCGCCCGAGGGCGGGGCCGCGCTGATCCTCACCATTCCCCTGAGCTGGCCCGGCGAGGTCGGGCAGTTTGTTCCTCGGGTGCCCCCGGCGGCCCTGCCCGTGCAGCCCGCACCTCCCACGCAGCGGTATGCGACCGTGATGCTCGAGGGGAGCCCGGCGGCATGAAGGGCTGACGCGTCCGCCGACCGCCGCCGCCGTCCGTCCGCCGTCAGGCCGGACGCGGGGGTGGCTTGGTGAGCCTCAGGGCCAGCGTGGGACAGGCCTTCACCGCACGTTTCGCCATTACCAGCAGATCGCCCGTCACGAGCTCGTGCACGATCGGATAGCCCCACTCGTCGAGGCTGATGACCTCGGGCAGGAGCTCGGCGCACAGGCCGTGCGCCTTGCACGCCGGCCAGTCCACCCGCAGCTGGTACTCGCTCAACCGCACGCCTCGTCACGGCGGCCGCGACAGATGCCCAGCGAGTGTGAGTTGACCTCCTCGGGGAAGCGCTGCAACATCGAGGCGACCAGGCGCGCCGTCCCGTCCGGGTGCGCGCAGGCGCCCCGCCGCACCACCAGTCCACACAGCTCCTCCACTCGCCGAACCGGACCTCCACCATGGACCAGCGCTTCGAGTGCCTCGGCCATCGCCGGCAGCCCGTTACGGCAAGGCCCACACCGTCCGGCGCTCTGTCCGGCGAGGTAGTGGACCAGCGCTGCGGTCCGCACGAGCGGGCACCGGCCCTGCGCGAGAGGCAGCAGCACGCCAGCGCCGAGCGTTGCCCCCGCTGCCGCGATGTCGTGGCGAGATACCGCCAACCCGCGCAGCTGAGCTGGTGTCAGCCAGGTGCCGTGGTACCCGCCGAGCAGCAGCGGTCGCGTCATCTCGGCCTCGTCCAGGACGTCCGCCAGCAGGGTGCCATAAGCCACCTCGCGCACCTGCGGACGCACGCCGTCGCCTCGCAGGGTCAACAACGTGGTGCCCGGCTCGTCGGCCGTGCCGAAAGCGGCATAGCCCTGCGACCCCACCCTGGCCAGGTGCCCGATGTGCGCGAATGTCTCCGCATTGGACAGCAACGTCGGTCGCCCCCGGTGTCCGCTGACTGCCTCCGGCGCCCACGCAGTGACCGGCAGGTTTTCGTGACCAGCCAGAAGCTGCAACACCGCCTGGGCCTGACCCGCAACGAACCGCGGTGCTGCGTCGTGCAACCGCACGTCGAGGCGCTCACCAGCGGTGGCGCGCTCACGCAGCGCCTCCTCCACGACGAGCCGGATGGTCGGGTGCTCGGACGGCACCGCGATGTGCACCTCACGGGTACCCAGCGCATGGGCCACGGCCGCAACCCCGTCCAGGACGACGTGGGGCGAGCAGGTGATGAGCACGGCGTCCTTGTGGCTCGCAGGCTCGCCTTCCGAGGCGTTCACCACGACCACGGCCCTACGACGCGCAGCCGTGGACAGCTTGATGGCAAAGGGGAATCCGGCACCTCCGCGTCCGCGCAGGTCCACGTCGCGAGCCATCTCGACCAGGGCCCCGGCACGTCGCAGCGGAGCCGGACCGAGCCGGTCACGGTGGGCCGCAAGGCCCGGGCCCTCGGCGATCCCGGCGAGCAGTGCCGGGCCCTTTGACACCTCGGCGACCAGTCCCACGTTGCGGACGACTGATGGGAGATCGGTTGCGACTGTCGTCATGGGGTCACCACCGTCGAACGAACGAGCAGACCAAGGCGCGCGAAGACCGCCACGAACACTGCCGCGATACAGCCGTAGGTCACCGCGGCGCCCCATACGGTTGCGGAGTCGGTGCCGATCTCGAGCCCATGGACGACACCCAGACCCCAGGCGCCGTAGGCCAGTACGTGTACTGCGCGCCATGGCCGGTGTGACATCCGGTGACGCAGCAGGCTGGTCAGCGTGACCGCGACGAGCAGGTCGAGGGCGAGAGCCCCGAGGCCCAGCCACACTGGCTTGTACGTTCCGCTGAACGGCACCAGCGCGTGCCACCAGCGGATGTCGACGAAGGTGTCGACCACGGCCGTGACGACATGCGCCGCCAGGAAGGCGACGGCCAGCAGCGAGACGTTGCGGTGCAGACCCTGGGACAGCATCCGCGGCCAGCGCGCAGTGGTCGCCCGTGTCGTCGAGAGCACACCGAGCATCGTCGCGAGGGTCAGCAGCACGAGCAGGACGACGCCGGTCCCGCGGTTCGCGAACCACAGGATGGGGTCGCTCATGCGTTCACCTCCGGCTCGGGCCACCGGGCGGTACGCACGATTCTGCCCTGCATGTCGACGAGCCGGGCTGGAATGTCGCGCGCGGTGAGCCAGCCAACTGCCTTGTCACCCAACACGATTGCCGCAGTGCTGGCAGTATTCGCAGCCACGCAGGTGGCGCCGGTGGCCGTCACGGTGCGCCACGGTCCCCGTGTCGGCTCACCTGTGACCGGGTCAAGCAGGTGGTGCCGTATGACGCCGCCGCGGATCCACCGTCGCGCGGCCGTGCTGGAGGTGGCCAGGCCGCCGTACGGCAGGTACACGATCTCGGCGCCCGCTGAGTCATCGATGGTCTCGCTGACGGCCACGCACCAGCCGCCGCCGGCGACGGCGACGTCACCTCCGAGACTGATCACGACCGTCGAATCCGACTCTGCCGCAATGGAGTTCGCGATCAGGTCGGCAGCCCACGCCTTGGCCGTGGCCCCCAGGTCCAGGGCGCAACCGGGCGGCACCCTGACAGCGCCCGCGGGATCAACCAGGATCTCCTTCCAGGCGCCGATGCGCGCCGGCACGGGAACCGCGGCGGGGTCAGCGGAGGCAGCGGGGAGCAACGCCAGGTCGCGGTCATAGCCGACAGCGACCAGGCAGTGGCCGAGCGTGGGGTCCACCAGGCCATCGGTCTGGGCCGCCGCGTCCATGGCCGCGCTGATCGCCTTGACCAGCAGCGGGTCGACGTTCGTCCACGACCCGGCACCGACGTTGGCTCGGACCAGGTCGGAGTCTTGGCGGAAGCGGCTGCAGGTGCGGTCCACGTCGGCGAGCAGTCGCATTGCGGTCTGACGGGCCGGCTCCAGCGCAGTCGCTGCCGCGGTCGAGAGATGGACATAGGTGCCGAGCGCTCGCCAGGTCGCGGTCCTGCTGCCCCCCGAAGCTCGAGCTTCGAGGGTGCGCATCATGAGGCTGCCGAGGGAGCTGGAGGAGGAGCAGGAGCAGCCGCCCGGACCGGCACAGGCGCCGGGGCAGGAGCCGCCGCCTGGGCCGGGGCCTGTGCCCGCGCGGGCACAGCCCGGTTGGCCACGCCCGCGGGCGTGACTGCGCCGGGCGCACGCCCGGATACCTGGGCTTGGGCGGCCGGCACCTCGGTCTGCACGTACCGGGTGGTGACCACGGTGCGGACGGGCAGAGGCGTCGCCACGGGCGCAGCGGGCGCCACTGGCGCAGGCGCCTCGGCCGCACGCAGAGAGGCAGCCGCCGCCTTGGACTGTGCCTTCGCCTGGGTCTTCTGCGCCGTGTAGTCGGACGCGAGGCCTGTCACCAAACCGGTGCCGACCAAGGCGGCGGCGGTGAGACCACCGGTCATCACGGCCAGAACGTTGAGGCTCCTATCGCGAGACGCGCTGTCGCGAGACATCGAGGTCCTCCAGTAGATTCGGGAAGCTCCAGACTCGGCCCACCGGCCGCAAGGTGGCCTCAGGTCAGCGTTAAGAACAGATCAAGGCCGGCGGACGTCTTGACCTTGATTTGATGTTCTCGCGAGGTGCCCATAGGGCTATGGGGATGACGATGACATCGCAAACCGTCCCTTAGTGAGCCTGGAGCACACCATGAAACCCCTCCGCCCGAGCACCACCGTCCTGAGCGGCGCTGCCATAGGTCTGGTCGCGGCAGTCGCCGTCTATGGCGCCGTCTCCACAGCCTCTGCCGCGCAGTCCACGTCGTTCGCCAAGTCGGCCAAGCCCGCCGTGGTGACCGCACCTACCACGGCTGCTGCCGCCGCCTCGTGTGCAGCGGGCTCGGAACTCGAGGATGGTGTCTGCGTCATCCACGTCGAGCGCATCGTCGTCCGTGCCGCGCCATCAACCCCGACCGAGAACCCGACCATGGCACCGGTTCCCGGCGCCACTCATGAAGCTGAGCACAGCACCGGTCCATCTGAGTCCGGCGAGCATGCGACAGAGGTCGAAGCCGCAGACGCCGCCGAAGCCGCAGACGCCGCCGAAGCCGCCGCCGACGCCACGGAAGCCGCGACCGAGGCTGCCAAGGAGGCAGCCGACCACGCCAGCGAAGCTGCCAAGGAAGCAGCCGACCACGCGCGCGAAGCTGCCGCAGGTGCCGGCCAGGCCCCCAGCGTTGAGCCGAGTGGTAACGACAGCCCCGACACCTCTGGCGGCTGACGTCCTGGGTCACTTGGGCAGGTCAGCCCTCGGCGATGCCCAAGGTGACCACCGCGAGCATGCCGCCGGACGGAGAGCTGGCGACCACCAGCTCTCCGCCGGCGGCGATCGCGGCCCTGCGAACGATGTCCAGACCCAGACCGGTGGAGTTGGCGGTGCTGTGGCCGCGCGTCGCCACGTCCGAGTCCGCCGGCCCCGGGCCGGCATCCGCGACCTCGAGCCGCACCAGCAGCAGGTCGCCGGTCGTCAGGGACACGCCAAAGGCGGTCCCGTCCGGAGTGTGCGCGAAGACGTTGTCCACCAGGGCATCGACGACATCGACGAGGTCGGCCGCATCGATGGCCGCCAGCATCGCAGCCCTGGGGATGGAGACCGTGAGGTCTCGGCCTTGGTCAACCGCCAACGCGGACCAGAACGCGACCCGGTCGCGCACGACGCTCGCGGCGTCACAGGACGGCCCCAGCGTGCTGCGGACCGGGCGCCGTGCGTCCTTGACGATGGCATCCACGGTGCGCTCGAGGTGGCCAATGTGATCACGGAGACGATCTGCGAGCCCCGGTTCGCTGACTGCCTCCGCGTCCAGACGCAACGCGGTGACCGGAGTCCGCAGCCGGTGCGACAGGTCGGCCACTGCCTCCCGTTCGGCGGTCAGCAGCTCACCGATCCGGTCGGCCAGGCGGTTGAGGGCTGCGCCCAGCTCGACCGTCTCCACGGGTCCGCGTGGCACTGCTCGCGCGTCCAGCTCCCCCGCGCGCAACCGGTGCGCGACGGCAGCCAGCTCCGAGACCGGGGCGCTGACCCGACGCCCCAGCAGGTCGGCCCCCACCGCCGCCAAAGCCATCAGCACCACTCCGAGGCCTGCGAAGGTCAGCCAGGCAGTGGCCACACCCTGATGCAGATCGCCGCCGCTGACTGCTGTCCGCACGACGACGGTTCCACGGCCGGTGACAACCGGCACCACCACCTGTGCGCCCTGCTCACCCACCAGGGTGAACGCATTACCGGCGCGTGCGCGCGATACGGCCGCGGCGTTCCACTCCGACGACCCCGGAGGGGCCGTGCCGATCAGCGTCCCATCGGGCAGCAGCACGGACGTCGCCCGCTGCGAGCGCTGGTTGGCCAGACCCACCAGGTTGGTGAGCTGGCCCACGTCACTGACCCCGGCCACGAGAGTCGCGACTCCCTGCGCCTCCTGGCGGGCACCGGCGACGGCCCGGTCCTCAGCGAGGGTACGCACCAGCATTCCCAGGGGGATCAAGAAAGCCAGGATGACCGCAGACGTCGTCGCGGCCACGAGCAATGAGATTCGCCGGCGCATCACTGCCCGCCCGGCGCGTCCTCAGGGGCTGCGAGCCGCACGCCCACGCCGCGCACGCTGTGCAGGTATCGCGGATCCGCCGCCGTCTCGCCGAGCTTGCGTCGCAACCAGGACAGGTGCACGTCGACGGTCCGGTCGCCTCCCCCGTAGCTCTGATGCCACACGTCCGCCAGCAGCTCACGCTTCGTGACCACCTCACCGGGCCGCTGTGCCAGGGCCAGCAGGAGGTCGAACTCCTTGCGCGACAAGTCAATTGGCAGCCCATCGAGGCTGACCTGGCGCGTCCGCGGGTCGATCCTCAGACCACCCACGACCAGCGGGCCCTCAGGGGCCGCGGAGCCGCTTCGGCGAAGAACCGCACGGAGCCGGGCGTCGAGCTGCTCGATCCCGAACGGCTTGACCACGTAGTCGTCGGCGCCACCGTCCAGGGCCCTGACCATGTCGGCGTCGTCGTCGCGTGCCGTGATGATGATGACCGGCACATCGCTGACCGCCCGAAGCATCTTGAGAACCTGCAGCCCGTCGAGGTCGGGCAGCCCGAGGTCGAGCAACACGACGTCCGGTGGGTTCTCGACGGCGGACTCCAGCCCGGACATGCCACGGTCGCTGGTGCTCACGGCATGGCCCAGGTCGGTCAGTGCCCGGGTTATCGCAGACCGGATGCCGCCGTCGTCCTCGATCAACAGGATGCTCGCCACGACCGCACGCTACGCCCTGTGGTGGCGTATCGCCGCGAAAGTGACACAGTGGCGACATGGTGGTGAAGCTGCGCTACGGGGTCGGCGTCGCGATGATCTGGCTCGCCGCAGTCGCTGGCGTGTCAGTTACAGCTTGGGTTGCCATCGACCGCGCGGGCCGCGACCTCACCGGTGCCAACCTCAGTTCGCTGCGTCCCGCGTCGGGCCGCGCGCCGGTGGTCACCACGACTCCCGGCAGCAGACCGACGCCGTCCGAAGCGACACCAGAGCCCTCCGCGACGCCGCAGCCCCCATCGACACCGGAGCCCTCGCCGGCACCGGAGCCCTCATCAGCACCGGCGCCCTCCGCGACCCGTCCCCATTCCCCCGTCCCCTCGCCATCGGGGCCCAGCCAAACCAGCCCGTTGAGCTCCACGACCCCGCAAGACCGGTCGGTCAGCGTTGCCGGCGGGCAGGTCTCCGTGCGCTGCACCGGCGCCACGATCCTGCTTCGGATCGCCCAGCCCGACAACGGCTGGCGCGTGGAGGTCGGCAAGTCCGGCCCGGATGAGGTCGAGGTGACCTTCCGGTTCGGCGCTGACGGCGCTGGGGGTCAGACCCAGGTGACGGCGCTCTGCGCGGCAGGCACTCCGGCGTTCAGGGTCGAGAGCCAGAGCTGACCAGCGGCCGTCGATTCCGGGCGCCTCGGTAGCGTCAGTCCTGTTGGGCAGTCAGTCCTGTTGGGCAATGAAGGTGTGCATGCCGGGGACGGTGAACGCGAGCTGGCCCCGCTCCGGGGCATACACCAGGCCCTTCTTGATCAGCTCGTTGCGGGCGACCGACAGGTCAGAGACTCGCCGCTTGCCCATGGCAGTGGCCAGGTCGGAGATCGTCACCGGCTTGCCGGCACCAAGTTCACCCAGCGTCCTCAGCAGCTGGCGCTGCGCGGTGGTGGCGCGTTCCCATCGGGACCGGTACAGACCCTCGTCCACCTCTCTGCGTGCGAACTCGCCGCCCACCTGCACGTCATCGAGGTTGATGGTGCTCGTCCGCGCCGCGTCCCACACGTGTTTGCCGACGGCCTGCAGGAAGTACGGGTATCCGCCTGCGATCGCCAGTGCCGCCTCGAGCGCGTCCGGTTCCCAGGCGACGCCGTGCGCCAGGGTTGGTCCGGTCAGGGCTGCTTTGGCGCCCGTGGCATCCAACAGCCCGATCGGGCGAAAGTCATAGAGCCGCTCGGCGTAGCTGGTGGCATCCGCGAGCTGGGCCGGCAAGGACGGCAGGCCAGCGCCGACGAAGGTGATCGGAAGCGGCATGTCGGACTGACCCATCTGGTGCACGGCGGTGTTGATGGCGGTGAGGTCGGCGGGGGCGGCCTCCTGCAGCTCGTCGACCAGGATCAGGGTGCCGATCCCAAGATCGCGAGACGTCTCCCCGAGCACCTCGAACAGCATGGCGAGGTCGTCAGCGAACCGTCCGCTGTCAGCGACGCCGGCAACGGGGTCGACCTCGACGCCAACCGAGACCATGCCCGAGGCGGGGTCGAACTTGAGCGAGAACGCCTTGAACACGCCCAGCAGCCGACGCAGGCGTGGCTCGGGGTGCCGGCCGGTCGCGGCCCGCATCGAACGAACCAATGCCGAGGACAGGGCGACGGGCAGCGGGATGGCCGGGGTGACCTCGACCTTGGCGGCGATCCAGCCCTTCTCCGTGACCTGGGCGAGCAGCTCGTTGAGCAGCACCGTCTTGCCGACGCCGCGTAGCCCGTAGAGGATCCAACCACGATCACCCTCGCCCAGCTCGTCAACCTTGCGGCGCACCACGGAGAACGCCTCCAGGATGGGCTCCCTGCCGGCAAGCACCGGGGGCCTGCGTCCGGCGCCAGGTCTGAATGGGTTGGTCACTGGATCCATGTCTGAGACATTATCAATCCGTATATGAAATTTCCATAGACGGCTTGACAGAGTCAGATGGGCATGCCGGCGACTTCGGTGGGCTGTCGGGCACTTCGGCCAGGTCATGCGGTCGGTGAGGTGCCCGAGACCTGCGCGAAGTGAGACGGACGGTGCCGACCGAGCTGAAAGGCGCCCGTCCGGTCAGGCCAGAGCGGCCACCGCGGCGGCGACG
>JAYSQM010000184.1:0-13900 GCA_043721575.1 Phycicoccus sp.
GTTGTCGCGGTCCGAGTGGAGTTTGAGGTGGCGGTCCCCCGCCTGATGCCTGCCTCGCGGTAGGTGTTGGGCGACCGCCAAGTCGACCCGACCAGAACAAGGGGACCGCTGTGAAGGCCCTACCGGGGAACGTGCAGGTAGTGACGCAGGACCCGGGCGCGCGAGTGGCTGACCTGCCGGCGGAGGTCAGTCTCGCGCTGGCTGACATCGCCGTCGTCGCGAGGGAGGGGTTGCTCGCGATGAGCGTGGCGGCCGGGATGGCTGTGATGCAGACGATGTTCGAGGCCGAGATCACCGCGGTGGCCGGGCCGAAGGGCAAGCACAACCCCGGCCGTGAGGCGGTCCGGCACGGCACCGGGAAGGGCTCGGTGACCTTGGGTGGCCGGCGGGTCGAGGTGACTCGGCCGCGGGCCCGGACCCGGGACGGCCATGAGGTGGCGCTGCAGGCGTACTCGGAGGTTGCCGCCGATGACCTGCTCAGGCAGGTCGTGCTGGAGCGGATGCTCGCTGGGGTCGCTACCCGCCGGCAGGCCCGGACTTTGATCCCGGTAGCGGGTCGTAACAGGCGAATACCCCTCCGAGCATGGGTGGACTGACGCTATTGGCGTCTTACGGCCGCGATCAGTCGCTCGAAGGTCCCGTTGAGACCCTCGTCGACTATCTGCTGACCCGGATTCGTGTCGAACCAGTCGAGGATCTGGCGCGCGCCGAGGGCGAACGGAACCGTGCAGATGAATTCCGGCACCAACGCCTTGACCTTGCTGTTGTCGAAAAACACTGAATGGGACTTGTCCCCCAGAAGCGACGCCCCGAGATCCGGTGCCGCGGCGGCGATGGTGTCGGAGGCAATGTGGATGAGCTGCGGAGCTGGCGCCCCGGCGGCCTCGGCGAAGAGCTCGTAGATCTTGTTCCATGGCAGGTACTCGTCGGCGGTGATGGTGAAACTGTCCCCGACGGCCTGTGGAAGCCCGAGCAGCCCGACAAAGGCCTTGGCGAAGTCGCTGCTGTGCGTAAGAGTCCACAGGGAGGTGCCGTCGCCGTGCACCACTACCGGCTTTCCGGCCCGCAGTCGCGCAATGTCTGTCCAGCCGCCGGTCAGGGCAATCATGGTTCGGTCATAGGTATGGGAGGGCCGGATGATGGTGATGGGGAATCCGTCCTCGCGGTAGGCCTTGACCAGCAGATCCTCGCAGGCGATCTTGTCTCTCGAGTACTGCCAAAACGGATTCCGCAAGGGCGTTGACTCCAGAATCGGCAGCCGCGCAGGCGGTTTCTGGTAGGCGGAGGCGGAGCTGATGAAGACGTACTGCCCGGTCCTGCCGGTGAATAGCTCAATGTCGGCCGCCACCTGGTCCGCTGTGAAGGCAACAAAGTCCACGACGACGTCGAACGTCCTGTTGCCGAGCGCGGCACGCACCGAGGCCGTGTCCCGGATGTCGGCCTTGAGCACCTCCGCGCCTTCTGGAGCGGGGCGCAGGGTTTGGCTGCCACGGTTGAGAATGGTCAGCCGGTGTCCGACGGCGACCGCCCGTTCGGCTGCAGCGGCGCTGATGACGCCGGTGCCGCCAATGAACAAAACCCTCAGGGAGGTGTTGCCGCAAGCGTCTACGAAGGGGTCCACGAGCGTCACCACGAGTACTCCTCGGGGGCGGTCTTGTGCCCGGGAAAGGTCTCATCAAACCGGGTCAGTGCTGCCGCGTCCAGGTTAACGTCCACGGCGCGCAGTGCGGCGTTGAGTTGTTCCTGGGTGCGGGGGCCAATGATGGGTGCGGTGACGGCGGGCCGCGCCAGCAGCGACGCGAGCCTGACTTCGCCTGGCTTATGGCCCAGCTCGTCCGCCAGGTCTTCGTATTTCTGGATCTGGTCCCGATCCGTCTTCAACGTTTCCATTGCCTTCCCTCGGCTCGGCGGACGCGGTCGGCCTCCTTGCGGAGCACTGCGCCCAGCAGCCTGCCGTGCAGTCGCGACCACGGGATGATGCCCAGACCGTACTCCTACGCCGCGGGAATGACTTCCAGCTCAACGGAGTGGGTGAGCAGGTTGAAGATGGACTGTTCGCTGACCAGACCGGGGTAGTTGTGCCGGGCGGTGGCCTGTGCTTCGGCGATGTGCCAGACGGCGAAGTTGCTGCCGCCCGAGTAAAAGGTCTTGCCCTGCTGGACGGCCAACTCGATGGCCTGCCAGATCTCATCCAAGGGGGAACCTCAACTCCGACGCAAAGGCGCGCTGTCTGCCGCATGTGCGTGTGTTCCGCACGCCGCTCCATGGCCTGGCGCCCGAGGCTCAGCGGAAGTCGGCCCAGACCTTACGTTCGGCCCCGTCGACGGTGACCTCCCCACCGTAGGGAAGGATCCACTGCGGCCGGGTGTGCCCGAACGGCACCCCGACGCACACCACGGCGTCAGGGTTGTAGCAGCCGACAAGCTCGATCGCCGTGTCGCGCTGCTGGGCGCGGTGCGATGCTCGTTCCTCTGACGTGGGCTGCTTCTCGAAGTTAGACGCCGGAGGCCTGGCAACGAGCACTGCGGCGACCGTCCCCAGCAGGCCCCGCTCGCCAAGGGCACGCAGGATCCAACCGAACTCGTGCGCCGCGATGAGATCCTCGCTGGTCTCCAAGAGGAGCACACCTCCCTGGAGCGCAGCCGGGTCAGCAGGGAAGCGACCTGCGGTAAGGATCCATTGGATGACCTCGATGCAGCCACCCCAGGTTCGCCCTGTCACACTCCGTTGCGGGCCGGCCCAGGCCCACGGCTCGGTGGCCTCACGGTCCCCGAACTCGGTAAGTGCCGCCGGGTCGGCCCAATCCTTGCCGAAGTCCTCCGACTCGCCAGGGTCAGTAATCTCCAGCCGCTCGCCCGTAAGCAGAGCCGCCTTAAGAGCGGCAACGTGGAACGAGTCGACGAACGGGCCGGGGCCAAGCTGAACCTGAGTGGAGCCGCCATAGAACCCAGCAACCCCCTGCGTCCACAGCCAGGACAGGATGTTCGTGTTGTCGCTGTAGCCCAGGTACGGCTTCGGATCGGCCCGTACGGCCTCGGCGTTGAGGTAGGGCACGACCGTGATCTGGTCTTCACCGCCGATCGTGGCCAGAACAGCTCGAATCTCTGGGTCGGCAAAAGCCGCATTGAGGTCGGCCGCGCGGTCCTGCGGACTCGCCCTCAGTTGCCGCGTCGTCGGGTACTCAACCGGGATCAGACCCGTCACCTCGGTCAGACGCCGCATGGCCTGTTCGTGCACGACAGGTGCTGCGCCAGGAGCAGCGAAGGACGGCGAGAGCACCGCCACCTTGTCACCGGAGCGAGCCTTCTCAGGAGCCACGAGGTCAGGAGCCATGA
Organism: Phycicoccus sp.; assembly: GCA_043721575.1. Lineage (GTDB taxonomy): Bacteria > Actinomycetota > Actinomycetes > Actinomycetales > Dermatophilaceae > UBA4719. Next base: position 3,336 of record JAYSQM010000184.1, read on the forward strand.
CTCATGGAACCACCCAGCGCCTCCTCCAACCAACCCGTTCTCAACGCGCTCATGCTTGTCTTAGCCGATGGCGGACGCTGTTTACGGGCGTTGCACGGCTGGCGAGATGGCTTCAGAGCGAGCATTGCGTCGCAGGAGCACAAGAGTGATCGACAGGCTGGCCAGTTCGGCGAGCTTTGTGATCGCCGAGGCGAGGTCGATGGGTTCCCCTGAGCCGATGACGAGTCCGGATGCAGCATCGTGTCCATGCCCGTCGCGCAGGGGCAGGCCGACCAACACGGCGTACGCCCAGACCGCCAGTAGGGCCACGTTCACCATCACCAGCAGCGAGAGGGCTCCATCGCTGGGGCGTTCGACGACGATGAACGCCAGTGCTATCTGGATAACGCCTGCGGCGAGGAATCCCAGACCGAGCAAGGTGGATTCGTTCAGGTGTTCCGGGGTCAGCAGCAGATGCATCCACGCCGCGAGGAACGTTGCGGCAGCCAGGAACATGCGAATCCTCAGTCCTTTGCTCATTGCCCCTGGACGCGCCCGCGCGAGCAACGCGGCAGCCAAAAGAGTGATGCCCCCGGTGGCCATCACCAGCGGCCCGGCCCCAGCGGACGGGGCAACCAGGGCACCGGCTGGACCGGGATCGGCGCTGTACTCCGCGATACGGTGTGCACTGTTCAGCGAGCCGGCCACCACGATGATCGCGGCGGTGGCAGCCAGTGGACGCAGGATCCTCGCGCCGCCATGTCGCTCGGCCACCGCCATCATGGCGGCTGACGCCAGCGCGACACCGGCCAGATCACCGCCGTCGAGCCTGAACCCTCGAATGGGCTGCAAGCCGTGGAATACCGTCACCCAGGGCATCAGGGCGCCGGCGCCGACGACGGCCAGGCCAATGATCGTCAGCACCAGGGCCGTGTGGGATCGCGACAGAACCGGTGAGCGCCACAGAGCAGGCCGTGCCTCTGCGGGGACATGGGTAACGCGAGTCGTCATGGTGAACTCCCAAGGGAAGGGCCCTGCCCGAAGGAGCGGACCGAAGTCGGCTCCTTCGGGCAAGGGGTCAGTGTCCGACGACGTTGAAGAACAGGTACAGGTTCGTCGGAATGGGTCCGAGAACACCACTGCCGGACGTGCCCGCCAACGCCAACATCGTCGCTTGGTCCTTCGCCGCAGCGAGCTGGGCCCATGCGCCCTGGTTGGTCACTGCGACGACCTTGACGTCCCACCAACCGCCAGCAGCACCATCAAGGATGTGGCTGTGGGCTGGCAGTGGAACGGATGAGACCGCGTTGGGGGTGACACCCAAAGCGCCGGCAATTCTGGACAGGTCAATGTCCAGGGGGTGATTCGGGCAACTGGCCACGGCACACATCGGCGCCGGGGCGGGGTTCGCAAACAGCGGGACCAGCACGTACAGCACCGATCGGTCCGCGTTGGCGACCGGACCGACGTTGGCACCCGTGCCGACCTCGCAGCCGCTCGGCGCGGACGACGCGACGCTCTTGTCGCAGAAGTAGTTCTGCGGATACTGGATCGACACGGTCTGGCCGTTGGTCCACGCCGGGGTGGTTGCACGCGACACCGGCGTCACCGTCGAGCTGGACGCGAACGCGGCACCGGCCACGCCAACCGAAGCCAGCACCAAGCCAATCAGCACTGACGCCACAGCACCCAAGTGCGGTCGACGTCCCTTTCGGGGTTGGTTCATATCAGTTCCTCTGTCTCGTTACGGCCTGTCTGATGGGAGAGTGCTCACTCCTCCGCCCGAACAGTCGGCCGCGGCACTGCGGACGAAGTGCCTACTGTTCGGAGCCGCCGACCGAGCGGATTGCCCGATCTCGGAACTGCCGCCAATGCGCCGCCGAAGCCGAAGCCGAAGCGCCACATCTGGTCGAAGGAGGCGTATCGAGCCACCGCGGTTGTCAGTTGGGGATGCTTGAGCGGTCCCCTCCGAGTTATCGGTCTATCGAGGTTCAGCTGACGATGTCCTTCTCCTGGAAGCGCCACCAGGCGAATGCGAAGAACACCGCCGAGTAGACGAGGACCAGTCCGGTGCCGCGCATCATGTCGTCCCAGACGACGTTCTGTCCGAGCGCGTCCAACCACGAGTACTGGAAATGGGTGGGGAGGAAGCGTCGGTAGGGGTCCAGGGAGGTGATCGAGTCCAGGATGTTGGACACCACGACGAGCATCGTGGCCCCGCCGACCGCGCCCAGCGGTGCGTCAGTGAGCACGCTGAGCAAGAAGGCGAGTGCGGCAACCAGGAGCGACTGGGTGCTGACGTAACAGACCACGATGAGCAGCCTTTGCAACGCGGCTCCCGTGGTGAATGTCCCGCCAAGCGGTGACTGTCCGGGTGCCCAGCCGAAGAACGCGCCTCCGACGAGATACGCCCAGGCGGGCAGCAGCAGGTTCGCACCAAAGCTGAGGCAGAGCGCGACGATCAGCTTCTGACGCAAAAGCCGCGCGCGGGGCACCGGGATCGCAAGCAGGTAGCGCAGGGACGACCAACTGGCCTCGCTGGCCACGGTGTCGCCGCAGAACAAGGCGACGATGACGACGAGCAGGAACCCAGCCGAGGCGAACTCGGTGAAGAGGGCGAAGTTGGTCGCTCCCGTGGTCGCCAGGGTGACCAGCGCCGACCCCGAGGCCGAGCCTCGCGATGAGCCCTCCCGAGCGCCGTCTGACGAGCCGGTGTTGGAGCTGACCTGAAAGGCCAGCGCGATGATCACCGGCAAAGCCAGCAGGACGAGCACGGTCAGCTGAGTGCGGCGCCTGCGCAGCTGCCGGATGAACTCCACCCGCACGCGCAGCGTCCGCTCGGGCCGGAAGCCGTTGTCATGCACCTCGGCCAGCTGGTTCAGCTTGTCGTGGACGCCGCGACGGGTTGGTGCGGGGCGGTCCTCGGGGCTGAGGGCGCCGATCCTGGGTTTGGTCATTGGTCCGCACCGACCATCTCGATGAAGATGTCCTCCAGCGAGCGACGCGCCGGCACCGCCTGCGAGTCGACGCCCGCGGCGGCCAGTATCTCCATTGCCTCCTGGGGATTCCTCACTGCCAGCTGCGTTCCGCCTGCACCGGCGATCTCGGCCACCGACCCCACCGCAACGAGCTTGCCCCTGTGCATGACGACGACGTGGCTGCAGGTCTGCTCGACCTCGGCCAGCAGATGGCTGGAGATCACGACAGTGCGGCCGGTCGCGGCATAGCGGCGGAGGACTTCACGCATCTCGGCGATCTGCAGCGGGTCCAAGCCGTTGGTCGGCTCATCCAGCACCAACACCTCGGGAAGCCCGAGCATCGCTTGGGCGATCGCAAGTCGCTGCCGCATGCCATGGCTGAAGGTCTTGACCCGACGGTCGACCGACTCGCCGAGGCCGGCGATCTCCAACGCCGTGTCGAACTGCGCGTCCTCTAACGGGCGACCGGTCGCGGCCCAGAAGAGTTGCAGGTTGTCCCGTCCGGACAGGTGCGGTAGCAGACCCGGTCCCTCGATGAATGCTCCGATCCGCGACAGCACTGGGGCGCCTGCCTCGACCAGCTCACCGAACACGTGCACGGTGCCCGACGTCGGCCGGATCAAACCCATCAGCACCCGCAGTGTGGTGGTCTTGCCGGCACCGTTGGGACCGAGCAGCCCGACGACCTGTCCTTGTTCGACGCGGAAGCTCACGTCGTCCACGGCCCGGTACCCATCGCCATACTCCTTGACCAGATCATCGATGGCCACGGGCACGCCCGACAGCTCGGCGAGCACCGTCCGACGGCGACGGCGGCTGCGCCGGACCCCCTCGAGCAGAGCCCCCAGGATCAGGATCGCCATAGCTGCCAGGCCACTCGCCAGCCAGATCCACGGCTGACCGGTTCGCAGGACACGTCCGTCGATGCTGGCCACAGCGACTGCGTCGCCGGACAGGGCGATCGTGTAGCTGCGCGGCGAGCTCGGCAGCTGGTACGCCAGATCGGTGGTCGCGACCACCAGGACCAGCCGATCCCCGGCGGGCAGGTTCCTCACCACGCTGGGCAGCCGAACTGTCACGGTCCGGCCAACTCCGGGCGTGAGTCCGGTGAGCCGAATGGGAGCCACCAGGCCGGAGGGCAGCGTATCGGTCCCGTCGCTGGCGACGTGATGCGCGGACGCGAACAGGGTCGCGTCGGTGGCGTCGTGCACCGTCACCTGCAGGGTGACTGTGGAGGACCCCGCCACAAGCAGACCGCTCGGAAGTGGCTTGGACGCAAAGATCGCAACCTGGCCGGGAATCGCGGTCAGGCTCCGGGAACCGGTCAGCGTGGCGGCGGTGTTGAGCAGGCCGCCCAAGCCCGGAACCGAGGTGACCGCGGCAGGGCTTCCCCCGGCGGGAGCGTAGATCGTCTGGGCTTGGCCACTGACACCCACCCGCTGGGTTCGACCGCTCGAATAGCCACGGTCGACCTGCATGCTCTGTGACACGGACCGTCCGGTGGCTGCGGAGATCCCGGAACCGGGCACCGACACGTCGAAGGAGATGGCGGCCTCCCCGCGCTGGAGCAACACCGGGTCGAACCAGGACTCCAGGTACTGCTCAAGGTCAGATGTTGACGTCCCGCCGTCATGTCCACCGGGACGCCAGATCACCTTCAGCGGTGTGCCGTTGGCGGCGATTCCTCTGGCGTTCGCATCCGCCTGCTCGAGGGGGAAGAGCGAGTCCTGCTCACCCTGGCTGAGCAGGGTCGGGGCGGTGATCCGGTTCAGCACGCCCGCCGGGCTGGATGCCTTCAGCAGCGAGAGGATCGACGCGTCGGGTTCGCCGGTGCTGGCGGCCTGTTGGTAGGCCGCACACAGCTCCGGGGCGAATCGCCCGCAGGCCCCGCCCTTCCGCCCTGCGGCGGACGCGAACAGCTCACCCGCCCACAACTTCTTGAAAACCCCGGGTTGGCCACCGGAGGCGTTGGGGAACAAGGCCTGCGACAGGTCGTTCCAGGTGATGTCGGCTGCCACCGCGTCAACGCGCCTGTCATAGGCGCCCAGCAGCAACGCCAGCCCCCCACCGTACGACGAACCGGCAACCCCGACGCGCGGATCACCGGGGGCGTCCTTGATCACCTGCGGCAACGTCGCCAGATAGGAGATCAGCTTGCTGGCGTCAGCAACCTCGTAGGACGGCGCGTCCAGATGGATGAGACCACCCGATCGACCGAAACCCCGTGCAGAATAAGCCAGGACAACGTAGCCATGCTGGGCGAGTGAGCGCGCCTCGGCGTCCAATTCGGTCTTCGACCCGCCAAACCCGTGCGCCAACAGGACCGCCGGCGCAGGCGTCGTCGCCGGAAGGTAGACGGTGGTGTCCAGCCCGACAGCCGAACCGGCCTCAGGCGTGCCCTCGACGAGCTGTGACCGGGCGCCGATCGCGGGACTGGAACTCACCACGGCCGCGATGATCGCGCCCGCCGCGACCAGCAGTACTGCCGCTGCGGCGGCCACCCAGCGAGCCCTTCTTCGACGAGTGGGTCTCACTTCGACGAGTCGAGACGCTGCGCCGAGCTACCCGAGCCGATCGCCTCAGTGACCGCGCCGATCTGAGTCTTCGGGAACGCCGCGTTGGGCCCGACCATCTCAGAGCCTTTCGCGGCGAACAATGCCATTGCGCGACTATAGCGATCGCTGCCAGGGCGTCACAGATGCCGTCGTTGCCGGCGTGCTGACGTCACCGAATCCCCATACGCCTGTCCGGGTCAGGCAGCCCGCGGGATAGAGTCGGCTGGACGACCCGTCGAGGAGGATGCATGGATGGCCGCCGCTCACTGGCGGGGTGGGGCAGGACAAATCCGAGCGTCGCCACGGTCCATTCGGCCGGCGACGATGCCCACCTGGTCCGGCTGGTCACCGAAACCGGTCGGCGAGGCGTTCTCGCCCGCGGGCTGGGCCGCAGCTACGGCGACGCCGCCCAGAACGGGGGTGGGGTCGTGCTGGACATGACCGCCCGTAACCGGGTCTTGTCGGTGGACACCGGCACGGCGCTGGTCGAGGTCGAGGCCGGTGCCAGCCTGGACCAGCTGATGCGGCTCCTGCTGCCCATGGGGCTGTTTGTGCCGGTCTCCCCGGGGACGCGGCAAGTGACGGTCGGGGGAGCGATCGCGGCCGACATCCATGGGAAGAACCATCACGTGGACGGTAGCTTCGGGCGCCACGTCGATGCCATGGACCTGCTCTGTGCCGATGGCACCATTCGCCGGCTCACTCCGGAGTCCCAGTTGTTCTGGGCCACCGTCGGAGGTATGGGACTGACCGGCGTGGTCTTGCGCGCGACCCTGAGGATGAAGAAGGTCGAGTCGGCCTACTGTCTGGTGGACACCGAGCGGTGCGCGGACCTCGACGAGCTGATGGGGCGCATGGCCGAGGGCGACCACCGGTACACGTACTCAGTGGCCTGGATCGACTGCCTCGCCCGCGGTTCCTCCTTGGGGCGTTCCGTCCTGACCCGAGGCTGGTCGGCGACCGTCGAGCAGCTACCCCGCAGGACGCGGGATCATGCCTTGGACTTCCGGCCCAAGCAGTTGGCGGTGGCGCCCTCGGTCTTTCCCAGCGGCCTGCTGAACCGTGCGACCGTCGCCGCCTTCAACGAGGCGTGGTACCGCAGGGCCCCACGAGAGCGCCGAGGCGAGGTCCAGAGCATTGCGGCGTTCTTCCACCCCTTGGACGGTGTGGCGCAGTGGAACCGCATCTACGGCCCCAAGGGCTTCCTCCAGTACCAGTTCGTCGTGCCTTTCGGCGCCGAGGACACTCTTCGCCGGTGCATCCAGATGCTCAGCGACGCCGGACAGGCCTCGTTCCTGGCGATACTCAAGCGGTTCGGAGAGCCCAGCCCGGGCCACCTGTCCTTCCCAACACCCGGCTGGGCCCTGGCCCTGGACGTGCCGATCGGCGCGGCCATCTTGGGTGGCCTGCTGGACCGACTGGACGAGGAGGTCCTTGCGGCTGGGGGCCGCGAGTACCTCGCCAAGGACTCCCGGTTGCAGGCCGCTGCGATCGCGCGAATGTATCCTCGCCTGGATGAGTGGCGCGACGTCAGACGGGCGGCGGACCCCCAGGGGGTTTTCACTTCTGATCTGGCCAGGAGGCTGGGGCTGTGAAGGACGCAATCGGTAACGTGCAGCGGGTCGTCGTTCTGGGGGGTACCTCCGACATCGCCCTGGCAACCGTCGTGAAACTGACCGAGGAACGCCGCGGCGTGCGGGTGACGCTGGCCGCCCGCCCCGGCGAACGCCGTGCCGCCGCGGCCGCAGCCCTGGAAGCCCTCGGCATGCAGGTCACCGAGGTGGACTTCGAAGCCACTGAACGGACGTCGTACGAGCGCGCCATCGCGGCCCTGTTCGAAGCCGGAGGGGACGTCGACGTCGTCATGATGGCGTTCGGTCTGCTCGGAGACCAGGAGCGTGCGTGGCAGGATGTCGACGCGGCACTGGAGCTGGTGCAGGTCAACTACGCGGCTGCGGTCGGCTGCGGCGTCCTGGTCGCCGAGCGGCTGCGCGCACAGGGGCACGGCGCGATCATCGCCATGTCCTCCGTGGCCGGCGAGCGCCCCAGGAGATCCAACTTCGTCTACGGCTCCACCAAGGCCGGAATGGACGCCTTCTACACCGGCCTGGGCGACGCGCTCGCGGCGGACGGCGTTCAGGTCCTGGTTGTCCGCCCCGGTTTCGTCCGGACCAAGATGACCGCTGGTCTCAAAGCGGCGCCGCTGTCCCAGACCCCGGAGCAGGTCGCAGAGATAATCGTCGCGGGGCTGCTTGCAGGGCGGCGGACGGTGTGGGCGCCCCCGGCCATGCGGTGGGTCATGTCCGTTCTGCGGCACCTTCCCCGGCCAGTTTTCCGGCGCCTGCCCGCCTGAAGACGACGCCGGGTGCGGGAGACGCTACAGGTACACCGAACCGATCAGGCAGGCCGTCCAGATGCCACCGAGCAGCATCAGCAGCCGGTCGTGCAGAACGACCTCTTCCGGTTCGCCGGCGGCACCGCTGTCCACGTCCACGGCGTACCTGAGCAGGGCCACGACGAACGGGACGATGGACACGACGCTCCACTCGTTCGACGTGGCCTCGCGCATCGTGAAGGCCCATAGTGCGTACGTCGTCACCAGCACCCCGGCCGACAATGTCCATACGAACCGCAGATAGGAGAGGGAGTAACGCCTCAGCACCGGACGGATGGGCGACCCGGTGTCCTGGACCAGACGCTTCTCGGCATACCGCTTGCCAGCGGCCATGAACAGCGCCCCGAAGCCGGCGGCGATGAGGAACCACTGCGAGAGCTCAACCTGGGTCGCCACGCCTCCGGCGATGGCCCGAAGCAGAAAACCGGACGCGACGCTGGTGAGCTCGATGACCGGTTCGTGCTTCATACCCAGGCAGTACCAGAGCTGGACGGCCTCGTAGATCGCGACGACCACGAGCAACTGCCAGGTCAGCAGTGCTGAGATGACCAATGCGCCGAGCAGGAGCACGAGCCCTGCGGTCCAGGCCGCGCGCACCGACAACTCGCCGGAGGCAACCGGGCGACGCTTCTTGGTGGCATGCGCCCGGTCGGCCTCGACGTCGACGACGTCGTTGACCAGGTAGATCCCCGACGCGGCCAGGGTGAAGGCAACGACCGCCACGGCCATCTCCAGGGCAGCTCGCGGTTGGAACGCGATGCCGGCGGCGACCGGTGCGGTGAGCACCAGGATGTTCTTGATCCACTGGCGGGGGCGGCACGCCCGCAGGAGAACCCGCGCCGATATCACGACCGCGACTCCGCCCGGGCCCGGGCGACCCAATGTCCCATCACGGCGCCAATCATGCTCCCGGCCAGGACATCGCTGGGGTAGTGCACCCCCAGAATGACCCGGCTGGCCATCATCACCGGGATCGAGAACAGCGGGTATCGCCGTCCCAACAGTCGGGAGTAGGCCACGGCTGCCGCCGTGGTCGAGGTCGCGTGCGAGGACGGAAAGCTCCAATGGCTGGGCGTGCCGACGTGCACCTGTATGCGGGGGTCGCTGGGGCGGTGTCGGCGCGCCACCCGCTTGAGCACGACGCTCACCGCGTGGGCGCCGACAACGGTGGTGGTTGCCCGCAGCCAGGGGCGGCGCTGCTGCGGGTCGAGGACCGCACCCACCAGTCCCAACGCGGTCCAGGACAGGGCATGCTCACCCGCGTGGCTCAGGATCACCGCTCCCTGCCGCATCCCGGGCGACGCTGTCAGCGACTGGATCCTGATGAGGGCGGCGACCTCGTGCTCGTGCACGCCCCAGGTGAGAGCCGACGTGTGCATGGTCACGGTCCAGCTCACCCAGCCCAGGGACTGGTACTGCGGTCGGTGCTGTTCACGGATGCCGGCCCGGTGGGCTGATCAACGGGGCAAGACCGCAACGAAGTCCCGCGTCGACGGTTGAAGGTAGCGGTTGGGGTTGGGCCGCTCATCCTTGGTGAGCATGTGCGGCACCGCCACGCCCTTGCTTGGGTGGTCGTAGGTCATGAAGTTGGTCCATGCCTTGTTGATGTCAAGCTCCATGGCACGCACCGCTCCCGCGTCACGCACGATGTTGGCCAGTGTGCGCACCGACATCGAGGACCCCACCACAAAGACCAGTGAGCCGTCCTTGCGGATTCCCAGGGCGCTGCGCCACACGTAGGTCTTGTTGCCGAGAGTCTTTCCCCAAGTCTTCGTTGTCGTGCTGTCCACGTCGGGCGAGAGCGTGCCGTTGTCCACCAGCAAACCGAGGTTCTGGCGCACGGCGGACACGTCGGGGCCAGGCCTCGCCCCGTTCCACTTGACCACGTCGACGCGGCCATCTTTGTAGAGCACCATCGAGGCCGCGCCGCTGCGCAACGGCTCGCCGGTCTTGCCGTCCTGCCAGTAGCCGCCATTAGCGTCAACCATGGTGAAGCCCGAGTTGAACGTCGCCAGCAGGCTGTCTCGCTCCGATGCCGGAACCTCGAAGGGCTGGGACCAGCCCGTGCCGCCGGGCACCTGGTAGCCGGGATGCAGGACCAGCCTGACCAGCTTCTGGTCGAGCCAGGCCACCCCGACCAGATAGCTGGTGTGCTGCGCATCCGGACGCAGGAACGCGGCCCGGATCGCCGGTTCGCCGTGGAGGCTGACCAGCGGTTGCCAGACGCCCTCGTCGGGAAGAGGCGGTTGGGCCTGCGGTGGGATCGGCGGTGGGATCGGCGCGGAAACGGTGCGGTTGCTCGACGTTGGCCCCGCGGCCGAGACTTTGGGGATACCGCCGGAGAGGCTCCCGCCAACCTTGGGCGGGTCGAGCTGGTACTGGGCCTTCTCCAGACCGCTGACCGCCCAACCCAGCCCGTGGAACCGGCCCCACTCGGCCAGCCGCGCAGCCGTAGGGTCGGTGCCCGGAGCCATCAGGGCACCACCGATCGACCAGGTCAGCCACAGCAACAGGACCACCATCACCACGCCCGCGCGGCGCACCCAGAAATGACGCCGACTCGGTCCAGACACTCCGGGTCGTGGGGGTCGGCGACGCTTCTGGGGGGTTTCGATCCGTTTGTCGCTTCGGGTCGCCAGCTGCACGTTCCTCCTCCAC
>JAYSQM010000185.1:0-2081 GCA_043721575.1 Phycicoccus sp.
GCCCGTCGCGAAGGCGTTCGGCACGTCGCTCTCGGCGATCGCAACCGCCGGCTTGGGAACATCGGCCAGCGCACACAGCCGGTCAATCACCCCGTGCAGCTCGGGGGCCTCCTCCGCCGTCACGACGCGCCCATTCATCGCGTACAGCGCGATCCGGTCGGAGAACCAGTACTGGGCGAACAACACGCCGCCGGCCACCAAGATGGCCAGCACCGCGCTCTTGATGAGCACGATCAGGACCGCGGTGAACACGACGTACAGCAGCCCGAGCAGGAACGTGGTCACCAGCATCCGGGCGCTCAGGCCCCGGTCCGGTGCGAAACGACTCCTCAACGAACTCAACCCGGGATCAGTCCGTCGTCGCCAAGCAGCGCGCGCACCTCGGCGATCGTGCTGTCAAGCGGCGGCAGGATCGCCTCGGAGGGAACCACCAACTCGTCGGGCATGGGCGTGCCGTGGGCCCGGACCCGGTCGACCAGATCCGCCAAGGCCCGGCCGAACGCCGGTTCGTCGTTGGCGGCGACCGCGGACTCGAGGACCGCATCCAGCTCGTTGAGCTCGGCCAGGAACCGGTCGGGCACCTCCAGCTGGCCCTCGCCCAGGATTCGCACGATCATCGCTGGTTCTCCCCACTGGGGGCCAGGTCCGACTTCGGCTCGGCCCGAGGTGGGGGCTCGGTGTCCGTGTCCTGTTTGGCAGCCGAGATCGCCGCAGGCGTGCTGCCGGCCGGCAGGGCTGCCTTGAGCTTGGCCATCTCCAGCTCGACATCGGAGTGCGAGGACATCCGGTCCAACTCGGACTGGATGGGATCCTGCGCGGGCCCCGAGGCGTCCTCCAGGGCGCCGGAGGCCAGCAGCTCATCGATCGCCCCGGCCCGGGCCTGGAGCTGGGCGGTCTTGTCCTCGGCGCGCTGCATCGCCAAACCGACGTCGGCCATCTCCTCGCTGATCCCGGAGAAGGCCTCCCCCATCTTGGTCTCTGCCTCGGCGGCGGTGTAGGTGGCCTTGATCGTCTCCTTGCGGGTCCGGAACGCCTCCACCTTGGCCTGCAACCGTTGCGCGGACGCGGTGAGCTTGTCCTCCTGGGCCTGCAGCGCGGCGTGCTGGCTCCCCAGGTCGGCCAGCTGCTCCTGGACCGCGGACCGTCGCGTCAGCGCCTCACGGGCGAGGTCCTCCCGTCCGGCCCCCAGGGCCTGAGCCGCTTGCTGCTGCAGTTTGTCCGCCGAAGACCCCAGCTGCTGGGCCTGCAACTCCAGGCGCTTGCGGCTGGTCGCGACGTCAGCCACCCCGCGGCGGACCTGCTGCAGCAGTTCCAGCTGCTTTTCATAGGAGTAGTCCAGCGTCTCCCGCGGGTCCTCCGCCCGATCCAGAACCTTAGAGGCCTTCGCCTTGAACAACATCGCCAACCGACCACTGATCGTCATCATTTCCTCCATCGCAACTTCTTGAATCGATCGACCCTACTGTTCAGCGCCCCAGCCCGGTCACACCCGTTGACGGCGAAATCGTTGACGGATTGGACGTGTGCCCACCGCACTACCCGAAGGTCGCCCTTCGTCCTCATTAGCCCAACTCACCATTGGCCCAACTCACCGCGCCGGGTGCTGCGCGCGGCGGACCGACCCGAGCCCGCGCCGCCCTCTGTTCACCGGGCCCCTGCCGCCTCGTGGCAACAGCGACCTGAAACGTGAGGCTGGGTACCCTCGAGGCAGCGTACCCTCGTGAATGTCGGCTCCGTGACTGCCACCGCAGCGCGGTCCTGAGGTGGAGCAGTCCAATGCGACCTCGTACCTCGTTGCTGGCGCTCTCGTGTTCCATCAGCGTGCTGTAGGACCCGTCCGGTGCGCGCAGCCGGCGCCGGCCTTTCAGCCCTGCCGTCTCGCGCAGCTGCTCATTGGATGAGGCGAACCACTCTCGGAAGTCCTTGTCCCGCTCGGCGGGCACGGCCGGGAACCGGGCGATCGCGATGAGCATGTCAACCTCCAAAGGCTGTTGCGTTGTCCTGGCGGTGACGTCTCGAAGACGTATCGCATAAATGGCCCTCAACCTTGCGTTACGCCGGTGTCACAACGCTATTGTCCG
>JAYSQM010000186.1:0-7982 GCA_043721575.1 Phycicoccus sp.
GAATCGCACGCACACCAACACAAGGCCTCTCAACCACGCACCGGGGCAACCACACAAACTTACTCCACCCACCACACCCAGTCAAATCCACCCCAATCCGTGGATCGGCGCGTCTCGCGGGGCCTTGATGGGCAACCACCGTCAACGGGCCGGAGCCCGTCCAACGATGCCCTCGCGGGCATCAGGTAACATCGGGAAACCGACATCTTTGTGGTTCCAGACCGAGTCACCGGGTTGGTTCAACCCGCGGGACCGGCCACTTCACACGGCGCTTGCGCACCTGCTGCAATGGTGTCCGTTGCTCCCTGTCGGGCTGACGTCGAGAACTGTAGGACGACACCCTGGCGAATCACAAATCCGCTGGTCAGCGGCTTGCGGCAGGGACCACTCTAGACGAACAGGAGCCACCGCGATCAGGGCGACCTGCGTGCGGCGGCCAGGGACTTGCGCCCTCGACGTACCAGGGCCACCTGGCCATGCAGGAAGTCGCCCTCGGTCAGCACGGCCTCCGGATCAGTCACCTTGAGGTTGTTGACCGATACGCCACCCTCGCTGATCACCCGTCGTGCGGCGTTGCGGCTCTCCACCAGAGCTGTGGCGACCAGGGCGTCCACGACCGAGTCCCCGGGCGCGACCTCTGCCCCGGGCAGCTCGGCGGTCGCATCATGCAACGTGCGGGCGTCCAGAGCGGCTGGGTCACCCTTGCCGAACAGCGCTTCGCTCGCGGCCTGCACCGCCGACGTTTCCTGCGCCCCGTGCACCAAGGTCGTCACGTCAGCAGCCAGCGTCCTCTGTGCCTCGCGTTTGAAGGGTGTGCCGGCCACCGACTTCTCCAGCGCGTCGATCTCCTTTCGGGTGCGGTCGGTGAAGATCTTGAGGTAGCCGATCACCGAGGCGTCCTCGACGTTGATCCAGAACTGGTAGAAGGCGTACGGCGACGTCATGTCGGGGTCGAGCCAAACCGCGTTGCCTTCGGTCTTGCCGAACTTGGTCCCATTCGCGTTGGTGATAAGGGGCGTGGTGAGGACATGCACGGAAGCGTGCTCGGCTCGATGGATGAGGTCGACACCAGCCATCAGGTTGCCCCACTGGTCGATGCCGCCGGTCTGCAGCGTGCAGTCGTATCGGCGGTAGAGCTCGAGGAAGTCCAGGCCCTGCAGGAGCTGGTAGCTGAACTCCGTGTACGAGATGCCGTCCTTGCTGGCCAGCCGGGTCGCGATCGCGTCCTTCTTGATCATCACGTTAACCCGGAAGTGCTTGCCGATGTCACGCAGGAAGTCCAGCGCCGACATCGGCGCCGTCCAGTCGAGGTTGTTGACCATGGTCGCGGGATTGTCGCCGTCGAACGCGAGAAACGGCCGCACCTGCGTCTGGATCCGCGCGACCCAGTCGGCCACGGTCTCCTTGGAGTTGAGGGTGCGCTCCGCCGCGGGTTTCGGGTCGCCGATCAACCCGGTGGACCCGCCAACCAGGCATAGGACCCGATGACCGGCGCGTTGCAGATGGCGCATGGTGATCAGCTGCACGAGGTGCCCGAAGTGGAGGCTCGGCGCAGTGGGGTCGAATCCGCAGTACAGCGTGATGGGCCCGCCGGCGAGAGCCTCGCGCAGAGCGGGCTCGTCGGTGGTCTGCGCCACCAGGCCACGCCACTGCAGCTCGTCGAGGATGTCGCTCACGGCGGTTGGTTCCCTTCGATTGCCCATGCGGTCACGGCACAGCCTGCCCTACGGGTCCGGGGACCAGCCAACCGGTTTCGGTGGTCGGACCGTGCCGGGCCGGTACGCCGAGACGGTCGGCTCCCCCTCGAGCCAGAACCGCCAGGGGTATGACGCGCCGTCACCACCGGGGCCGCTCACCCCAACGCGTGGCCCGGTGCGCACGACCGCGCCGGACGAGACGGGCGAGACGGGCGAGACAGACGCACGGCCACGCATCGCCGCCCGCACCACGAAGGCGCTGTCCGTCGCGAGGATGTCGATACCGTTCTGCTCGCGCCCGAGCCCCAACGTCATCGCCAAGCGGGCAGGACCACGAGCCAGATCCCGGTCGATCACCCCAGGACGACGCGAACCGGCCACCTCAAGCCCCTCAACCACCTCGCCAGCTCGCATCAGCACAGCGCTGGCGGCGCCCACCGAACCGCAGACCAGGTTCGCGCACCAATGCATCCCGTAGGTGAAGTAGACGTAGAGTCCGCCCGGCTCGCCGAACATCACCCGCGTGCGCGGGGTGAGGCCCCGGAAGGCATGCGACCCGGGGTCGTTCGACCCGTCATACGCCTCGACCTCGGTGAGACGGACCGTGACACCCGCATGCGAGACGGTGCACCCGAGCAGCTCGGGAGCCACCTGCAGAACGGGGCGTGCGAAGAACGGCCGGGTCAGTCGGCCCGGCGGCGGATCTTGTTGCCCAGCCATACCAGCGGATCGTACCTACGGTCCACGATCCGCTCCTTCATCGGAATGATCGCGTTGTCGGTGATCTTGATGTGCTCGGGGCAGACCTCGGTGCAGCACTTGGTGATGTTGCAGAGGCCGATCCCCTGCTCGTCCACGGCGAAGTCGGCCCGGTCCGTGCGCGCATCCAGCGGATGCATGGCGAGCTCGGCGGCACGGATCAGGAACCGCGGTCCGGCGAAGGCCGCCTTGTTGTCCTCGTGGTCGCGAACCACGTGACAGACGTCCTGGCACAAGAAGCACTCGATGCACTTGCGGAACTCCTGTGATCGCTCGACGTCGACCTGCGCCATGCGGTACTCACCCAGCGCCAGGTCCTTCGGTGGCGCGAATGCCGGGATCTGGCGGGCCTTCTCATAGTTGAACGAAACGTCCGTGACCAGATCGCGGATGACCGGGAAGGTGCGCATGGGCGTCACGGTCACGGTCTCGTCCTGCGTGAAGGTGTTCATCCGGCACATGCACAACAACTTCGGCTTGCCGTTGATCTCGGCGCTGCACGAACCGCACTTGCCCGCCTTGCAGTTCCAGCGCACCGCGAGGTCCGGCGTCTGGGTGGCCTGCAACCGGTGGATGATGTCGAGAACGACCTCACCCTCGTTGACCTCGATGTCGTAGTCCTGGAGCCCACCGCCGTCGGCGTCGCCGCGCCACACCTTGAACTTCGCCTGGTAGGTCATGCCTGCTCCCCAGCCTCGTCGGACGGAGTCTGCGGGTCGTCGTCGAGCACCGTGAGCTCCTCAGGCGTCATGTACTTCTCGAGCTCGGAGCGCTCGAAGAGCTCGAGCAGATCGCGGCGGATGGTCGGCACCGGCTTGCGGTTGACCAACACCGAGCCCCCTTCACCGTCGAGCGAGCAGATGAGGTTGACGCCCCGCCAGAGCGGGTTCATCCCCGGGAAGTCCTCGCGGGTGTGGCCGCCACGACTCTCCTGACGCTCCAAAGCCGCCAGTGCCACGCACTGCGAGACCACCAGCATGTTTTGCAGATCCAGCGAGAGGTGCCAGCCGGGGTTGAACTGTCGATGTCCCTCGACACCGACCGTGGCGGCGCGGCCACTCAGAGCCTCCAGCGAGGCGAGCGCCTCGCGGATCTCACCCTCACGACGGATGATGCCGACCAGGTCGTTCATCGTCTGCTGAAGCTCCTGGTGCAGGGTGTAGGGGTTCTCACCCTCGTTTCCGAAGGGCGCGACCGCAGTGGCCTGGCCAGCATCGAGGTCGGCCTGCGCAACCTTGGGCCGGTTCGCTCCCAAACCCAGGACGTATGCCGCCGCGCCGGCTCCGGCGCGTTTGCCGAAGACCAGCAGATCGGACAGCGAGTTGCCACCGAGACGGTTGGAGCCGTGCATGCCTCCGGCAACCTCACCGCAGGCGTACAGTCCCGGGACCCGGGTGGCTGCGGTGTCCGCGTCGACCTCGACGCCGCCCATCACGTAGTGGCAGGTCGGGCCGACCTCCATCGGCTGGGTGGTGATGTCGACATCCGCGAGCTCCTTGAACTGGTGATGCATCGCGGGCAGCTTGCGGAGGATCTCTTCGGCGGGCAGTCGCGTTGACACGTCGAGGAACACGCCCCCATGAGGGGTGCCTCGGCCCGCTTTGACCTCGCTGTTTATCGCACGAGCAACCTCGTCACGCGGCAGCAGCTCGGGAGGGCGTTTGTTGTTCTCGGGATCCTTGTACCAGCGGTCGCCCTCTTCCTCGGACTCGGCGTACTGGCCGCGAAAGACCTCCGGGACGTAGTCGAACATGAAGCGTTTGCCCTCGGAGTTGCGCAGGACTCCGCCGTCGCCGCGCACCGACTCCGTCACGAGCAGGCCCTTGACCGAGGGCGGCCAGATCATGCCGGTGGGGTGGAACTGGATGAACTCCATGTTGACAAGGGTGGCGCCGGCGCGCAGGGCGAGGGCAAGCCCGTCGCCGGTGGACTCCCAGGAGTTGCTGGTGATCTTGAAGGACTTGCCGATGCCGCCGGTCGCAAGGATCACCGCTGGCGCCTCGAAAAGGACGAACTGGCCGGTCTCACGCCAGTAGCCGAAGGCCCCGGCCACCTTGCCGTCGGTCCGTGGCAGGTCGGTGACAGTGCACTCGGCGAAGACCTTGATCCGGGCATCGAGGTCCCCGTGCTCGCGCAGGTCGTCCTGCTGGAGCGAGACGATCTTCTGCTGCAGGGTGCGGATCAGCTCCAGACCGGTGCGGTCACCCACATGGGCCAGCCGTGGATACTCATGCCCGCCGAAGTTGCGTTGACTGATCCGTCCGTCGGGTGTGCGGTCGAACAGGGCGCCGTAGGTCTCGAGCTCCCAGACCCGGTCCGGAGACTCCTTGGCGTGCAGCTCGGCCATCCGCGGGTTGTTGAGGAACTTGCCTCCGCGCAGGGTGTCGCGGAAGTGGACCTCCCAGCTGTCCTTCGAGTTGACGTTGCCCATCGCAGCGGCGATACCGCCCTCGGCCATGACCGTGTGCGCCTTGCCGAACAAGGACTTGCACACGATGGCCGTGCGCAGACCGTGCTCCCGGGCCTCGATCGCGGCCCGCAGCCCGGCGCCCCCGGTACCGATAACGACAACGTCGTACTCGTGGCGTTCGAACTCGCTCATCCGATGAACCTCAGATCAGAGATGGTGCCGGCGGAGACCAGCGCGATGTAGGCGTCGGTGAACACCAGGGTTCCCAAGGTGGTCCACGCCAGCTGCATGTGCCGACCGTTGAGCCAACTGACGCGTTGCCAGAGCCAGTAGCGCACCGGGTGCTTCGAGAAGTGGTTGATCCGACCGGCGGTGATGTGCCGGCAGGAGTGACAGCCGAGCGTGTACGACCACAGCAGCAGGACGTTGGCCACGAGGATGACGTTGCCCAGACCGAACCCGAAGCCCTCCTTGCCATGGAAGGCCTTGACCGCGTCGTAGCTGTTGATCAGTGAGATCAGGACCGCCATGAAGAAGAAGTAGCGGTGCAGGTTCTGCCCGAGGAGCGGGAAGCGCGTCTCACCGGTGTACTTGGCCTTTGGTTCGGCCACGGCGCACGCCGGCGGCGAGAGCCAGAACGAGCGGTAGTACGCCTTGCGGTAGTAGTAGCAGGTCAGCCGGAAGCCGAGCAGGAACGGCAGGGTGACGATCGCCAGCGGGATCATCGCGGGGAACTTGCCGAACCACTGCCCGAAGTGGCTGGCGTCCGGATCGCAGGACGCGCTCACGCAGGGAGAGGCGAACGGTGACAGGTAGGAGTAGTGGGAGCCCTCCACAAAGTAGTACTTCTGGGTGGCAGTCCGAATCAGGCCGTAGAGCACGAACGCGGTCAGCCCCAGGAAGGTGACCAGCGGCGCCAACCACCAGCGGTCGGGGCGCAGGGTTCGTTCGGATATCCGAGCACGTCCGGGCGCGGCAACACCCCCCGCGAAGTCCGTGTTGCTCACCGGCTCAGCCCGGCGATGTGCTCGGCTGCTGAGGTGAGGTGCTCGGGTACCGTCATCGAACCTCCACGTGATGGGCGCACGACCCGCGGGCCGTCTGGCCGCGGTATGCCCTGCCGTCAGACCCTAGCCTCCTCGCCGCGGGCGCTGCGACGCGGGACTGTCGTGGCGACAGCGCTGTCTCTGTGGTGCAGGATGCAGCATCAGGAAGGGCTCAACGGCAGGGGCAGGAATGTGGGAGGTACCTGAGGCGTTCTGCACGCGGATGGCGACCGATCCGGGCCAGTCGCGGTGGGTTGCCCAGCTGCCGCACGTGGCGGCAAGCCTCGCAGACCGATGGCAGCTGCACAGGGACGGGGCCGCCTGGAGCGGGTACATGTCGACCGTCTGGCCCGTCCGGACGACCGCCGGCGACCAGCGCGTGCTCAAGATCAGCTGGCTCGATGAAGGCACCCGAGCAGAGCCGATCGCTCTCCGGGCGTGGACGGGGCTGGCAGCGGTGGATCTGCTCGAGAACGACGGGCCTGCCGGAGCGATGCTGTTGCAGCGACTCGACGGCGACCACACCCTCGAGACCTTCCCTGACGTTGACCGGGCCTGCTCGCTGATCGGCACGCTCCTGGCATCACTGACCTCGGTGACCGCACCCGACGGGGTGCCTCACCTCGAGGTGGAGGTGCAACGGATCGCGGACGCCATCGAGGACCATCAGGCAATCCACCCGCGGCTGCTACCGGCGGCTGTGGTGAGTCAGGCGCTGGCGAGCCTGGGCGAGCTGCTTCAGGAGCTGGGCAGCGGGACCCATCGCGAGCTGGTGCACGGCGACTGCCACTTCCTCAATGTGCTCCACACGTTGCCGACGCAGGCTCCGGGTTGGGTGGTCATCGACCCACTGCCGTCGGCAGGAATGCGCGAGTGGGACGTCACGGCACTTCTGCGCAACCGTTGGGAGGACGCGGTGGCGACCGGCGATCCTGACGCCGCTTTGCAACGCCGCGTCGACCTCGTCTCGGAGGCCGCAGGGATGGATCCGTCGCTGGTGCGCAGGATTGCGCAGGCAGTCGCCGTGGACAACCTGTTGTGGTTGCTGCCCCGGAACCCGCAGGACAGGTTCGTGCCTCCCTACGAGGTCATCAGCTCGTGGGGTGGCTGAGGAGCAGCGGGTCGGCCAGCGGGTCACTCACGCATGCTGACCGCACTGGAAGCCCACGCGCGTCGTTCGGCAGCCACGGTCTGCACCCTCTCGAGCTGCTCGCGGACCCGCACCGGCGCCGTACCACCTTTGGCATCACGGGATTCGAGTGATCCGCGCACACTGAGCACGGCCCGCACGGCTGGCGTGAGGTGCGCCGAGATGGTCGCCAGGTCGTCATCGGAGAGGTCCCACAGCTCGATCCCACGGCCCTCGCACTCGCGAACACAGGCCCCTGCGACCTCGTGGGCGCTGCGGAATGGCACCCCCTGGCGGACAAGCCACTCGGCGATGTCAGTGGCGAGCGAAAACCCTTGCGGCGCAAGAGACTCGAGCCGGTCGGTGTTGAACCGCAGGGTCGCGATCATTCCGGCGAAAGCCGGGAGCAGGACCTCGAGGGTGTCGACGCCATCGAACACCGGCTCCTTGTCCTCCTGCAGATCACGGTTGTAGGCCAGGGGCAGCCCCTTGAGCGTGGTGAGCAGACCGGCGAGGTCCCCCACCAGCCGCCCGGCCTTGCCGCGGGCGAGCTCGGCCACGTCGGGGTTCTTCTTCTGCGGCATGATGCTCGACCCCGTGGAGTAGGCGTCGTCCAAGGTGACGTACGAGAACTCCTTGGTGGCCCAGATGACGACCTCCTCGGCGAGCCGGGAGATGTCCACCGCCGCCATGGCGCTGACAAAGGCGAACTCCGCGGCGAAGTCGCGGCTCGACGTGCCGTCGATGGAGTTCTCCACCGCACCGGTGAAGCCGAGGTCAGCAGCCACCATCTCGGGGTCCAGTCCCAGGGAGCTGCCGGCCAGCGCGCCCGAACCGTAGGGAGAGAATGCCGTTCGGCGATCCCAGTCCTGCCAGCGCTCGACGTCGCGCAACAGGGCCCACGCGTGGGCCAGCAGGTGATGGGCCAGCAACACGGGCTG
>JAYSQM010000187.1:0-2801 GCA_043721575.1 Phycicoccus sp.
GATCGAGTCCAAGATGGTCTCGCGCTCGATCCAGAGTGCCCAGACCCAGGTCGAGGCGCGCAACTTCGAGATCCGCAAGAACGTCCTGAAGTACGACGATGTGCTCAACCGCCAGCGCGAGGTCATCTACGCCGAGCGCCGGCGGGTTCTCCAGGGCGAGGACCTGCACGAGCAGATCCGGCACTTCATCAACGACGTCCTTGCCGGCTACGTCGACTCGGCGACATCCGAGGGTTTTGTCGACGACTGGGACCTCGAGCAGCTCTGGACCGCACTCAAGACCCTCTACCCCGTCTCGGTCAGCATCGCGGACATCGAGGGGGCAGCCGATGGCCACGGCAACGTCAGCGCGGAGATGTTGCGCGTGGAGCTCACCTCTGACGCCCACCACGCGTATGACGCACGTGAGGTGGCCCTAGGTGACGAGGTCGCCCGCGAGGTGGAGCGGCGCGTCGTGCTGTCCGTGCTGGACCGCAAGTGGCGCGAGCACCTGTATGAGATGGACTACCTGCAGGAAGGCATCGGTCTGCGTGCCATGGCCCAGCGCGACCCGCTCGTGGAGTACCAGCGCGAGGGCTTCCTGCTCTTCGAGGCGATGAACGAGGCGATCAAGGAGGAGTCGATCGGCTACCTGTTCAACGTCGAGGTCGAGGTCAATGCCAACGCTGCCCAGGACGCGGTCGAGGCTGCACCGACCGACGGTTTCGCGGCGGCCAGGGCCATTCGGGCCAAGGGCCTGGAGACTCCCAAGGCTCCGGCGCAGCTGCACTACTCGGCGCCCAGCGACGACGGCTCGGTCCAGGAGCGCGACGAGGTCAACGCGGAGCCAAAGGCGTCACGCAAGGTCGCGGACCCTCGTGGTGGCAGCAAGAAGAGCAAGAGCAAGCGCCGCTGACGCGCTCAGCCGACCTGAAGCTCGCTGACCACCCAACGGCGGTCGACACCGGTGAGCCGCATGGCCAGCGCCCGGACCCGGCCGTTGTCCACGACCACGGCGCATGCCTCGACCACGCCGTCGACCGGTTCGCAGATCCTGACCCGGCGCACCAGCGCTCGACGGGCGACCATCGCGCGCCGGCCCGAGGCGGCATTGCGTCGAGCGACCACCGAGTAGACCTCGGGCGTGGTCCAGCGGATCACCTGCGGAGCCGGACGAGCTCCCGACATGACCTCGACCAGGGCCTGGGCCATATGCGCCACCCATGCATGCGGCTCGGGCAGATCGCGCGAGAACGTGCGTTGCGGTCCGAAGTACTCCCGGTCCTCGGGGTCCTGAGCCGGGTCGTAGTCGGCGCTGAAGTCGATCGCCAGCGTCCCCTGGATGAAGGGGCTCGGGTCCTGGAACACGGCCGTGCGCGAGTCGATGACCGGCGGTGAGAGGTCCGGGATGGGCCGGATGCTGAGCTTCATGAGTCCCCTCGCGGTGGCGGTGGGCTGAGCCGCTGCCCGGGCGAAATGAGGTTGGGGTCATCGCCGATCACGTCGCGGTTGGCGGCAAACCATCTGTGCCACTCGGCGTCGATCTCGGATGCCGTGGCCGCCGGGCCGAGATGGCGGGCCGCAATGAACCACAAGGTGTCGCCGCGATGCACGACGACACCGCCCGCCCCGGCGGCGGACCACGCGCTGGTCGCGGCGCCTCGGCTCACCAGCTCGATCAGGGCTCTCTGATCAGGCGGCGACGCGGGCCTTGTCGGTGACGCAGGTCCCTCCAGCGACCACGACGGAGGTGGTGCCGCGTCCACGTCGTGCCTGTCCTCGGCGAGTCCGCTCACGAGGCGGAAGGATGCGTCGGGTGCGGCATCGGCCGCGCCCCTGACGGCTCCGACGGCTCTGACGGCGATCTGGGCCGCGGCGACCACCGCGGGGCGAGGCGCCTCGTGGCCGGTGCGGGCAACGGCGGTTCCCGGGACCAGCGCTGCGGTCAGCGTGGCCCCGAGGACGAACGCGATGACCTTGCGCACTGCGGCCGGGGCGACCCGACCGGCCAGCCGGTTGCAGGCCCGCCCCAGTGCGCCCGGCAGCGCGGACAGCGCGGACAGCGTCATGCCCAGACCCAGCCAGAGCGACAGGAGCGCCCCGCCCAGAGCAACCACCAGGAGTATGCCGTCGGCCGGGCCCGCCGGGCCCGCAGCGGCGATCGCGGTCCAGGCGTCGCGGGCAGTGCTCAGGAAGATGGATCCCACCGCTGCGGCTGCCACGAGGCTCGCGCCAGCCAGGGCCACCGCGGCGACGGGGCGCGCACCCTCTGGACTGAGACGAACCGGCATACCTGCTCCTTGGATTGGTTGTTGGCGTTAGATGCATAGTAGTGCAGTTTGCCTACGTTTGCCAAGAGTGAGACGAGATCGAGATATCAGGGCAGTGGACAGGAGGCGACCCGGCAGGGTGTGATCGAGACCGGCCACGACGAAGGGGGAGACGCCATGCGTTGGGATCGGTTGTTCGACGACCTGCAGGCACAGCTGGACGCGGACGGGCAGCGCGAGCTCGATCTGGAGGTCTCGGACCGCACCCGGCGCGAACGCGCTCAGGTGGGACTGCACGAACGCCTCATCGCCCATCGAGGCCAGGGCGTCGAGCTGAGGCTGGCAGCAGGCGTGCTGGTCTCCGGCAGGGTCGCAGACGCCGGCTCGGACTGGCTGCTGGTTCATGACCATGGCGACCGCGGGAGCCTGGTCCCGTTCGCCGCGATCGTGGCGATCAACGGTCTGGGGGTCCGCGCGGCGGCCGGCGCTGGCGTGGCGACGGCGAAGAGGTTCGGTCTGGGCTATGCCCTGCGCGGGCTCAGCCGCGACCGA
>JAYSQM010000188.1:0-1091 GCA_043721575.1 Phycicoccus sp.
GTTGCCGGGGGGACCGAGGTCGCGCGCAGGATCAGCGCACACGTTCTCGCCCACGCCGACGAGTACGCCGCGATCGTCGCCACCGCCGACTGGCACGACGACCCCGGCACGCACTTTGCGAAGCACCCCGACTATGTCAACAGCTGGCCCGCGCACTGCAGGATCGGCACGGACGGTGCTCTCTTCCACCCGGCTGCCGAGCCAGCCTTCGAACACGTCGAGGCGATCTTCCGCAAGGGCAACCACGAAGCGGCGTACAGCGGTTTCGAGGGCTTCACGACCGAGGCCGACAGGCGCGTCCAGCTCGCCGACTGGTTGCGGGACAGAGCAATTGAGCAGGTCGACGTTGTCGGCATCGCCACCGATCACTGCGTCCGGGCCACGGCCCTGGACGCCGCCGAGGAGGGCTTCGAGACGACCGTACTGCTCGACCTGACCGCGGGAGTCGCACGCCAGACCACCGACGCCGCACTCGCGCAACTGGCCGAGGCGGGCGTCGAGCTCACCGGCACGCCGGTGGTGCTCCCGGCCTGAACCATCGAGCGCCCGGGTCCTTATTTCGCTGGGTTGTTCTCCTGGTCGTCCAGCTGCGGCTTGGTGGCCAGCCACTGGCTGGGGGTCAGAATGTATGTGCCCTCTGCCAAGGTGCGCAGGGCGGTGACTGCCTTGGCGCTCTCCCCGGCTCCGCTCCAGCCGACGTACGCGACCACGCCAGGTGACGGCTCCCACGCGAGGGTGCCGTTGCCCCCTTGTACCGATGACAGGACCGCCGGAGCGCCGTGGACCGTTCCGGCGGGTGTGGCGCGCTCGGCGTAGAGCGCGTCCTCGAACCCCCCGCCGCTGGTCAGCCCGGTGTAGGTGAGCCCGTCGCCGAGGGCAGGGGCGACGCCGAGGTCGCTGCTGCCATACCAGATTTCGTGGATCAGCGGCAGTCGGGAGGGGGCCCGGGCGATGACCCGGAACCCCTCGGGTGGTCGCACCTGCGGCCGGCTGGCCACGACCGTGGTCAGCTCTGCGATGTGCACCAGATCGGCCTGCGGCAGGTCACCGCGGATACGGGCCTGGCCGTTGCCGAGCGGCCACAGGATGAA
>JAYSQM010000189.1:0-2657 GCA_043721575.1 Phycicoccus sp.
ATCCTTGCCCGAGACCGGTAGGCACCACCAGAATGAACCTTCCAGTGCAGGGAAAGGTCAAGACGCGGGGGGAAGGAGGGGCCATGCGGATCGGTGAGCTTGCCGCGGCCACTGGCACGACCACCAAGACGCTGCGGTTCTACGAGGACGCCGGCCTGCTGCAGCCCGCCTCACGCACATCGAGCGGATACCGCGACTACGAGCAGCACGCGATCGCCAGGCTCGACTTCATCCGCCGCGGCCAGACGGCCGGTCTCACATTGGCCCAGATCCGCCAGGTCCTACAGATCCGCGACGCAGGGCAACCACCCTGCGAACACGTCCGCGACCTCCTCGGACGCCGCCTGGCAGACCTTGACGCTCAGATCGCCGAGCTGCTCGCCCTGCGCGAAACCATCGCTCCACTGCACGCCGTGGCCGCGATCATCGAACCCGACACCTGCCCACCGGGCCAGGTCTGCCGCTACCTGTAGCTGCCCGTCAACGTCCGCAACCGGCACCGCAGGTCCTGCGATCGGGCACAGCGGGCACAGTCCGGTCCGGCTACGCGATCTGCGGCGCTCGCAGCTCGCCCACTTCACGATCAGCCGCCCACTCTTCGGACCTCGCCGGTATGCCGCCCGGCTGGCTCGTGCGTGAACCGGACAGCACGCTGCGCAACCGCAGTGCCGCGAATACGGCAACGAGGCTGATGCCCACGTGCGCAGCCACGAACAGCGACCCGCGACCCGCACTGAGGGCGACGCCGGCCAGCAGCGGACCCGCCGCGGATACGCCGGTCTGGAGTGCGGCGAAGATCCCCAACGTGGTGCCGACCATGCCGGAGGGAGCCAGGCTCGCCGTCAGCGGGATGAGTACCGGGGCGTACATCGTCTCGCCGACGGCGAAGACTCCGAACACCACGACGAAGATCGTGGCGGCCAGGCCAGGCATGACCGACGAGGCGGCCAGCAGCAGCCATGAGAGCACCCAGATCGAGCCGACAGCCACGAGCAGCGACGGCGCCGACCGCTTGGCGGTCCACTTCATCACGGCCATCTGCAGCACGACGATCACGATGCAGTTGACCGCCGCGGCGGTGCCGATCGTGCGCGCTGAGACCCCGAGCACCGTGATGGCGTAGGCCGGCAGACCGGACTCGAACTGCGCGTAGAAACCGAGTGCCAGGGTCACGGTGATGACTGCGGTCCATCGCAGAGCCGGCGTAGCCAGGATGACCCGGATCGCGGACCCCGCCGAGGCGCTCGGCACATCCTCGGGCGCGGGAACCTCGTCCGCGGGCGCACCTCGCCCGGCGAGGCCGATCAAAGCGGCGGAGATGAGGAAGCCGATGGCCGCGGTGGTGAATGCCGGCCGCATGCCGTCGATCTGGTTGA
The DNA here is from genome assembly GCA_043721575.1 of Phycicoccus sp. GTDB lineage: Bacteria > Actinomycetota > Actinomycetes > Actinomycetales > Dermatophilaceae > UBA4719. The sequence continues at coordinate 1,377 of JAYSQM010000189.1, forward strand.
GGTCGACGAGGTAGCCGGCGGTGAACGCTCCGATGGCCATGCCAACGGCGGAACCGGTGAACTGCAGCGCAAAAACTCGCCTCCGGTCCGTGGAACCGACCCAGCGCAACACCAGAACCGACTGGGCTGGCGCCGCCGCCGTGATGCCGGCACCGAAGACGAACATGCCCGCCAGAAAGAGCACCGGGGTCCCGGCGACGATGAGGAACGCGGTGGCCGCGGCGGCCACGACCTTTGCCACGACGGCGACCCGCGCAGGGTCGAACCGATCGGCCAGCCGGCCACCGACCGGGGCCGCCGCGAGAGCGCCGATGGAGAACAGGCTGGCCGCCGCGGCCGCCACGAGTCCGCCCCAGTCACGGGTGTTCGCCGCATAGGCGTACTGGTAGGGCAGGATCGAGCCCCATCCCAGCATGCTCACTGTCGACGCCAGCACCAGCAACCGTGCGCGCTTCATGGCATCCTCCGCATTGTCTTGGGTTTATACTCTTAGAGATCGAATACTTCGATATCGAAATCTTAGCATGACACGATGTGCCCATGACAACACCCAGGTCAGCTGCCGACCGCGCCGTGCGGAGCGCCGTGCAGAGCGCCGTACAGGAGTACCGCGCAGACGTCGCGGCGTACGTCGCGGCCGGTGGTGACGAGTCGGTTCAGCGCGTGATCACCGCCGTACACGGGCTGGCTCGCAAGCTCAACCAGTGGTATGCGCGGCAGCTGGCCGATCTGGACCTCTCCGCCGGCGAGTGGGCGGTCCTTTCCCGGCTGGCGCGCAGCAACGAGGACGAGGCCCTCACGCCCAGTCAGCTCGCCGAGGCGACCAGCGTGGCGGGGTCCTCGATGACGCACCGTCTTGACCGGATGGCGCAGCGAGGCCTGATCGCCCGCGCCACCGACCCGGACAACCGCACGCGGGTCCTGGTCACGCTCACCGGTGAAGGCTGGCAGACGTTCAAGGCGGCGGTGCGGGAGTCCGACATGGTGGAGTCCGACGTGCTGGGGCCGTTGTCCCGGGGCCAGCGCGAGGACCTCGCCTCACTACTCGAGGTCCTGATCGCCGGCCTGGACGAGACCCCTCCCGTCTGACCCGGCTTGCGGGGACGTCTTCCGGCCAAACGCGGCAGACGAACCCGACCACCCGCCACACCGGGGACGTATGCCGGCCAAATGCGGCAGACGAACCCGACCAGTCAGCTGAGCTCGGGGAACCAGATAGCGATCTCGCGCGCGGACGACTCCGGGGAGTCCGACCCGTGAACAATGTTCTGCTGGACCTTC
>JAYSQM010000190.1:0-3458 GCA_043721575.1 Phycicoccus sp.
AGCGTGCCGGCCTCGCGCAGGCCCGTGAGCGTGCGCTCGAGGACTGCGACCCCCGCGGAGCCGAAGCGCTCGAAGAACGCCGACTGTGGCTTGACGACCGCCACCGTCCCGGCGAACGCCTCGACACAGGTCATCGCAAACGTCTCCAGACCCTGGACGGTCTCATCCAGGCCCCAGAGCGCCAGCAGTCCCGGGTGGGGGTCGATGCCGGCACAAAGCGGGCCGAGCTCGTCCATGGCGACGCGCAGCCTGGCCCCGAAGGACTCGCTCATCGTTGGGATCATCGACCAGGGTCCAATCTCGTGTGAGCAATTCCCACGGCATCGCTGAATCGAGCAAATCCCTTGTCCTGCAGGGCTGCTGCCAGTTCATGGTTGACCCGGACCGGGGCGGTGGGGTCGTTGAACGTCGCGGTTCCGACCTGGATCGCACTCGCGCCGGCAGCGACCAGCTGCAACGCGTCGTCGCCGGTGCGCACTCCCCCGACCCCGATGATCGGGACGGTGGGGATGCGCCCTTCGAGCATCGCTGCGCGCACCTGCCAGATGGCACGCACGGCCACGGGCCGGATGGCGGGCCCGGACAGTCCACCGGTCACGCCGGCGACCTGGGGACGCAACAGGTCCGTGTCGATAACCATTCCGAGCAGGGTGTTGATCATGGTCAGCCCGTCGGCACCGGCCTTTACAACGGCACGGGCGATCTCCACGATGTCGGTCACGTCGGGACTGAGCTTGGCGAAGATGGGGATGACACGCGGGAGCTTCTCGCGTACCAACGCGATGACCTTGGCCGACGCCAGCGGGTCGCAGGCGAAGACGAGTCCCCGGTTCGCGACGTTGGGGCAGGAGATGTTGACCTCGACGCCGACGACAGCGTCGAATGCCGGCGACCCACGCAGGACCGCGGCCACGTCGGCGTACTCGCCGGCAGTGTTCCCCGCGATGGATACGAGCACTCTCGCCCCGACCGACTTGAGCCACACCAGGTCGTTCTGGGCAAAGGCGGTGATTCCCGGTCCCTGCAGGCCGATCGAGTTGAGCATCCCGCTCGGCGTCTCGGCCATGCGGGGGGTACCACGGCCGGAGCGGGCATCCGCCAGCACCGTCTTGGTGACGAACGCACCAAGCTCGGCGATGTCGAAGAAGCGGTGCAGCTCCTTGCCGTTCGCCGCACAGCCCGAGGCTGTCATCAGCGGGTTGGGCAGCCGCATTCCGGCCAGGTCGACGCTCATGTCCATCGCAGCGCTCATGTCTATCCCAGCGCTTGTGGCGCTGGTGGTCACCTCGGTCATCAGTGACCGCTCATTGCGGCCGCGCCGTGGGCATCCTCGGGGACCCTGCCCCAACCGGACTCGAAGGCATCCCAGCGCACCCGGTCACCGCGAAAGACCGGCCCCTCGACGCAGGAGCGCACCATGACGCTCTGCCCGTCGTTGCCGACGACCGGGATGACGCAGGTCATGCAGACCCCGACCCCGCACGCCATCGACTCCTCAACCGCAACCTGGGCGACCGCGCCCTCGGCCGTGGCGACTTCGGTGATGGACTTGAGCATCGCCATCGGCCCGCAGCCGTAGACGACTTCGGCGTGGCTACGGCGGATGACGTCGGGCAGGACATCGGAGACCCAGCCCTTGATGCCCATCGAGCCGTCGTCGGTGGTCACCGTCACCCCGTCTGCGGCGCGACGCGCCTCGACGACGCCGAAGAGCCGGTCCTCGGTGGCGGCGCCCAGGACCATCTCGACGTGGCAACCGCGCTCCTGCAGCGCGGCAGCCAGCCAGAACAGCGGCGCACTGCCGTAGCCGCCGCCGACGAGAACACAGGGCACAGGCTCTTTCGGCAGCGGGAAGGCACGCCCGAGCGGGCCGATGATGTTGACCTCGTCGTGCGTGCTCAGGCCCGTCAGCCACCGGGTGCCCGGCCCGCGCGCGGCCACCACGACGTCAACGGTGCCCCCGTAGGTGCCACTCGGGCTCACCTTGTGGATCGAGAAACAGCGGCGCAGCAGATTGGCCGAGGTCTCACCGCCGACCGCCAGCGCGACGAACTGCCCCGGCCTGGCCAGCTCGGCCACGCCTGGCGCCACAAACGTCAGGTGGTGGTAGGCGCCGACCCGGCGGGTGGCGATCAGCTCACCGGTGACTTGGGGTGTGCGCTGCTGGGGTCTGCGCTCCTGGGACGTTCCGCTCACGCCCGGTCTTCCGTCGTGGCGTAGAAGTCGAGGTCGCGGGCGTGGTCCTGCAGCGACTTCACGCGGACCGTCCCGGTCATCTGTGACTCGATGCCCTGCACGGCCGCGCCGAGCTGCTGCACCGTGGTGATGATCGGCCGATCCATGCTCGTCGTTGCCGCACGGATCGCGTATCCATCGGCTCGCGCGTCGCGTCCTGACGGCGTATTGATGACCATCCCGACGTCGCCTGCCAGGATCCGGTCGACAATCGTCGGTTCACCCTGCGGGCCCGGCCCCTCACTGTGCTTGCGCACCACAGTGGCATGAACTCCGTTGCGTCGTAATACATCTGCGGTGCCCCTGGTGGCGATCAGGTCAAAGCCGAGGTCAGCCAGACGCTTCACGGGGAAGATCATGGCGCGCTTGTCCCGGTTGGCCACGGAGACAAAGATCGTGCCCGCGCGGGGCAGGCCGGTGATCGACCCCAGCTGGCTCTTGGCGAACGCGGCGCCGAAGTCAGAGTCGATGCCCATGACCTCACCGGTCGAACGCATCTCGGGACCGAGCAGGCTGTCGACCACCTGCCCCTCGCGGGTGCGAAACCGCTTGAAGGGCAGCACCGCCTCCTTGACCGAGACGTGGGCGTGAGCCGGCATCTCTCCGCCGTCGCCCTGTGGCGGCAGCATCCCCTCCTTGCGCAGCTCCGCGATGGTGGCGCCGAGCATCACCCGGGCAGCGGCCTTGGCCAGGGGGACGCCGGTCGCCTTGGCCACGAACGGGACGGTCCGGCTGGCGCGCGGGTTGGCCTCCAGGACATAAAGGACGTCCTGGGCGAGGGCGAACTGGACGTTCATCAGGCCCTTGACGCCAATTCCCTTGGCAAGCTTAAGCGTTGACTCCCGGACTCGCTTGAGCTCCTCGGGTCCGAGAGTCACGGGCGGGAGAACGCAGGCGGAGTCGCCGGAGTGGATACCGGCTTCCTCGATGTGTTCCATGATGCCGCCGAGGTACATGTCATGCCCGTCATAGAGCGCGTCGACGTCGATCTCGATGGCGTCGTCGAGGAACCGGTCGACCAGCACCGGGTGCTCGGGCGCGGTCTCCGTGGCGCGGGTGACGAAGCCGACCAGCGTCTCGTCGTCGTAGACGATCTCCATGCCGCGTCCGCCCAGGACGTATGAGGGGCGGACCAGCACCGGGTAGCCGATCTCGCGGGCGACCTCCACGGCCTCTTCACCGCTGTATGCCGTGCCGTGCCGTGGTGCCGGCAGCCTGGCCTC
>JAYSQM010000191.1:0-1785 GCA_043721575.1 Phycicoccus sp.
CTTCCTCCGCTTCGGTGGCATCGACTACGACGACGATGACGATGCTGCGATCAAGCTCGACGCCTTCGTGAGCCGGGCGCAGGAGATCCTCGACGGCTACGGCGGGAACGCCCTCCAGCTGACCCTGGGCGACAAGGGTGCGTATCTCTATGGCGTGTTCGGTGCACCGCTCGCCCACGAAGACGACGCCGCTCGGGTCGCGTCCGCGGCGCTCGAGCTGCTGGGCCTCGAGGCGACCACCGCCGCGACAGCAATCCAGGTGGGGATCACCCACGGTCGCCTGCGCAGCGGCACCTATGGCCACCCCATGCGCCGGACCTTCGTCTGCCTGGGCGATGCGGTCAACCTATCGGCCCGCCTGATGTCGGCAGCGCCGGCCGGCCGGATCTTCGTCTCGCGAACCGTCCGTGAGGAAGCCGGTGAGGCGTTCACATGGGAGACGCTGGCAAACCTCTCGGTCAAAGGCAAGAGCGAACCGGTGGAGGCCTTCGCCCTGACTGGAGCCGTCGGCCGGACATCGCGTCGGCAGACCCGCTTCGAGTTGCCGCTTGTCGGGCGACGGGCGGAGCTCCGTGAGCTGGACAGTCGTCTCGACCGGACACGCACCGGCGTCGGTCAGGTGGTCGGCATCGCCGCCGAGGCCGGGATGGGCAAGTCCCGTCTGGTCGCCGAGTTCGTCCGGAGCGTCCGCCGGGCCGGGCTCCGGGTGGCGTTCGGCGAAAGCCAGGCCTTTGGGACGAGTACGAGCTATCTCGCCTGGCGAGAGGTATGGCGTGGACTGTTCGGCGTGGACGACGCCGCCGATCCGGGTCGACAAAGGAACGCGATCGAGAGCGTGTTGCGCGCCATCGACCCGTCATTGGTGCTCCGCGCACCGCTGCTGGAAGCGGTGGTCGGCGTGCCGATCCCGGATACCGCCCTGACCGCTGCCTTCGATCCGAAGCTGCGCAAGGCCTCGTTGGAGGATCTACTCGCTCGTTGCCTCACGGCATTGGCCACCGACCCGCTCGTGATCGTCCTCGAGGACTGTCACTGGATCGACGAACTGTCAAAGGACCTGCTGGCGGCCCTGGTCCGGTCGTCCGTCGGATCGCCGGTCTGTTTCGTGCTTGCGTATCGGCCGGCCGCGTCGGCAGGTGGCGGACTGGGGCTTGAGCGCCTCCCGCAGTTCGTCGAGATCGGGCTGGCCAAGCTGGATGCCGATGAGACGCGTCAGATCATCCGCTCCAAGCTCGGTCAGCTCATCGGCGGGGATCGAGCGATCCCCGAGACGCTGGTCGAACTGATCACGGCCCGCGCCGAAGGCAACCCCTTCTACGTTGAAGAGCTGCTCAACTACCTCGTCACGCATGGCGTGGACCCGGCCGATGAGCGAGCCCTCGCGGCCCTCGATCTCCCAAACAGCCTCCAGAGCCTGATCCTGGGCCGGATCGACCAGCTCGATGAGGCACCGCGCCGGACGCTCAAGGTGGCCAGTGTCCTCGGTCGAGTCTTCCGGGCCGCGGTGCTCCCCCGGGTCTACCCGGAGATCGGCCCGCTCGAGGTCGTGACCGCCCAACTCGACCAGCTTCGCAGCCAGGACCTGATCGCCTTCGATCGCGAAGCCGAGCAGGCCTACCTCTTCCGGCACATCCTGACCCAGACCGTGGCCTACGAGAGCATGCCGTTCGTGCTGCGTGCGGCGCTCCACCGGCGGGTCGGCGCCGACCTGGAGCGGACCGCCGGGGACGCCATCGATCACCAGCTGGACCTCCTCGCCTACCACTACTGGCATGGCGACGACGA
>JAYSQM010000192.1:0-15462 GCA_043721575.1 Phycicoccus sp.
ACCTGAACACCCTTCGAACGAAGGCTGAAGCTGCCGTCGTCCTGGTACCAGATCGCGATGGCCAGCGGCGTGAGGGACTTGAGGTAGTCCCACGAAAGCGTCTTCTTGCCATCCCCCCAGTAGACGACCTCGCGAAGCTCACTGAGCTCGGCAAGTGGAGTCAGATCGACATGGACAGAACCGTTCGTGCGGACCGAGCGAGACTGCCGAATGTTTCCAAATAACGAAGCTTTCCAGTCGATGTACTCGACCTGCTTGGCGCCATGCCCCATTCGGAACCGTGCGCTACAGCCGTCCTGGGCCGCCGACTCCGACAGACATCCATCGCCCATCAGCCCGCCGAGAATCACCTGTCGCTGCTGGTCGCTGAGGCGGATCTGTTGTGGTGTCATCACTCGGTCGCCCGCCATGAGCTCACCGGCCTCACGCCAGCCCCCCGGCGTCCTCACCTGATGATTGCTGGTGAGCTCTAGGGTGGCCGTCCCCGGATGCCCACTTCCTGTGGAACCTGTCCGGATGGTCAGTTCGATGAAGTCCTGGGTCGGTCCGTTATCGAACCAATTGGTGATCTGCCTCGCAGTCACTGCACCAAGCTCGGTGTCATAACTCAGAACCTCGACCTCAGCTCGTTCATCAACGATCTGACCGATCTTTCGCTTCGATCCATCCGCCAGCGTGATCTGGGTGTCGTACGTCACGCAGCCAAACATGACCCCGATTTTTTCGCGGAGCTGGTTGATGAAGATCACCGTCGTGCCGGTGCTGCTGATCGTGCCGGTGAGCTTGCGCAGGGCCTGCGACATCAGTCGCGCCTGCAGACCCACGTGACTGTCGCCCATCTCACCCTCGATCTCGGCGCGGGGAACGAGCGCCGCGACCGAGTCGATGACGAGGATGTCGATGGCCCCGGAACGGATCAGCATGTCCGCGATCTCGAGCGCCTGCTCGCCGGTGTCGGGCTGACTGACCAGCAGTGCGTCCGTGTCGACGCCGAGCTTCTGGGCGTAGTCGGGGTCGAGCGCGTGCTCGGCGTCGATGAATGCGGCGATGCCGCCGGCCTTCTGGGCGTTGGCCACCGCATGCAGGGCGACCGTCGTCTTGCCCGAGCTCTCCGGGCCGTAGATCTCGACGACGCGCCCGCGGGGCAGGCCGCCGATGCCCAGTGCGACGTCCAGGGCGATGGACCCCGTGGGAATGACGTCGATGGGGACACGAACCTCGTCACCAAGGCGCATCACCGCACCCTTGCCGTGCGCCTTCTCGATCTGCGCCATCACTGCATCCAGCGACTTCGCGCGATCTGCTCCAGCCATGTCCTCACCTGTCATTTCTGTATAGGAGTCCGCCGTCTACCTGCGACCGACACCCATGCGGGGATGCATTTCGTGTCGAGTCAGACGTTATGAGCGACCACCGACAGCCACATCCATCAGGCACTGACCTGTGGACGGTGGGACGTCGGGGCCGACCCATGGGGACAACGCTACCCGAACAGATGTTCGATCACGCCCCGTTGGAAGCAGGACACGCCGAGGACATTCGCGATGTCCCCGCGGCGCTCACGTCCCGCGGCGCTCAGGACAGGAGCAGCTTCTCGATCCGGCGTGCAGCCCCGACCAGCCCGAGCAGGCCCAGGGCCGCGAGGTAGGCCACGTGAACGAGCAGCCCGGGCCCGACCTCGCCCAGCATCAGCGCCCGCTCCAGAGCCACGCCGTGATACAGCGGCGTGGCCTGCACGATCCACTGGACCACGCCTGGATAGGTCGCGAGCGGGAAGAACGTCGCAGAGAACAGGAACATCGGCTGGATCGCCAGGGTGACGTAGTCGAAGTCCACCCATGAGCGCATGAACGTGGTCGCGAACATGCCGACCGCCGAGAACGCGAAGCCGATGAAGGTCGCAGCCGGCAGGGCAAGCAGCGCCCACCAGGAGTGCACGGCTCCGACGAGCCACGCGACCACGAGGAACGCCGCGGCATAGAGACCACCGCGGATCAACGACCAGCTGATCTCGCCCACCGCCACGTCCCGCGGCCCCAGCGGGGTGGCCAGCACCGAGTCGTAGAGCCTGGCGAACTTGAGCTTGAAGAAGACGTTGAACGTCGAGTCGAACACGGCGCCGTTCATGGCCGAGGCGGCCAGCAGCGCGGGTGCCACGAAATGCGCGTAAGGCACCGACTGACCACCGTCCGTGGTCACGACCTTGACCAGCGCACCGAGTCCGACCCCCAGCGAGAACAGGTAGAACACCGGCTCGGCGAAGCCCGTGACGAGTGCGATCCAGCCGTGCCTGAAGCTGATGATGTTGCGCTCGACCAGGATTCGCGCCATCCCCGCGCCGGCGGGCATGGGCAGCAACCGCGCGATGCGTGAGGCGAACCCACCGGTGGGCGCGGGAGGCGCTTGGGTCGTGGCCGTCATACGACCAGCCTCTTGGTGAAGGCGCGACGAGCGAGCCACCCGCCGATCGCGATCACGAACAGAAGGTATGCCGTGTGCCCCAGAACGCTTGCAACGTCGGGTGATCCGAGGGCCAGCGAGCGGTTGGCGTCCACCCCGTGCCAGAGCGGTGTGACCCACGCGATCACTCGGAGGAAGGCGGGCAGCTGGTCGATCGGGAAGAAAGTCCCGGAGAAAAGGAACAACGGCGTGATGATGAACCGGAACAGGATGTTGAAGCCGCCGTCGCCCTCCTGCTTGGCCGAGAACGCGAAGATCGGCACGGCGAAGGCCATCCCGGTCAGGACGGTGATCGGCAGGGCGAGCAGCACCCACCACGAGGCGAACGACCCGAACAGCGCCGCCACCCCGATGAAGATGGCCGTGGCGCCGGTGACCTGCATCGCGACATAGGTCAGATGGCCGAGCAGGATGTCGTCGATGCCGATCGGCGTGGCGAGCATCGCGTGGTACTTCATGTTCCAGCGGATCGCTCCCAGCACCTGGTAGCTCGACTCTCCCATGGCCACCCACATCGCTTGTGCCGCAAGGATGCCCGGCACCACGAAGTGCAGATAGGGGACTCCGCCGACGCCACCTGCGGACTTGTCGACGAGACTGCCCAGACCAAGACCCATTGACAACAGGAAGAGCAGGGGTGACAGGAAGCGACCGAAGATGCTGCCCCGCCAGGTGCGTTTGTATGCCGTGACCCAGGACCCGAAGACCGGTCGCCAGGGAGCGGGGGTCGGTGTTGGCGTTGTCGTTGGCTGCGGATGTGGCGGCGATGTTGGTGTGCTGGCGAGGGCGCTCATCAGTCCACCAGCGTCCGCCCGGTCAGGTGCAGGAACACGTCCTCCAGGGTCGAGCGGCGGACAAGGGAGGACAGCGGCTCGACACCTCGCATGTGCACCGCGGCGGCGGCGGCATCGCCGTCCTCGGCGTAGACCAGCAGCCGGTCGGGCAGGACCTCGACGCGCTCACCGATCCCGGCGATGGCATCGCCATGATGGGCATGGTCGTCGGTGTCGAATCGCAGCTCGAGGACCTCGCGTGTGGAGTACTGGGTGATCAGCGAGCGCGGCGACCCCTCGGCCACAATCTTGCCGTGGTCCATGACGACGAGGCGGTCACACAGCTGCTCGGCCTCGTCCATGTAGTGCGTGGTCAGGACCAGCGTCACGCCGGAGCGCTTGAGCCGGAACAGCCTGTCCCACAACACGTGTCGCGCCTGAGGATCGAGCCCGGTGGTGGGCTCGTCCAGGAGCAGGATCTCGGGACGGCTGATCAGGGAGCGGGCGATCGTCAGCCGTCGCTTCATGCCACCCGAGAGCGGCTCGACCTTGGACGTGGCGCGGTCCGTGAGCTGGGCGAAGGCGAGCAGTTCCGTCGCACGCTCGCGGACCTCCTTGCGGGAGAGTCCGAAGTAACGGCCATAGATCCAGAGGTTCTCCTGGACCGTCAGCTCTTCGTCGAGGGTGTCCTTCTGGGGGACGACGCCCAGCCGCGCCCGGATCTGCGGGCCATGGGTGGCCGGGTCCTGCCCGAAGACTCGCAGCCTGCCGCCGGTCGCCGGCGAAACACAGCCGACCATCTTCATCGTCGAGGACTTGCCGGCGCCGTTGGGTCCCAGGAATCCGAACGCCTCGCCACGCTGCACCGCGAAGTCGATGCCGTCGACGGCGGTGAAGTCGCCGAAGGTCTTGGTCAGGCCGGTGGCCTGGAGCAGGAGATCGGGATCCGGATCGGTCACGTGTTGCACGCTATCGCGACATACCGACAGGGGCTCAACCCTTTTTCCTGGGGTCCCGCAGCTCCTTACCGAGCCTGCGTTCGGCCGGCACGTCCATGTCGGCGCACAGGGCCAGCCAGGCCTCGCGCGGCTTCACCCCTGACTCCAGCGCCTGCAGGGGAGTGCGATTGTCGAGAGCTCCAAGGACATGGTCACGCGCCAGGGAGCGCGCGTAGGCCGCACCGAACTCGTCGTCCATCAGCCGCCAGAAGTCGCTCAGTCGCACGAGCGGGAGTCTCACACACGCGCCCAGCCCCCGCCATACCGGGGACATCTGCCGACCAAAGGCGGCAAGCGCACCCAGCCACCCGCCATACCGGGGACATCTGCCGACCAAAAGCGGAAAACGCGCCGTGACTCAGATCCAGCCGACGTGCTTGCGCAGGTAGAGGAACCCGACGAAGGCGAACACATCCAGCAGGAAGTGGGCGACGACCAGCGGCAGGACGCGGCGGGTGCGCTGGAACCACCAGGCGAAGATCAGCCCCATCGCGAGGTTGCCGACGAACCCGCCGAGCCCCTGGTAGAGGTGGTAGCTCCCCCGCAGCACCGCGCTGGCCCCCAGTGCAGCACCATTCGACCATCCCATCTGACGCAGCCGGGTCAACAGATAACCGACAACGACGATTTCCTCCAACGCACCGTTCTGGGCAGCCTGGAGCAGGAGGAGGGGCACGCGATACCAGGCGTCCGGTACAGCGACCACCGCCAGGTTGGCGCTCACGCCGAGAATGTGGGCGGCCCAGACCAGGACCAGGCCGGGTATGCCGATGAGCGCGGCGAAGCCCGCACCCTGGAGCAGCTCCCTGCGCGCGGGACGACGGTAGAGGCCGATCCCGAAGCCAGCGGTCGCCGGGTCGCGCGTGAGCAGCACCAGCACCAGGAAGGCCGGCATGATGCCCTGCACCAGCGCCGTCAGGTCGTAGGCGAGATCGAGCCCCATGTGAGTGGTCTGAGCTCCCGAGGCGACGGTCGCGGTGGTCGCCGAGATGCCACCCTTGACGGTCAGCTCGGCCCGCAGGTAGCTCAGCAGCCCGTAGATGCCAGACAGCCCCAGCGAGACGCCGAGCACCGCAAGCACCTCGGGGCCGCGATGTCGCGCTGGTGCGTTCGCAGGCTCGACTGAGGAAGTCACGCGGTCAGTCTGCCCCTCCCCGCGCTCGTTGTCGGTGGGAGGTGGCAGGCTGTGTCGGCGATGAGTCCCGAGGTGCTCGCCCGTTTCTCCCCCGCGACCCGAGACTGGTTCAGCGGGAGCTTCGTCGAGCCCACGCCCGCACAGGTCGGCGCCTGGGATGCGATCAGCTCCGGCGACCACACCCTCGTCGTGGCCCCCACCGGCTCCGGTAAGACGCTCTCGGCGTTCCTCTGGGCGCTGGACCGCCTGGCCACGGCTCCCCCACCGCCCGAGCCTCTCCGCCGGTGCCGCGTCCTCTACATCTCGCCGATGAAGGCCCTGGCCGTGGATGTCGAGCGCAACCTGCGCTCTCCTCTGGTCGGCATCGGTCACGCTGCCACCCGGCTCGGGCTCCCCAAGCCCGAGGTGAGCGTCGCGGTCCGCTCCGGAGACACCTCGGCCGCTGACCGCAGACTGTTCGCCCGCCGTCCCGCCGACGTCCTCATCACCACCCCCGAGTCCCTCTTCCTGATCCTGACCTCAAAGGCGCGCGAGTCCCTCGCCGGCGTCGAGACCGTCATCCTGGACGAGATCCACGCAGTCGCCGGCACCAAGCGCGGCGCGCACCTGGCACTGAGTCTCGAACGGCTCGATGCCTTGCTGGACAAGCCTGCTCAGCGGGTGGGCCTCTCCGCCACCGTGCAGCCGGTCGAGGAGGTCTCACGCTTCCTCGCGGGCGGTCGACCGGTCACCGTCGTCCAGCCGCCGTCGACCAAACAATGGGACCTCCAGGTGGTCGTCCCGATCCCCGACATGTCCTCACTGGGCGAGGTGACCGGAGACCTGAGCGGGCCGGCGGCCGGCGCAGAGCGGCGTGCCTCGATCTGGCCGCACGTCGAGGAACGCATCGTCGACCTGATCGCGCAACATCGCTCGACGCTGGTCTTCGCCAACTCCCGCCGTCTGGCTGAGCGCCTGACCGCTCGGCTCAACGAGATCTGGGAGGAGCGGCTCGAGCTCGAATCCCTTGCAACTGCAGGTGATCCGGACGCCACGGTCGCGGCTGAGGCGAGCACCCGGCATACACCGGCGCAGTTGATGGCGCAGGCCGGCACATCCAGTGGCGCGCCTGCGGTGCTCGCCCGCGCCCACCACGGCTCGGTCAGCAAGGAACAGCGCGCCCTGATCGAGGACGACCTCAAGGCCGGTCGCCTGCCCGCCGTCGTCGCCACCAGCTCCCTCGAGCTCGGCATCGACATGGGCGCGGTCGATCTCGTCATCCAGGTGGAGTCGCCGCCGAGCGTGGCCAGCGGGCTGCAACGGGTCGGGCGGGCTGGTCACCAGGTCGGCGCCGTGTCTCGCGGGGTGGTCTTCCCCAAGTTCCGCGGCGACCTCGTCCAGTCCGCCGTGGTGGTGGACCGAATGCGTCAGGGAGCCATCGAGTCGCTGCGTGTCCCCGCCAACCCGGTCGACGTCCTGGCCCAGCAGATCGTCGCCATGTGCGCGATGGACGACTGGGCCGTTGATGACCTGGAAGCGTTGGTACGCAAGGCGACTCCCTTCGCCGCCCTCCCTCGCTCGATCCTGGAGTCGGTGCTCGACATGCTGTCCGGGCGCTATCCCAGCGACGAGTTCGCCGAGCTGCGACCGCGCCTCGTCTGGGATCGCGCGTCGGGCACGCTCACCGGGCGGCCGGGTGCGCAGCGGCTCGCAGTCACCAGCGGGGGCACCATCCCCGACCGGGGTCTGTATGCCGTGTTCCTCGCCTCTGGCGAGGGCACCGGGCGGCGCGTGGGCGAGCTCGACGAGGAGATGGTCTACGAGTCGCGGGTCGGCGACGTGTTCACCCTCGGCACATCGTCGTGGCGGATCCAGGACATCACCCACGACAAGGTGCTGGTCACGCCGGCGCCCGGCCAGCCCGGCAAGCTGCCGTTCTGGAAGGGCGACTCGCTTGGCCGACCAGCCGAGCTCGGCCGAGCCGTGGGCGAGTTCGTCCGCGAGCTCGGCAGGCTCGGTCCCGACAAGGCGCGTGCCCGGGTGAGGGCAACCGGCCTCGATGCCTGGGCTGCCGACAACCTGCTGACCTATCTCGACGAACAGCGCGAGGCCACCCGACACGTCCCCGACGACCGCACGATCGTCGTGGAGCGGTTCCGTGACGAGCTCGGCGACTGGCGTGTGGCCGTGCACTCCCCCTTCGGCGCCCAGGTGCATGCGCCGTGGGCGTTGTGCGTTGCCGCCAGGATGCGCGAACGGTTCGGCGCGGACGTCCAGGCCATGCACGGCGATGACGGCATCGTGTTCCGGCTTCCCGACATCGAGTTCGACCCGGCCGCCGGGTCGACCGGTCCGGGGCCGACCGGCATCGGTCCTGAGCTGATGTCGCTGATCGCACTCGACGCGGATGAGGTGCACGATCTCGTCACCACCGAGATTGGCGGATCTGCTTTGTTCGCAGCGCGTTTCCGCGAGTGCGCGGCCCGTGCCCTGCTGCTGCCGCGTCGCCGTCCCGATCGCCGTCAGGCACTGTGGCAGCAGCGCCAACGGTCCGCCCAGCTGCTCTCGGTGGCAAGCCGGTACGCGTCCTTCCCGATCATCCTGGAGACGGTGCGCGAGTGTGTGCAGGACGTGTTCGACGTGCCGGGCCTGAGCACGCTGATGCGCGAGATCGGGTCTCGCAAGGTGCGCCTCGTCGAGGTCGAGACGCCGATGCCGTCACCGTTCGCCCGAAGCCTGATGTTCGGTTACGTCGCGCAGTTCCTCTACGAGGGGGACTCACCTCTGGCCGAGCGGCGTGCTGCCGCCCTGTCGCTCGACCCCACGCTGCTGGCCGAGCTGCTCGGTCGTGGTGAGGGCGCTGCCCTGCGCGACCTGCTCGACCCTGCGGCGTTGGCCCAGACCGAGTCCGAGCTGCAACGGCTGGCGCAGGGACGGCGCTGCCGGGGTGCGGAAGATGTGGCAGATCTGTTGCGGGTGCTGGGTGCTCAACCACATCAGGCCATCCTCGAGCGCTGTGTCGAGGGAACCAACGCCAAGGAGGTGTCGGCCTGGCTGGTCGACCTCGAGAGCGACCGGCGGCTGGTGCGGGTTCGTGTTGGCGGCGAGGAGCGCTGGGCCGCCATCGAGGACTCGGGACGCTTGCGTGACGCCCTGGGTTCGGCCTTGCCGGTTGGCCTGCCCGCAGTCTTCCTCGAGCCCGTCCTCGACCCGCTGGGCGATCTGGTGGCCCGCTACGCCCGGACACATGGCCCCTTCACCGGCCGAGACGTCGCCGACTGGTTCGGCCTCGGCATGGCCGTCGTGGCCGATGTCCTGCGCCGGCTCGTGGCCGCCGGCCGGGTCGTCGAGGGCGAGCTGCGCCCGATCGAGTCCGGGGGTGGAGTCCACGGCAGCGACTTCTGCGACGCGGAGGTGCTGCGCGCCCTTCGTCGGCGCTCGCTGGCGGCTCTTCGCGCCGAGGTCGAGCCGGTGCCCGCCGTCGATCTGGCCCGCTTCCTTCCGTCGTGGCAAGGGGTGGGCGCTGGCCTGCGTGGCACCGAGGGCGTTCAACGCGTCGTCGAGCAGCTGGCTGGAGCGGTGCTGCCCGCCAGCGCGGTGGAGACGCTCGTGCTGCCCAGCCGGGTCGCGGCATACGGCCCGGCGTTGCTGGACGAGCTGACGGCGAGCGGCGAGGTGATCTGGCGAGGGCACTCTTCGCTTCCCGGCGACGACGGATGGGTCTCACTGCACCTGACCGAGACCGCTCACCTGACCCTCGCCGCGCCGTCAGAGGAGCTCGACCTCACCGACAGCCATCGCGACGTGCTCGACGCCCTCGGCGGTGGTGGCGCATTCTTCTTCCGTACGCTCTCCGACGCCGTCGCCAGCACCGACGACGAGGCGCTGACCCGGGTTCTGTGGGACCTGATCTGGGCAGGGCGTATCAGCAACGACACTCTTGCCCCGTTGCGGGCACTGCTGGCGGGCGGACGCACGGCGCACAAACCACGGCGCGCCGCCCCACGCTCGACCCGATACTCCAGCGGAGCCGGCAGCCTCGGCGCGCTGTCCGGTCGACGGCTGTCCACCGGGCGCACCCTTGTGCCCTCACGCACCGGGCCTCCCACGGCTTCCGGCCGATGGTCCCTGCTGCCGACCATCGAGCCCGATGCCACCCTCCGCTCCTATGCTGCGGCCGAGGTGCTGCTTGATCGCTATGGCATCGTGACCCGTGGTTCCGTTGTGGCAGAAGGGGTTTCGGGCGGATTTGCCGGCGTCTATCGCGTGCTCGCTGCCGCCGAGGACTCCGGGCGGGTGCGCCGCGGCTACTTCGTCGAGGGTCTGGGGGCCGCGCAGTTCGCAACTGCCGAAGCCGTTGACCGACTCCGCGCCCAGAGCCGGCCACTGCCCGACGGACCCGCCACGTTTGGTCCTGGACGCCGTGACGGCGCACCGTCGGCAGTTGTTCTCGCAGCCTCGGACCCGGCCAACCCCTATGGCGCCGCCCTTGGCTGGCCCGCCCGAGATGCTGATCTGAGCCACGGGCCCGGGGGCGCCAAGACCGGAGGCACCAAGACCGGAGCCGAGTCAGGGGCCAAGTCAGGGCACAAGCCTGGTCGCAAGGCGGGTGCACTGGTGGTGCTCGTCGATGGCTCGCTCACGCTGTACGTCGAGCGTGGCGGCAGGACGTTGCTGTCCTGGACCGATGACCATGCGTTGTTGCAGTCTGCCGCCGATGCGCTGGCTCTCGCTGTGCGCGAGGGGGCATTGGGCAAGTTGACCGTCGAGAAGACCGATGGCGACCCGGTCCTCGGCTCCGACCATCCGCTGGCGACCGCCCTCGCCGGGGCTGGCTTCCATGCAACTCCGCGTGGTCTGCGCCTGCGGCGTTGACCTGGCTCGATGTCCCGGTGCTGCGCCACCTGCCCAGGTTTGCGGGGTGGGGTCAGGCGGCGGAGGCGCGGACCAGGGTCTCGGAGCGCTGACCGACCGGCAGGGTGACCAGCGCGCTGACGGCCTCGGACTCGGCGACCCGGTCCGACGCGTGGCTGAGCATCTGGGACATCGGCAGGTTCAAGGCCGCACAGATCGACGCGAGCAGCTCCGACGAGGCTTCCTTCTCACCGCGCTCGACCTCGCTGAGATAACCCAGCGAGACCGCTGCCGACGCCGAGACCTCGCGCAAGGTGCGCCCCTGGGCCTGACGGTGGTCACGAAGAACGTCACCGAGTTCACGACGAAGCAAGATCATGACGCCTCCTCACAGCAGCTCGACCGACTCTTGCGTTGGGGACAACGGTACCCCCCGGACCCGACAGCCCGCTCACCGGTTTGTCGAGTTGGGTCCACACGTGGGGTCAACGGTGCACACCGGTGGGTTCTTCCCCGACATGGGCACCGAGCTGATCGTCGAGCAGCGCCAGGACGGCGAGCACGCTTTGCGCCCGGATGCCCGCGCGATCCCCGGACAGGCACAGCGACTCGACCCTCGAGGATTCCGGCCCGACCACCGCGACGTAGACCGTGCCAACCGGTTTGCCGTCAACCGGATCCGGCCCGGCCACACCGGTGGTCGCCAGGCCGTAGGTCGCACCCATCAGCGACCGCACGCCGCTGGCCATCTGCTCGGCCACGTCGGCGTCTACGGCTCCCACCCTCGCCAGCAGCGCCTCGTCGACCCCGAGCACCTGGGCCTTGAGGTCCGTCGCATAGGCAAGAACACCCCCACGTACGACAACCGAGGCACCGACGACATCGGTCAGCGCCGCAGCGACCAGCCCGCCGGTCAGCGACTCGGCAACCGCCACCGTCTGCCCCGCGGCGGTCAGACGCGCCACAAGATCGGCTGCCCGGACCACACTCAGACCTCAGGCCCCGCGGTATGCCGTGCGGCCGCCTCGAGCGCCGCGCGGCGCTCGCGCTTGGCCTGCGCACGGGGGCTGGTGTGGCGCAGCTTGTGCGCCCGCAGCACGTAGTCGGCGCCGGTGACCACTGTCACGATGACGGCCGACGCCATGACCACGACGGCAATGACGTGCCAGGCACCGCTCAGCGGCAAGACATAGAGCAGGATCGCGATTGCCTGAAGGGCGGTCTTGACCTTGCCGCCGCGACTGGCCGCCATGACGCCGTGCCGGATGACCACGAACCGCAGTGCGGTGACGCCGACCTCCCGGACGACGACCACTGCGGTGACCCACCACCACAGCAAACCGATGATCGAGAGCCCGACGAGCGCCATACCCATCAGTGCCTTGTCGGCGATCGGGTCGCTCACCTTGCCAAAGTCGGTGACCAGCCCCTTGGCGCGCGCGATGTCGCCGTCGATACGGTCGGTCGCCGCCGCGACCACGAAAACGCCCGCGGCGAGCAGGCGGTAGTTCGTCGAGTGACCGCCGTCGTACAGCAGGAACCAGGCGAAGACGGGAACGAGAGCGAGGCGCAAAACGGTGAGCGCGTTGGCGATGTTCCAGGCGCTCGCCTGCGGAGGCTGAGCCTGCGTGCCGTTCCCCGTGGGGATCACACGGGCTCCGCGATGAGGTCGATGCCCTCGGTGTCGACAACCCGTGCCGCGATGATCTCGCCGACAGCCGGGGCCTGGGCGCCTCGGCGCAGCCGAAGGATCGTGGCGCCGTCGACGTCCGGCCCCTGATGCGCAGCCCGTCCGGTCAGCTCGTCGGTGTCTTGGTCGATCCCCTCGACCAGGACCTCGACGCGTTCGCCGATGCGCTCCTCGGTGCGCTGGATGTTGAGCTCCTCCACCAGCGTCGTGAAGTGCGCGACCCGCTCGGCGATGACATGGCTCTCGAACTTCCCCTGATAGGTCTCGGCCTCGGTGCCGTCCTCGTCGGAGTAGCCGAACACGCCGACCACATCCAGACGCGCGGCGGTCAGGAAGGCCTCGAGCTCGGCCAGATCCTTGTCGGTCTCCCCCGGGAACCCGACGATGACGTTGGACCGGATGCCGGCGAGCGGGGCGCGGGCGCGGACCTGGTCGATCAGGTCGAGGAAGCCCTGACGCGAACCGAACCGGCGCATCCTGCGCAGCAGCGGCTCCGACGCGTGCTGGAAGGAGATGTCGAAGTACGGCACGACGCCCGGCGTCGAGGCCATGACGTCGAGCAGGTCCATCCGGATCTCGGCTGGCTGCAGGTAGGACACCCGGACGCGCTCGATCCCATCAACGGAGGCGAGCTCGGGCAACATCGTCTCCAGGAGGCGCAGGTCCCCGAGGTCCTTGCCGTAGGACGTGGAGTTCTCGCTGACCAGGAAGATCTCCTTGACGTCGCGCTCGCCGAGCCACCGGGCTTCGGCCAGGACGTCGGAGGGCCGCCTCGACACAAACGCCCCACGGAACATCGGGATCGCGCAGAAGGCACAGCGCCGGTCACAGCCACTGGCAATCTTCAGCGGAGCCCACGGCCGGCCATCCAGACGGGCGCGGATGACACGGGGGCCGCTGGCCGGAACCGGTCCCTCGATCGTCACGCTCTCCGGGACCCTGCTCTCGGGGACCATGCCCCCGGAAACTCTGCCCCCGGAAACCCTGCTGGCAGGCACCTCGGGAGCACCGTGACTGCCATGACCGGGCAGGGCCACCGCAGCGGCAGAGGCCTGCCGCGAGGCCGGCGAGAGAGGTAGCAGGCGGCGGCGGTCCGACGGCACGTGGGAAGCGGGCTTGTTGCCGTCCAGGATCGACGTGAGGTGGCTCGACATGTCGGCGTAGGAGTCGAAGCCGAGCACAGCGTCGGCTTCGGGTAGCTCGGCGGCGAGCTGCTCGCCATACCGCTCGGCCAGGCACCCCACAGCCACGACCTTCTGCGTGCGTCCCTGACCCTTGAGATCGGAGGCCTCGAGCAGGGCGTCGATGGAGTCCTTCTTGGCCTGTGCGACGAAGCCGCAGGTGTTGATCACGGCGACATCGGCCTGCGCGGCATCATCGACCAGCAGCCAGCCTTCGGCGGCCAGACGACCAGCGAGCTCCTCGGAGTCGACCTCGTTGCGAGCGCAGCCCAAGGTCACCAGCGCCACGCTACGGGGCTTGCCGGTAGCCGAGGAGATGGTGGAGGTCATCTGCTCACCCTAGTTGGGCTGCGGTTGAATGACCGCATGCCCGACCTCGCTCCAGACACCCTCGCCCGCGTCACCGAACTGCTGCGCCGGCACCCGCTGATCGATGGACACAACGACCTCCCGTGGGAGGTGCGCAAACAGTCGGGCTACGACTTCGACCGGCTGGACCTCTCGCAGCGCCTGACCACGACGCACACCGACCTGCCGCGGCTGCGTGACGGCGGCGTCGGTGCGCAGTTCTGGTCGGTCTGGGTACCTTCGACGCTGACCGACGGCGCTGCGGTGATCCAGACCCTGGAGCAGGTCGATGCCGTGCACAAGATGGTCGGTCGGTATGGCGACCAGCTGGGTTTCGCCCGCACCGCGGACGAGCTGGAGTCCGTCTTCGCTTCAGGACGCATTGCCTCACTGATGGGTGCCGAGGGCGGGCACTCGATCGGTTGTTCCCTGGCCGTGCTGCGGATGCTGTACGTGCTGGGCGTCCGCTACCTGACGCTGACCCACAACGACAACGTCCCGTGGGCCGACTCGGCCACCGACGAGCCGGTCACCGGTGGGCTCTCCGCCTTTGGCGTCGAGGTGGTGTGCGAGATGAACCGCATCGGCATGCTCGTCGACCTCTCGCACGTCTCGGCCGACACCATGCGCGACGCGCTGGCGGTCAGTGAGGTGCCGGTGATGTTCTCGCACTCCTCCGCACGGGCCGTCTGCGACATGACCCGCAACGTCCCCGACGACGTGCTTGAGACCCTGGGCGACAAGGGCGGCGTCTGCATGGTGACGTTCGTCCCCGAGTTCGTCTCCCCTGCTGCCGGCCAGTGGCGCAAGGAGGCTGCTGCGGCGGCGCTCGAGGCCGGTGTCACGCCCACCGACCACATCGCCTTCGCCGCGTTCGCCGTCACGTACCGCAAGCAGCACGCCAAACCCACCGCGACGATCGACCAGGTCGTCGCGCACATCGAGCACGTGCGCGACGTCGCCGGCGTCGACCACGTCGGCATCGGCGGCGACTACGACGGCACCGAAGATCTGCCACTCGGTCTCGAGGACGTCAGCGGCTATCCGCGGTTGTTCGCAGCCCTGGCCGACCGCGGCTGGTCCGACCATGACCTGACCAAGGTGGCCGGCGGCAACGTCCTTCGCGTCATCCGCGATGCCGAGTCGGGAGCCCGCGACCTGCAGGCGACCCGCGGACCGAGCCTTGCGACATACGACCAGCTCGAGGGAACGCGAGCGCAGGTACGGCGATGACCGGTCAGGAAGTTCTAGTGTCGGAAGCGCACGATGGTGAGCCCGACCAGACGGGCCACCACCAGGGCGAGGTACAGCATGCCGGCAATCTGCTCGATCATCACCAAGGACCGCGCATGCGACAGGACGGGCACGACGTCGGACAGGCCCGTGCTGGTCAATGTCGTGACCGACAGGAACAGCAGCTCCATCCAGGTCCGGGGCGCGTCCGAGTTCACCGCGGCGATGAACGAGTGTGGCCAGATGATCTGCGTGGCCGCGAAGACGTAGGCGAAGCCCCAGGCCACGACCGTGAAGGCGGCCCCGATCGCGAACACCTCGTCACGAGTCACCCAGTTGTCCGCGAACATGTAGGCGATCAGGCCGTAGGCCGTGTAGAAGTAGAAGAGCGCGTGGAAGACGTTGGACCACAACGAGATCGCGACGTTGTCACTCTGCGCGGCCTCGAAGATCGTCAACACCACGACCGGGATCCCGATGAGGAACGCGACCCAGTTGAGAGCCGGCGTCCGGCGCACCGCCAAGACCGCGAGCACCAGCACGATGAGCCCGAAGATGCTGAACAGAGCCCGACCGGGACCGCTCTCCTCCATGAACGGATAGAGCACGATCCCGAGGATCTGCACGGCGAGCAGGACGCCGCAGGGGTGCGCCCTGGCCGCCCGGTACCAGTCAGACATGACGCCCACTGTAAGGAAGTGCCGTCAAGAACGCGTCAAGGCGTGTCATGGATCCGTCAACCGTGGCCACCACGCCTAGCCCTGACCACCTCGTGACCGTATGGCGACCCTCACCCGGGTGAGAGCCACGA
>JAYSQM010000193.1:0-3475 GCA_043721575.1 Phycicoccus sp.
TCCGCCTGGACCCTGATGGCCCTGATCTTCGGCAAGGACAACGCCAACAACCCCGTGCCGCATGTTGTGTACGTCTGGCTGTGGGTGGGGCTGGCCGCCCTGTCGCTGATATTTGGCCCAATCTGGGCCTGGCTCAACCCGATTCGCTGGCTGCATGCCGGACTGACCCGACTCGCGCGGATCGATCCCGAGTCCTCGATGACGGCCTGGTCACCCGGCTACTGGCCTGCGGCGCTCGGGCTCTTCGCCTTCACCTGGCTCGAGCTGATCGCCCCGGACCGGACGACCCTTCTCGTCCTGCGGGTGGCGATCGGCGCGTTCGTCCTGATCGATCTGTTGGGCGCTCTGGTCTTCGGACGTGGCTGGTTCAGCCGGGCCGATCCCTTCGAGGTCTGGTCACGCCTCTACGGCAGCCTCAGCCCACTGGCCCGCCGGCCGGACCGGGTCTGGGTTCTGCGATCCCCCTTGCGCGGCGCCAATGCCGTGGCCGTGGACCGGGGCCTGCTGGCGACGGCATCGGTGATGCTGGGCGGCACGGCGTACGACGGGTTCTCCTCCGAACCGCGGTGGTACACCTTCGTCCAGTCCTCCGGCCTGCCCTCCGAGCTGCTGAAGAGCGCAGGACTGCTGGGCATGTGCCTCGTGGTGGCCCTCTCGTTGCATCTGGCTGCAGCCGTGAGTGCCCGCCTGGCCGGTATCCCCGTCCGCGGGCTCGCGGGGCAGTTCGCACCTTCCCTGCTGCCCATCGCCGCCGGTTATGTCGTGGCGCACTACTGGTCGCTGTGGATCTTCGAGGGTCAGAACACGTGGATCACGCTCTCTGATCCCCTGGGCGTCGGGGCGAACTGGCTCGGAACAGCCGGGCTGACCGCCAACGCTGCCCTCCTGCAGCCGCGGCTGGTGGCCACGATCCAGCTGGTCGCCATCGTGACGGGACACGTTATGGGAGTGGTCCTGGCTCATGAACGTGCGGTCACGTTGTTCGAGCGACGCGTCGCGGTCATCGGACAGGTGCCGATGCTGGTGCTGATGGTGGGCTACACGTCTGGTGGTCTGCTGCTGCTCTTCAGCAGCTGAAACGGGTCAGTGAAGCCGCTGGTGTATCCATCCGGCACCCGGGAACAGGGCCTCGAGCTCTCTGGCCGTCTCGTCGAAGGTCCGGTGCACGATGCCGACGAGACCGGCCTTGGCTGCCGCGTCGGTGTTGTGCGCAAGGTCGTCGATGAAGACGCATTCGCCGGCCGGCAGGCCGATTCGATCAAGGGCGAGCTCGAAGATCTCGGGTTCGGGCTTGCGCATGCCGACCTCGCCGGAGATGACGACGGCGTCGAACATCTCGTGCCATTCGCTGCGGTCGTAGTCGTTGCCCCATGAGTTGGACAACAGCCCGGTGCGGACCCCCGCCGCATGTGCACGGGTGACGAGCGAGGTCATGGAGTCCTCGTAGATCGCCAGGTCGGCGAACATCTGACTGACCAGACCCTGTGCCTCGACCGTGGAGCCTTCGTCTGCGAGGGCGGCGGACAGCAGGTGCTCGAACTCCTCGACGGCGATCTCCCCGCGCTCCAGCCGATGGACGGGAGACATCTTGCCCGGCGAGGGCTCGACCCAAGGGCGCAGGACCGCGCCGTAGTGGTCGCGGTCGACTCCGGTGGCCCTGAGCCAGTTCCCGATCGCAGTGTGGATAGGCATGGTCAGGACGCCGCCCCAGTCCACGATCAGTCCCTGCATCATGCTCCCCTACGTCGACGGCCGGTGTGAGGGGCGGGCACGCCGCAGACCTCACTGGCGAGCGCCACCAGAGTCTTGCGCACGTCGGAGTCGGGCGCAGCCTCGGCCAGCGACTGTCCGGCCAACAGCGCACCGTCCAGGCTGGCGGGGTCATTGGGGATGAACCGGGGATCGTCGATCCCGGCGAAGCGGGCGAGCGCATCGCGGATGCGCGTTTCCGGTCGCGGCCCCACCGCCGAGGACCGAACCCGGTTGATGACGACGGTGGGCGAAGGACTGGCGACCGTGCCCAGCTCCTGCAACCCGCGAACGAGTCGTTGCAGCCCGATCGGGTCGCCCGCACCGACGGCCAGGACCCGGTCGGCGACGGCCAGAGAGGTGAGCGTGGCGGCATTGCGTCGTGGGGCCAGCGTGTCGTAGCTCAGCTCCTCGTCGTCCTCGAGGCTGAACCCGCAGTCGATGACGGTGAACCGCGCAAGTCGTCGCGTCAGGGTGAGCACGTGTTCGAGGGCGGCGGCGCGCAGCTCCGGCCACCTCTCGGCCTTGGGGATGCCGGTGAGCACCCGCAACCCGGCCGAGACCTCGGGCGCCAGACGGGCCAGCACGGCGAGGTCGAGGCTGCCCTGGTCGGCCGACCGGGTAGCCGCAGCCAGACCAGGTGCCTCGTCGAGCAAGGAGAGCGACTGCGCGATGCACCCGCCGTACGTGTCGGCGTCGACCAGCACCGTGGGCTGGCCCAAATGCGCCAGCTCGCTGGCGAGGTTGAGGGCGACGGTGGTTCGTCCGGGAGCACCCGCGGGGCCCCACACCGCGATGATGGTGCCCAGCACGTCATCGGCTTCGGCATCGGGGCCAGCCGGATCCGGGGCGCCGCCCCGCGAGCCACCACGACCTGCGGAGTCCGACGCTTCATCGGTTCGGCCTGCGTCTGCTGGCCCCAGCCCGTGCGGGAACCAACTCGCCGCAGGCTCCGACCGGGGGTCGTCCAGGGCATCCAGCGCCTCCTGGATGACCGCGGCGCTGGCGTCCGCCGAGATGACCGTGGAGATCCCCAGCTGACGCAGATGCCGCTGCGCCGCCTCGTCACCGGGAGGGTAGATCCCGACCACGGTCACCGAGCACTCCCGCAGATGGTCCAGCGCCGTGCGATCCAGCGAGCGCAGGTCCGCCGAGACCAGAGCGACCTGGGCCAGGCCCGAACCGGCGACGGCCAGGAGATCTGCCAGGTCGGGGCATCGTCGGGCGATCTGGACGTCTGTGCCTCGCTCCAGGGTGGTGACCAGGGCGCTCTCCCAGCGGTCGCTGACCGCCGTGACGACAGACCAGCTCACGCGCCGGCCTTGGTGGGCGACCCCGGCACCGGGACCAAGGTGATCTTGGCGCCCTGGTCGATGGCCGCGATGAGCGCCTGGACGCTGGCCTCCGGGACCATGATCTGCACGGCGGTCGTGCCCGAGGCGGCACCCAGCCCGCCGCCGCCGGTGTCAGGCGTGCGGGCCACCGGGGCGGCTTCGAGGGTCTTGACCGGGTTGCCGTACTTCTCCATCGCCGATGACGGGTCCTTGGCGTTGACCCAGACATCGACGATCGAGCCCGCGGCCAGCTGCCCGGCGCCACCACTGTCAACCGGCACCGACACGGGTTTCAGGTGGATGTCGGCACCCTTGCCCAGTGCCGATTTCGGCAGCAGCTCGCCGGGACGAACGTCGCGCAGCGCGAAGGTGTCCGGCGCGATGTCCTGGTC
>JAYSQM010000194.1:0-1588 GCA_043721575.1 Phycicoccus sp.
TGCCACGAGTCGGCGCATCAGGGCGTGGGCTTCCTCGAGGCGTCCGGCAAGAGCGTAGGCAGTGACCAGCCAGAAGGAACAGGCCAGGAACGGATGCTCATCGCCGGGCAGACCGTCGACGCCGGCCTGCGTGCGGTAGCGCAGCACCAGGCCGTCGCGGATGAGGTCCTGCTCGATGGCGCGAACCGTGCCCAGGAAGCGGGGGTCGTCAGCGGCGATGAACCCGACGGTGGGCAGGAGCAGCAGCGCGGCGTCGACCTCGGTGGTGTCGTAGTGCTGGGTGAAACAACCCCTCGAGGAGTTGTATCCGCGCTTCATCACTTCCGCGTGCACCGCGGTCCGCAGCTCGCGCCACCGTTCGACCGGACCCTCCAGCCCGTGTCGTTCGACCGCCTTGATGGCGCGGTCGAACGCCACCCACACCATCACGCGTGAGTGCGTGAAGTGGCGCCGTGGTCCCCGGATCTCCCACAGGCCGTTGTCCGGCTCGTCCCAGTGCCTGCCCAGGTTCGTGACCAGTGCGCGTTGCAGCGCCCACGACTCGGGGGTGTCCTCCAGGCCTTGCTCGCGGGCCAGCTCGAGGGCGACCATGACCTCTCCCAGGATGTCCGTCTGCTGTTGGTCGACCGCGGCGTTGCCGACCCGGACCGGACGCGAGTCCGCATACCCCCCAAGGTGGTTCAGCTCCCGCTCGGGCAGCTCGCGGGATCCGTCGACGGCATACATGATCTGTATGTCCTCGGGGTCGCCGGCAACTGCCCGCAGCAGCCAGTTGCGCCAGAGCAGGGTCTCCTCGTGATAACCGGACTGCAACAGGGCCCCGAGGGTCAGCGATGTGTCGCGCAGCCAGCAGAAGCGGTAGTCCCAGTTGCGGGGTCCACCGAACTGCTCGGGCAGGGAGGTGGTGGGAGCGGCCACGATGCCTCCGGTGGCGGCGTGGGTCAGGACCCGCAGGACGAGCAATGAGCGCACGACGGCCTCACGATAGGGCCCGCTGTGGTCGCAGCACCCGGCCCACTCCTCCCAGTGCGCAAGGGTCTGTTCGACCTGGTGGTCCACGTCCAGCGGCGGAGGCACCTGGCGATGTGACTCGAACCAGGTCGTGGAGAACGTCAGGCGCTCGCCGGCCGCGACGTCGAACTCGTCCTCGTGACGCCCGTCGACAGCTTGGGGGAGCCGCGAACCGCGCAGCACCAGCATGTCCGGCCCCGCGATGGCCGAGATCATCTCTCCCGAGCCCGTCCTGGGGGCGTCCGCGCGACGGCTGACCCAGGGGCGGACCTTGCCGTAGCCGAACCGGACCACCCACTCGTGGCGGATGCGCACGGTTCCGCTGACCCCCTCGATCCGGCGGACGACGTCGGAGCGGCCATCACCAAGGGGCATGAAGTCGGTGATGCGGACCACCCCCGTGGGCGTCTCATGGGTGGTCTCGAGCACGAAGCTGTTGCCGACGTATCTGCGTGTGGTCCTCGCCGGTCCCACCGGCCCCAGCAGCCAGCGACCGTTGTCCCGCGAGCCGACCAGTGCCGCAAAGCAGGCCGGGGAGTCGAACCGTGGCAGGCACAGCCAGTCGATCGAGCCGTCC
>JAYSQM010000195.1:0-2101 GCA_043721575.1 Phycicoccus sp.
GCGCCTACCCCGGTCACGGGCTTCATGGCGGCCTGCACCAAGGTCGCCGCGTTCGGTGCGATCCTGCGTTTCGTCTACGTCGGCGTCGCTCAGAGTCGCTGGGACTGGGCGCCGGGACTGTGGGCAGTCGCCATCCTCACCATGGTGGTGGGCTCGGTCCTGGCGGTCACCCAGACCGACGTCAAGCGACTGCTGGCGTACTCATCGATCGCGCACGCCGGGTTCGTCCTGACCGGCCTGCTGGCCTTCGACAAGGTCGGCATCTCCTCGGTGATGTTCTACCTCGTGGCCTATGGCTTCAGCACGATCGCGGCCTTCGCCATCGTCTCGCTGGTCCGCGACGGCGGTTCGGAAGCCACGCACCTGTCGCAGTGGGCCGGGTTGGGCAAGAACCACCCCGTCGTCGCCGGAGCCTTCGCCTTCTTGCTGCTGGCCTTCGCCGGTATCCCGCTGACCTCGGGCTTCACGGCCAAGTTCGCGGTGTTCTCGGCCGCGGTCGCTCACGGCGCGACGGTCCTGGCCGTCGTCGGTGTGCTGTCCAGCGCCATCGCCGCCTTCGTCTACGTCCGGATCATCGTGCTCATGTACTTCTCTGATCCTGCCGGCGACTCGGTCCGTGCGGTCTCGCCGTCCATCGTCACCACAATGGCGGTCACGGTCGGCGTCCTCGTGACGCTGGTACTCGGCGTCATCCCCTCTCCGCTGCTGGACCTCGCGGCCCGTTCGTCGCTGTTCCTGAGATGACCGCCGCGATGTCCCCCGGGTCACCGACTCTGGCGTTGCCCACCGTCTCGCCGGAGCTGGCTGCACGGCTGCTGGAGGGGTTGGGGGCTGTCGATGCGCTGCTGCGCACCGTCCTGGACCACGATGACCCGTTCATCGCGCAGGCGTCGGTGCATCTGTCCGAGGCCGGGGGCAAACGCTTGCGGCCGATGCTCACGCTGCTCGCTGCAGAGCTGGGCAGCGGGATCAACGATGACGTCGTCGCCTCGGCGACCGGAGTCGAGCTGACCCACCTCGCCTCGCTGTATCACGACGACGTGATGGACGAGGCCGACCTGCGCCGCGGAGTGGTCAGCGCCAACTCGGCATACGGCAACTCCACCGCGATCCTGGTCGGCGACCTGCTCTTCGGTAAGGCCTCCGAGCTCGTCGCCGGGCTCGGGCCTGAGGCTGTCAAGATTCAGGCGCAGACGTTCGTTCGACTGTGCTCTGGGCAGATCCGCGACGACCGTCCGGCGCCCGACGGTGTCGACCCGATCGACTACTACCTTGGCGTCCTGGCCGACAAGACCGGTGTGCTCATCGCGACGGCTGCGCGCTACGGCGCGATGTTCGGCGGCTGCCCGCCCGAGACGGTCGAGATCATGCGCCGGTATGGCGAGCGGCTCGGTATCGCTTTCCAGCTCGCCGATGACCTGCTCGACATCTCCTCCGGGCCGGGGGAGTCCGGCAAGGTGCCCGGCACGGACCTGCGTGAAGGCGTCCCCACCCTGCCGGTGCTGCTGGTGCGCCAGTCGGACGATCCTGCTGATGATCGCCTGCGCGAGTTGCTCGGCTCCCACTGCGATCTGCGCGATGACGCGATGCACGCCGAGGCCCTCGCTCTGCTGCAGGTCCACCCGGCGATGGGTGAGGCACGTGAGCGCACGAATGCCGTGGCCCGGGAGGCGCAGGGGCTGCTCGCCCCGCTGGCCACCGGGTTACCGGCCGACTCGCCCGCTCGCGACGCCCTGATCGCCCTTTCGGCGCTGGTCAAGAGCGTCGTCAACCGCGCCGGCTAGCGCGAGGCTCGTTCTCGGGGGCGGAGGTCGACGACTGCCCGGGCGTTGGCTCAGACTGCTGCGCACTCTGCTGCGTCGGCCAGCCGGCGACGGGTGCGAACAGATCGGATCGAGTCAAACACCAACACCAGCAAGGCAATCCAGACGATGCCGAAGCCGATCCAGCGGCTGGTCTCCATGGTCTCGCCCAGGAGCAGAACAGCCACGATCAGCTGCAGGATCGGCGTGATGAACTGCAGGAGGCCGATCGTCACGAGTGGCACCCGCCGGGCCGCCGCCGCGAACAGCAGCAGCGGGGTGGCGGTCACCAGGCCGGA
>JAYSQM010000196.1:0-15619 GCA_043721575.1 Phycicoccus sp.
CTGGTAGGTGCACGTGTATACGTGGTCGGCCCAACTGGCCTTCGCTGGAGGTGGGGTGCGCAACGCCGTCAGCGTTGTCACATTTCGCCGCGTTTCCGATCCACAGATCATCCGGGCCGACTCCGAAGGGCTGGCAGCGTTCACCAAGGCGTCCGCAGGTGACGGAGCGGGGGTCGACGTCATACCCGTCATCGTCGCGCCGGGGGCCATAGACATGCCTGGTGACATGGTCGGGCTCGGCGACGTCGACCGACTGGTTGCCATAGACGTGGCTGACGCGTCGTGGCCGTTGGCGGCGTCCGCCGCAGCGCATCCGGTCAACAGGAGTGGCACCGCGACGAGCAGGCCGATCGGCCCTTTGCGGTTGTTCATGTCATGCTCCGAGTCGGAGATTCCGTCACGGCGTCGCCACTGGTCATTCGTGCATCGGGTCGTCGCGGTTTGGTATCGATATCGAGTTTGTGCATTGTTGGTGGCCCGGCAGTTGATACGGACATAAGTAGTTCTCCAAGCTGCAGGGCAGTCTTGCGGTGCGACGGCAGGGTCCGACGCGCGAGCGTCACGCCGGGTGACTTGAGGTCAGGTGTGCGTAGACCACGATGTTGTCCTCATAGCTCTGCTGGGCGGGGTCAAACGTTCCGCCGCAAGTGATCAGCCGCAGTGCAGCATGGTCAGTGTTGCCGAAGACCTGCAATGTGGGAAAGGCGGACTTGGCGTACTTCTGGACACTGTCGACCCGGAAGACCGCCACCGTGTGGTCGGCCCGGGTGACCGTGGCCGCGTCACCGGGTCGCAGCGTGCCGAGCCGGTAGAAGATCGCCGGGCCTGCCGTGGCGGAGTCGACATGGCCCAAGATCACCGAGGGTCCCAGCTGTCCGGGGGTTGGTGAGTCCCGAAACCAGCCGGCCGGGGAGTTCGGGCCTACCTCCGGGACCTGGATCGAACCTTCCTTGTCCAGGCCGAGCTGCACCAGGATCGCGTCGTGGATGCCGATCCTGGGCACGTCCAAACTCACCGGCATCGACCGCGACAGGATCGGGCCGACCACAGCCGTTTCGCTGGCCGGGTGGTTGGGTGCGGTTGTCGATGATGCCGCACCAGGCGACGTCGCTGGCCCCAGGTTCCGTTCCCGAGCGGGGTTGGCGGCCGACTGCGGAGGCGAGGCGGCATGCTGCTGCCCGGCTGTGGCCACTACGGCCAGAACCACCGCTGCCAGAGTTAGGGCCGCAGCCACCGCGGCCGCCAAGAGGCGACCGCGGTGGCCGAGTCGAAGTGAGCTCACCACAACCCCGTTGGGCGACGGTTAACGCTGCCGGGAGAGCCGGCGACGGCCAGCAAGCGTGGCCCCGGCCGCGATGAGCAGGCCACCACTAAGGGCGTACAGGCCCTCGTCCTGGACACCGGAGGTGCTGCCACCGCCGGTCCTGACCCCGCCATTGGGCAGGCTGGTCATCTGTGAAGCAACCAACTTGCCACACAAGGTCGGTGAGGTTGCCGCAAGCGGCAGTGAGGGAACCAGGTCGCTCTTCTCGCCCTGTGCCTGCTTGGACAAGGTGGCCGGGTCAAGGCCGTGAACCACGATCACCGCGGTCCCGGACGTCAACGCGGTCATAGTGGCCGAGTCCAAGGTGATGGTGCGGGAGTAGCTGTAGCTGCCGCCGGACGGGGCGATCTTGATGTCTGTGCCTGCGGCGGGGGTGGTGTCACCCGTCTGGGACAGGGTCGTCACGATGCCGCCATAGAACGGCGCGCCTTCGGTCGTGCTAATCACACCGTCACCGTTTTTGTCAGCCGACGCCGTCGGACACACACCCTGGGCCCCGCCGTGGATGTGCTGGACGTGCGGGTAGGCCGCGCCCGAGAACATCGCAGCCAGCCCTGTGACGTGCTCGGTGATCGTGGCCTGGCTGCCGTTGAGCGACAGGCTCAGACTGCCCGAACCGCTGGAGTGGTTGATCGGGTTCAACGTCGCTTGATAGCTCGTCGACCCAGCCGCCGAGGCCGACGGCATCCCCAAGGCCGCCACGCACACGGCGGCAACAGGGGCTAGTGACAGCAACAGTTTCTTCTTCATGCGAATCCCTTTCTCCTCCCGGCCAGCGGCAGTTGACGCCGGTCCAGTACTTCTCCGCGCCGACCTCCATCGCTGGGGGTGCAACGCGTCGTACCAATCGAGCAGAGGGAATACGACCCCGAAGCCTCGACAGCTGGGTACTTCCCAGTCCCAACTGCTGGGTACTACCCAGAAATGACCGTCATCACACCCCTGGCGTGTGCATTTGGTCAGGTAACGGCTGCTCGCCAGCTGAGAGTCGAGCCGGTGAAAGAAGGCATCGAGATCCTGTCGTCCGCCGCGGAACGATCCACTTCGGCTCGGCCAGGATCTGGTCGCGCGACTCGCCCGAAATGCGTTCGGGTCACAGACTGCGCGGGCACCTTTCCTCCGGCGCGGGATGCGGGGAGGGGGCCGTGTCGAGCAATGTGAGCAGGTTGTCCGACCTTGGGTTTTGACTGGCGGCCAGGTACAACGCGGCCCTCGCCGCACCTTTGCGCCCCGGGAGGCCCAGAGCACGCGCCGACGCAGCTACTTGCTGAGCCCGGCGACCAGGTTGATCATCGTCGCGATGATGACGACGCCGAACAGGTAGGACACCAGCGCGTGCCGCAGGGCGGTGGCGCGGATTTTTTTGGTCACGAGGTTGGTATCCGAGACCTGAAAGGTCATCCCGATGGTGAACGCGAGGTATGCGAAGTCCGAGTACTGCGGGGCATCACTTTCGTTGAAGTTGATCCCGCCGTTCAACCCTGTGTAGTACAAACGGGCGTAGCGTGTGGTGAACGTCGTGTGCACGACCGACCAGGCCAGGGCCACAGAGCCGAAGCTCAGTGCCGCCTGAGTCACCTTGCCCCCAGGTCCGGCCGCGCCGAGCAGGAGCAGAACCGCCGCGCCCAGGCTGGCGACAGCGGCCAGGACGACAATGACGTCACTTGATGCCCTGCCGGGATCGTCGCGCGTGGCGCGTTGGGCTGTCTGGCGGTTGTTCATGGGCCAGATGGTGACCCAGATCCACCCGACGAAGAGTCCGGCCGCGAACATCCAGCCGATGAGCAGCCCGTACTGCCACGTACTGGGGATGGAGACCGCGACCCCCATGACCACCCCCAACGACAGGGAGCTCCACAGGCGTACCCTTGCCGCCGCGCCACGTCCGACAGTTCCACCCACATGGGAGGCGGTGGACGATCCACGACGACGCCTGGGACCGCGCGTGTTCGACATGGGCATACGTTAGTGCAGACCCAAGTCCATCGATTCGGCGCCGCTACGGACGAGGAGTTCGGCAAGGTTTCCATCATGCGCTGGTAGCCGATCGGCTACCAGTTGGGGCTTAGCGTTGAGGCGCTGACCGAGTCTGCGCGCGCAGCACAGTCCAGTGACCCCGGGTGTCAGGCAAGTCTGCCCCGCAACATCTCGAGGCGTCGCAACGACTCCCGTCGTTCAAGGTCGTGGTCGACGATCGGAGCGGGGTATCCGCACGGCTGTCCGCCCTCGAAGGTCCAGGGTTCGTGGATCGACTTGGCGTCCACGTGGCGCAGTTCAGGCACGTACCTGCGGACATAGTCGCCGTGAGGGTCGAACCGCTTCCCCTGAACGGTGGGGTTGAAGATCCGGAAGTATGGCGCCGCATCGGTGCCGCAGCCGGCCGTCCACTGCCAGCCTTGCTGGTTGGAGGCGAGGTCAGCGTCGACCAGCCACCTCATGAAGTGCCGGGCACCATGGCGCCACTCGATGTGCAGATCCTTGACCAGGAAGCTGGCCGCGATCATCCGGATCCGGTTGTGCATCCAGCCCTCGGACCGTAGCTGGCGCATGCCGGCGTCGACGATCGGATAGCCGGTGAGCCCGTCGCACCAGGCGGTGAAGCGGCTGCCCGGTTCGTCGTACTCCATTCGTGCGAAGTCTGGTTTGAGGTACTCGCGGGCGGCATCAGGGCTCCGCCACAGCACGTCGGCGTAGAACTCCCGCCAGGCCAGCTGGGTGCGGTAGGTCGCGGCGCTCGCGCCGCCATGCCGGGCAAGATCGGCCAGCATGGTGCGGGGATGGATCTCGCCCCATTTCAGGTGCACCGACATCCGGGAGGCGCCGTCAAGGTCGGCGCGGTCGCGGGTGGTTGCGTAGTCGTCGAGTCGCCGCTCGAGGAAGTCGTGCCAGCGCCGGTGCGCGGCCGACTCCCCAGCAGCTGGCAGACGAAGGCTTCCCGGGACAGGAATGTCGTCGAGACAGTGGCTCTGCAGGGGTCGCATCCACTGGACTGCGCGAGGCGGCATCGGTGGGGCGGCCCAGCCGTGCCCGTGCCAGGCACGGGAGTACGGCGTGAACACCTGGTAGGGATGACGGGTCTTGGTGAGGACCCGGCCCGGCGGCACGGCATACGGCGACCCCGTGCGCACCAGCTCGATGCCGTGGTGCGCGAGTGCAGCCTCAACGTCGAGGTCACGCTGCCTACCGCGGGGGCCGAAGTCCTCCGCGATGTGCACCGCGGTCGCCCGCGCGGCACGGGCGACGGCGACGACCTCCTGGACGGGATGGCCCCGGCGTAGCTGCAGCCCCCCGACGCGGTTCCCCAGATCGGTCAGGCTCGCCGCCAGGTAAGCGCGTCGCGCCGGGCCGGCGGGACGCCACAGCGCGGGGTCGAGAACAAAGAGCGGAACGACCTGTCTGTCCCCTGCGGGGGCGGCGGCGGCGTCCGAAACCGCCGACAGCAGCGCGGGGTTGTCCGCCAGCCGAAGGTCGCGCCTGAACCACATGACGCTCGTCAACTCAGGGAACCCACGACATTCTCGGCCGCGGTCACCGGATCCCCGTTGAGCACACGCGCACCGACGCTTTGGGCCAGCTCGCTGGTGGCACCCGTGCCGGCCAGGACAAGGGGTGCCATCTCGGCCAGCCGCGAGAGCTCCGGCACGACCGCCGCGAATCGCTCCGGTGAGATTGCAGCCAGGACAACGAGGGCCGGTCGGGTCTGCGAGGTCACCTGCATCACGTCCAGCATCGGTGTGTTCGCGCCCAGAAACCCGATCCGCCAGCCCCTCCGGTTGAGCACGATCCCGAAGACGAGCAGGGCCAGGTCATGCAGCTCACCGGGTGGGCAGGCCAGCACCGCCTGCGGTCCACGGCCGTTTCCCCATCCGCGGGCAAGGCCGGCCAGACGCCCTCGGACCACATGACTGGCGAAGTGCTCCTGAGCGACGTTGGCCGCGCCGTGCTCCCACCTCTCACCCAGCTCGTGAAGAAAGGGCAGCACAACGTCCCGGAGCACGGTCTCCACGGTGAAGTCTGTGAGCAGCCGATCCAGCACTGATTGGGCCGCCGGTTCGTCCAGCTCGTCCAGAGCCTGCCGAAGGGCATCGGCGGAGTCGACCAGGTCTGCTCGGGCAGGTGCGAGGACGACGTCCGTGGCGATGCCGCCACGTTGTTCGTCGGCGATGGCCGCACGCGCTGCCTGTGCGGCTGCCAGGCCGTCGGCAAGATGGGCCTGCATCCGACGCACCCGGCGCTGGTCGTCCTCGGAGTACAGCCGGTAGCCGCCCGCCGATCGTGCGGGCTTCAGCAGCCCGTACCGGCTCTCCCAGGCTCGCAGAACATATTCGCTGGCGCCCACTCGACGGCTCAGCTCACCTATCCGCAATAAAGCCGCAGCCTTCTCGTGGTCCATGTCGCACACTCTACCAACATTGGACGAACATTTGACAGTCTCGAGCGACGTGCGTAGCGTCGCCCTAGACAGACCTTAGACAAAGGATACGCGATGAAGGCTGAGACCGGGGCACCCACCTCATCGGCGTCTGCCCGACCTTCCGTGGCCGTCATCGGCTCTGGGGTCTCGGGCCTCACCGCCGCCTACCTGTTGGACCGCACGCACGACGTCACCTTGTTCGAGGCGGACGACCGCCTCGGCGGTCATGCCCACACCCACGATCTCACCGCCTCTGACGGCAGCGAGCACGCGGTGGACAGCGGGTTCATCGTCCACAACGACCGGACTTACCCGTGGCTGCGCAAGCTCTTCGCCGAGCTCAAGGTCGAGGTGCGACCGACCGAGATGAGCATGAGCGTCCGGTGCGGTGACTGCGGTCTGGAGTATGCCGGTGGGCGGGGTCTGCGCGGCATATTGGCGCAGCCGCATCGCCTCCTCGACCCACAGTTCTTGCGAATGCTGTTGCAGGTCAAGCGTTTCCATCGCCGGGCCACGGCCTTTCTCAAGTCCACCGAGGACGCCGACGACGGTGGCATGAATGACCAAGGTGACCTCACGACATACGGCGAGTTCCTGGAACGTGAAGGCTTCAGCGCGCACTTCATCGCTCACTACGCGGTCCCGGTGGTGTCCTGCGTGTGGTCCTCGGGACGAGAGGTCGCACTGCTGTATCCGGCACGATACCTGTTCCGGTTCCTGGACCACCACGGGATGCTGCGCGTCACCGGGTCGCCGCAGTGGTACACCGTCGCCGGCGGCTCACGCACGTATGTCGAGCGGCTCGCCGCGAAACTGCCGGACGTGCGCAGGTCGGCGGCGGTCACCGACATCACCCGGCGGGCCGACGGGGTCGAGATCCGTGACGCCACCGGAGCGTTCACCCGGTTCGACCGGGTCGTCATCGCCACCCATGCCGACCAGGCGCTGGACCTGCTGACCGACCCCAGCGACCAGGAGGTTCAGACCCTCAAGGCGTTCGGCTACTCCTGCAACGAGACCGTCCTGCACACGGACGCCTCACTCCTGCCCCGGGCCACGGAGGCGCGGGCCGGCTGGAACTACCTAATGTCCTCGTGCAACTCACCTGACGAGCCCACGGTTGTGACGTACTGGATGAATCGCCTTCAGGGACAAACCTCCCCGCAGACCTACCTCGTCACGCTCAACGCGCGGGAGCACATCGATCCCGACGCCGTTCTGGCAGTCATGGACTACGAGCACCCGATCTACACACCGGAGTCGGTGGCCGCGCAGTCGCGCTTGAGCGACCTCGCCACGGACCGGACCGTCTACGCCGGCGCTTACCACGGCTGGGGTTTCCACGAGGACGGGTGCCGCTCCGGCGTCGAGGCTGCCCGGCATTTCGGGGTGACCTGGTGACCACCGCCTGGCTCACTACTGCCAGCACCGCGACGACCCTTCCGACACTTCCGGCGCTGGTTGCCGGACACGTCGCGCACCACCGCGACGGGCCTGTTCGTCACGCCTTCCGCCACAGCGTGTACCAGTGGTTGGTCGACCTCGATGCACTCCCCGAGCAGCCTTGGTATCTGTGGTCATTCGCGAACTTCAGGGCGGGCGACCATCTCGGAGACCCCGCCCGCTCGATCAAGGCGAACGTCGAGAACTACTTGTGCCTGAACGGCATCCGGCTCGGCGTGTCGAGCAGGATCGTCATGCTGGCCAACGCCCGGGTCCTGGGACATGTTTTCGACCCGTTGTCGGTCTTCTGGTGCTTCGATGCCAAGACCGCGCTGATCTGCATCGTCGCTGAGGTCCACAACACCCATGGCGAGCGTCACGTCTACCTCCTGCGTCCCGACGCCTCCGGGATCGCCACAGCGGACAAGGCGCTCCACGTCTCGCCCTTCTTCGACATGAGTGGCCGATACGAGATGCGGTTCGAGCTGTCGCGCGAGGTGGTGTCCAGCACCGTCATCCTGCGCAGGGAGGGAACGGTGGCCTTTACTGCTACCTTCCGCGGTCGCCCCATCCCGGCGACCCCAAAGGCGATCGTCGTCCAGCTCATCCGCAAACCCTTGATGCCGCAACAGGTTTGGGCCTTGATCAGAAAGCATGGCATCTGGCTCTGGCTTCGTCGCCTGCCCGCCCTTCGCCGTCCGCACCATCAACCACAAGAAGGGGTCTGAGATGACCGTCTCCACTGCCGTCAGGTGGCCCTCCATCACCAGTCCGCCGAGGGCTCCGCTGGCCGCCTCCGTCGCCCGGCTGCTCTTCGAGCGCGCCGTCCACAAGATCCCGGTACGGGCCACGTATCCCGGCGGCGCAAGCATCGGCGGCGGCTCCTCCGAGTCCCCAGCGTTCGAGCTCGTCCGCCCTCGCGCCTACTTCGCCCGGCTCGGCCGTGACTCCAAGATCGGCTTTGGCGAGGCCTATATGGCCGGCGACTGGAGTGCCGCCCCCGGCACCGATCTGGCCGACCTGCTGACCCCGTTCGCTGCCAGGCTCGCCGGCCTCGTCCCTGAGCCACTGCAGCGGCTGAGGACCATCGTCGACCAACGGATCCCGACCAGCCACGAGAACACCCTGGGCGGGTCGCGCGACAACGTCCGGGCGCACTACGACCTCAGCAACGACCTGTTCGAGTCCTTCCTGGACCCCACGATGAGCTACTCGGGGGCGTGGTTCGACGAGAGCGAGGCCGTAGGGGCCGCAACGGGGCTCGAAGAGGCGCAACTCCGAAAGATCGACGGGGTCCTGGACTACGCGGGGGTCAGGGCGGGGACGCGCCTGCTCGAGATCGGCACCGGATGGGGAGCACTCGCCATACGGGCGGCACAACGCGGCGCCCACGTGACCACGGTGACGATTTCGGCCGAGCAGATGGCTCTGGCCACGGAGCGGGTCGCGGAGGCGGGGCTCTCCGGCCGGGTCGACCTGCGCCTGCAGGACTACCGCGAGGTCGAGGGTGAGTTCGACGCGATCGTCAGCGTCGAGATGATCGAGGCGGTCGGAGAGGCTTACTGGCCAACGTACTTCGCCGCGATCGACCGGTTGCTCGCTCCGGGCGGGAAGGTCAGCATCCAGGCCATCACCATGGCGCACGAACGGGTCCTGGCGACAAGGAGGTCGTTCAGCTGGATCCAGAAGTACATCTTCCCCGGTGGCATCATCCCGTCGCTGCAGTCCATCGACGAGACCCTCGCGGACCATACGACGCTTCGCGTCACCCAGCGGCGAGAGCTCGGTCCACACTATGCGCGCACCCTGCACCTGTGGCGCGAACGCTTCAACGAGCAGTGGCCCCGGATCAACCAGCTCGGGTTCGACGAGACCTTCCGGCGAATGTGGGAGTTCTACCTCGCGTACTGCGAGGCCGGCTTCCGCACGGGCTACCTTGGTGTGAGCCAGCTCCAGATGACCAGGGATTCGGCATGGACCTGAGCGGCAAGGTTGCCTGGGTGGTCGGAGCGTCGAGCGGTATCGGCGCCGCTGTCGCCTGCGAGCTCCAGTCCCGAGGAGCCCTCGTCGCCATCTCGGCCCGGCGCCAGGACCAGCTCGATGAAGTGTCCGCCGGGACCATGCTCGCGGTTGCCGCCGACGTCACCGATGCTGCGTCGATGACGGCGGCTGCGTCCCGCATTCGCGACGAGCTCGGACCGATCGACCTCGCCGTCCTGTCCGCCGGCTATTGGAAGCAGATGTCCGGCAAGGACTGGGACACGGAGGTCTTCAACCGGCACGTCCAGGTCAACCTCATCGGCATGAGCAACTCCATCGCGGCTGTTCTCCCCGAGATGCTGGCTCGACACTCCGGGGTCATCGCAGGCATCTCGTCGGTGGCCGGCTACCGGGGACTGTCCGGATCGCAGGCCTATGGCGCCACCAAAGCAGGACAGATCAACCTGCTCGAGTCGCTGCGCATCCAGGTCGCTCGAGCGGGCGTGCGAGTCATCACCGTCTGCCCGGGCTTCGTGCGCACGGACCTGACCGCCGTCAACGCCTTCCCGATGCCGTTCATCATCGAGGCCGACTCCGCCGGCCGGTCGATCTGTGACGGTCTCGAGCGCGAACGCATCGAGATCGTGTTCCCGGTACGGATGGCCATCCTGATGAAGGTTGCACGCCTCGTGCCCGTGGCCATCTGGGCCGCGCTATGGAGCCGTATCTCTCCACCGGAAGGACAACTGTGAGACTGCAACGGATCGTCACCGTCGAGAAGCCCCTTGACAAGGTCTTCGCGTATCTGTCGGACTTCACCACGACCACGGAGTGGGACCCTGCGACGGTCAAGACGGTCCTGACCTCCGGCGACGGGGGCTTCGGCAGCGAGTACCTGAACACCTCGACCTTCGCCGGCCGCGAGACGCAGCTCAACTACGTGGTGCAGGAGCTGGTCCCGAACGAGCGCATCTCCCTTCGCGGTGAGAACAAGACCGTCATCGCCCGCGACACCATGACCTTCCGGGCGACGGGCAACGACACCGAGGTCACCTACACCGCAGACTTCACCTTCAAGGGCATCGGCCGGCTCATCGCACCCTTGATGAAGCCTGCCTTCACCCGGCTCGGCGACGAGGCCCAGACCGGCATGGCTGCAGCCCTGGCCCGACTGTGAGAAGTGGCCCGGAGCCGAGACTCGAGGCGACTGCGAGGTGTGGCCCGTGACGACCGAACCTGCCCTTCCTGGCGGCCCGCTGGTGCTGGTCACCGGCGCTACCGGATACATCGGCGGTCGCCTGGTCCCGGAACTGCTCGCGGCCGGCTACCGCGTTCGGGTCGTGACCCGCCGGCCCCGGAACCTCGCCGACCGCGGATGGCACGACCAGGTGGAGATCGTCCAGGGCGACGCCGCCGACCGGGACAGCTTGACGCAGGCCCTGACCGGGGTGGACGTCGCCTACTACCTCATCCACTCCCTGGGAACCGGCTCGGGCTTCGAGTCCCTCGACCGGACGCACGCGCAGAACTTTGCCTCGGCTGCTCGCGCCTGCGACGTCGGCCGGATCGTCTATCTCGGCGGCCTGTATCCGATGGCAGAGAAGCTGAGCCCCCATCTGGAGTCCCGCAAGGAGGTCGGAGAGATCCTGCTGGCCAGCGGAGTCCCCACGACGGTGCTGCGTGCGGCCGTCATCATCGGTTCCGGATCTGCGTCATTCGAGATGCTTCGCTACCTCACCGAGCGCCTGCCGGTCATGGTCACGCCCCGCTGGGTCGACACCCGGATCCAGCCTATCTCGGTCAGGGACGTGCTGCGATACCTCGTGGGGACCGCAACCATGCCACCTGAGGGGAACCGCGGCTTCGACATCGGCGGACCGGAGATCCTTACCTATCGGCAGATGATGGCCGCGTACGCCAAGATCGCCGGTTTGAAACCGCGCCGCATCGCGGCGCTTCCGCTGCTGACCCCCTCCTTGTCGAGCCATTGGGTGGGCCTGGTGACGCCCGTTCCCAACAGCATTGCCCGTCCCCTGGTGGAGAGCCTCATCAACGAGGTCGTCTGCAAGGAACATGACATCGCCGCGCACGTTCCGGATCCCGACACGGGGCTCACGGGTTTCCAGCGGTCGGTCGAGCTAGCCCTTCAGCGCATCCACGACCGCCATGTCACCACGTCCTGGTCCTCGGCCACGACCGCCGGCGCACCGAGTGACCCGTTGCCCAGCGACCCCGACTGGGCAGGAGGCTCGCTCTACATGGACGAACGCGAGCGCCTTGTAGATGCCACGCCGGAGCAGCTGTGGTCCGTCGTCGAAGGCATCGGCGGTGGGCACGGTTGGTACTCCTGGCGACTCGGGTGGTGGGCCCGTGGCCTGCTCGACCGCATCTTCGGCGGACCGGGACTGCGCCGTGGTCGCCGCGACCCCTTCGAGCTGACCGTGGGAGAAGCCCTGGACTGGTGGCGGGTCGAGGACATCGACGACCTGCACCTGCTTCGGCTTCGCGCCGAGATGCGACTTCCCGGACTGGCTTGGCTTGAGCTCATCATCGACGCCGACGACCAGGGCCGGACCCTGTTCCGGCAGCGGGCACTCTTCCAACCCCGGGGCCTGGCCGGACACCTCTACTGGGCGATGGTCTACCCCTTTCACGGGTTTGTCTTCGGCGGCATGCAGCGCAACATCGCCCGCGCGGCGGAGTGCGTGCCACCCGGCGGCGCGACGACGTGGCAACCCACCCGCGCCCGCTGACTCCTCCTCTCACTCGCCCTCTGCTGGCACCACCTGTCAACCGACAATTCGCCGAACGCGGTGTTCACCACCGACACCCACCGGCATGACCGCCGTGTGGCTATCCCGGTTCGTTCGGATGACCGATCGACGCGCCCTGTTGGCTCGTTCAACCTGGGATCGATGGCAAACGCGATGCCGCGGGCCCTTGGTGCAGTCCTGGACCGCGCACGCCAGGTCATTTCCAGGACCCTGAACTAGTCGCGTCAGCACACGCGGACTTGAGCCGTCCGGGGCCGGTGCTACTGGACGTGCTGACCAATCCGGAAGCGAGGTCGGTCCCCGGCAGGGTAAGAGTCAATCAGACCTGGGGATTCGCGATCTCCAAGATCCGTGAAACCGTTCTGAGCGAGGGCGACGCCCGACAGGGAGAGTGCTGTCCGGCGGTTGAAAGCCGCCTACGGCAGCCGATCTACCCGGACACAAGCCCCGAGATCAGGTTCGACGTGTGTGCCACTTGGCTATCTGCCCCCGCGGGCCTCTACTTGTCGTTGACTTGACGGTCGTACGTGGTCCACGTCCGTCCGCGGATCTTCGGTGTCGCGTGATGGGTGGGCCTTGAGTGCGTTCCAGACTGTCCAGGCCACCGCGACCATTGGCACGGCTATGACGGCGCCGATGACGCCGGCGAGGACGGTGCCGGAGGCGACCGTAAGGGCTACGGCGAGCGGGTGCAGGTTGACCGCGCGGCTCATCACCATCGGGTGAAGCAGGTGGCCCTCGATCTGGCCGATGACCACGATAAGAGCTAGTACCAACAAAGCGACGAGGGGGCCGCGCGCGGCCAGGGCCACCAGCGTGGCTACGCCAAGGGCGATGGGAGAGCCGATCATGGGGATGAACGCGGCGAAGAAGACCAGCAGGGCAAGGGGCAACGCCAATGGCACCCGCAAGATCAGCAATGCCACGCAGACGAGGACGGCGTTGGTGGCGGCGATGATGACGACGCCTCGGGTGTAGCCGGCGAAGGTGGCCCATCCCGCGCGCGCGGCGCCGTCCCAACGGCGGCGGTCCCCGCCTGCCTGCGTGAGCAGCCAGGTCCAGATCCGGTCCCCGGAGCTGAGGAAGAAGATCGAGCAGAACACGGCCAGGACAAACCCGGTGAGGGCCTCGACCGCGACGCTGGCACCACCAAGTGCCTGTCCTGCCAACGAGCCGCCGTTGTTGGTCACCCAGTCGCGGACCTGTTGACCCAGTCGGGTCAGGTCGACTGCCCGCATGTGCAGAGGCGCCCCTGTCAGGGACCGCTCGAGGTCGGCCAAACCGCCGGTGAACTGCCCCGTCAGACTTGCCGACTGCCCGGCAACCGAGTTGGCGATGAACGTGAAGACGGTGCCGAACGCGACGATTGTCAGCAGCAGTGCCACCACGACGGCCAGACCGCGGGGCAGCGCCCGTGCGAAGAGGTCGACCAAAGGGCGCAACAGGGCGCAGATGACCAGGCCGACGAATACGGCGATTGCTACGAATGTCAGCCCAGCTAGCACGACGAAGACCAGGTACACGGCGACGGCAAGCAAAATTAGGCGCCACGCGTAGGCCGCCGCGACTCGGAGGCCGTAAGGCACCGCGTCATCCGGAGGCGCCGCCTGATCATGGGGCCTGACGCCATGGAGACCTGGTCTTGCTCCAGACCCCGCAGGGGCGGGCTGAGGAAGGGGCGCGCTATCCAACGAGCTCATTTCTATCCTCGTCCTTTGCTCGGGCCGTCGTTCTTTGGACTATGAGTGTCGCCCTCGGCGTCGATGTCGCCAGCGAGGATCGGGCGGAGGCGCTCAATCTCCGGGTCGTGCAGGCGGTTCATGGTGGGCGTCACGCCGTGCGTCGCGGTGGGCGGCTGTTGCCGCTTTCAGCTCGTCGTCTGGCGCCTCCTCCAAAGTGATCAGTGAGTTGTCAGCTTCTGGCAGCGCTCGAAGGATCTCATCCAGTTTGCGCTGGGTAGCCGCTTGCTCTCGCGTCTGGGTGTGTTGAATGACGAAAACCATGGCTAGCGTCGTCGCTGCTACAAGAGTTTGGAAGATGGTCTCCAGCCGGGCGGGGAACCCAATCACGGCACTGTAGAAGAGCCACATCATGTCGGCTGTGACCACGCTGAGGGCAAGCGTGGGTCCGGCCGCCCACCGATCCAGGGCGTGGAGAACTCGACTGCCGGCTGGCCGTTGTGCGGTCCCTTGGCCGGATCCTTCTCGCATGTGTTCCTCTGTTCGATGTGCTGAGGGTCGAGCGCTTGGGAAGAGTTCTGCGGCTTGGGCTAATCGGTAACGTCGGCCACGTCGTGGCTGCGGTGGAGCAGGCAGCTGGCGGCCAGGCCGGCGCAGACCAAGCCGTTGATCGCCCCGACGAGGACGTCACTGAGATGGTGCATTCCCCGGTACAGCCGCGCGTACGCGACGAGGACGGGAAGGACCGAGCACACGCCGATCACGGCCCGGCGCAGCCAGGCGCGCTCGATGCTGGTGGCCATGATGGCCAGCGAGGTGTACAGCGCGACGGTCGCGCCGACGTGGCCGCTGGGGTAGCTGGACGTCGGTGGGGCTGGGTCCAGATGTGGAACGTCCGGGCGCGGGCGACCGATGACGGTAGACGCGGTGACGAATATGGTCGCCTGCAGGCTGATGGCGATGGCCGGGATGACCGCGAACCACCACCGCCTCGTGCGCCACCACACCAGTGCAACGACAACAACGCAGACCCCGATGATGATCTCGGTGTTCCCGACGTGCGACCAGAGCGCCGTGACCGAGTCCCAGGTCGGGCTACGGGTGCCTTGAAGAGACCGGTTCAGGGTGCTCTCGGAGCGGTCCCACCCTTTGAGAGGCCCGGCCAGTACCAGG
Organism: Phycicoccus sp.; assembly: GCA_043721575.1. Lineage (GTDB taxonomy): Bacteria > Actinomycetota > Actinomycetes > Actinomycetales > Dermatophilaceae > UBA4719. The sequence continues at coordinate 14,788 of JAYSQM010000196.1, forward strand.
CCGAACCCGGCGATGGCCAACCACAGGACGATGCCGGGAGCGAGCGCACCAAGGAGCAGGCCCCGTACCGCGGTGCGGCGGTCCGGCCCGGTGCGACGACCCAGATCGGGGGGCACGAGCAACATTGTCAGGTCGTCCTTCGCAGCTGGGCAGATGTCTCCGAGGGCTGTCAATCATATTCCCGCTATTGACAATGCCAAACGTCTCGCGGCTATCCCGGTGGCTTCCCGCGCCATAGGGTCGACTTGCCGAAAGGAGAAGCCGATGGCGCAAGGACGAGACGTCGCGAGTGTGGCAAACGAGGTCGAGGGCCACCCCGTCCTACAGATTGGTGCCCGGGTTGGCTACGCCGTCAGCGGTGTTCTGCATCTGCTGATCGGCTGGATTGGCCTGCAGGTCGCATGGTTTGCCAGCGGCAAGTCAGCCGACCAGTCGGGCGCACTGCAGACCCTTGCCGGGAGCACCCTGGGATGGCTGACACTCTGGGTGGCGGTGTTGGGGTTCCTCGCCCTCGGTTTGTGGCAGCTCGCCAACGCGCTGGCTGCCCGATCTACCGTGGACTCCTCACCGTGGGCGGTCCGGACCAAGGGCATCTCCAAGGCGGTCCTTTACCTTGTGCTTGCGTGGACCAGCTTCAGCACCGCCAAGGGACACCCCACCAGCAGCAAAGCCCAAAGCTCCGACTTCACCGCCACCTTGCTGCAACACACCGGTGGCCGACTACTGGTCTCGCTCATCGGCCTGGTCGTCATCGGGGTAGGCGGCTACCACGTGGTCAAGGGCTGGACCAAGAAGTTCCTCCAGGACCTGAGCGAGAACCCCGGCATCCTTG
>JAYSQM010000197.1:0-7990 GCA_043721575.1 Phycicoccus sp.
CATCCTGTTGAAGTCCTTCGCCAACGGAGGCTCGTCACTGACCGGGCTCGAGGCGATCTCCAACGGGGTCAGCGCCTTCCGGAGCCCACAGGGCAGGAACGCCCGCAAGACCCTGGTGGTGATGAGCTGCACCCTCGGCACGCTCGTCGGCGGGGTCTCGTGGCTGGCGCACGAGACCCACGCGGTGGCATACGTCAGCGGCTCGCCCACCGTCATCTCGCAGGTCGCCAGGGCGGTGCTGGGGGACAGCGCCGTCGGGCACGTCGCCTTCCTGCTGGTGCAGCTCGCCACGATGCTGATCCTCTACACCGGAGCCAACACTCCCTTCAACGGGTTCCCGTTCCTTGCGAACTTCGTTGCCGTCGACGGCTTCCTGCCTCGCTGGCTGACCAAACGCGGTCACCGCCTGGCCTTCTCCAACGGGATCATCGTCCTGACGGTCGTGTCCCTCGCCCTGCTCCTGGGGACAGGCGCGCACGTCGACAGGCTTGTGGCGTTCTACGCGATCGGCGTCTTCACCGGCTTCACGCTTGCCGGCTTCGGGATGGCCAAGCACTTCAGGACCTTCCGGGGCCCGCACTGGAAGGCCAATGTCGCGCTCAACAACGTGGTGGGCGCAGTCTCGGGCCTGGTCGTCCTCATCTTCGCCGTCACCAAGTTCACCGAGGGCGCCTGGCTGGTCGTCCTGATCTTCCCGGTCATGGTCATCGCCCTGCTACGACTGCACCGGGCCTACGACCGCGAGGCCGCTCTGCTCGAGGCTGTGCCGACCGATCAGCCGATGGTTCGCGCGACCAGCAGTCGCGTCGTCGTGTTGGTCGACTCCGTCGACCTTGCGGTCATCCGCGCCATCCGATACGCCCACACCCTGCGGCCGACCGAGCTGCACGTCGTGCACTTCGTCATCGACTCCAGCCACGCCGCCGATTTGCAGACTGCGTGGGACGCCCAGCCCGGTCTCGACCTGTCGCTGGAGCTCATCGACTGTCCGGACCGCCGCCTGCCGCGGGCCGCTCTCGAGCTGACCGAGCGGCTGATCGCCGATGGTGCCACCACCCAGGTGACCGTGCTGCTGCCCCGGCGTTCCTACGGTGCGTTCCTGGGCCGCATGCTGCATGACCGGACCGCGGATGACATCGCCTCGGCCGTCTCGACCGTGCGTGGCGCGGTGGCCACCATCGTCCCCTTTGATGCCACCAGACACTCGCGACCGTCGCGGCGCAGGGGATCTGGGCCGCTCAGCCAGGAGGGCACGCGTCGCGACACGATCGTGGCACCGTCTGTGACCCCTGCCGACACCGGCGACGTACTCGACACCGCGGACACGGCTGCCCACGGCCGGCGGATGAAGATCCAGGACGCAACCCACCGTCAGATCGCAGTCGTCGAGGGCCGCATTCGTTCGGTTGAGCTCTCTCCCATCGCAGGCAGTCCCGCCCTGCGCTGCGAGCTGGTCGATGACACCGGTGGCGTGACCCTTCTGTTCTACGGCCGACGATCGATCCCCGGCATCGAACCAGGCGTGCGCCTGCGTGCGGAGGGCCGCATCGGCGACTACAAGGGGCACCTCGCCATCGCCAACCCGTTGTACAGCCTCGTACCTCGCGACGGCGACGGCGCCGACGCCTAGCCCGCCGGCGCGCCGACCGGAGTGCGGTCCTTGGTCTCCCACTGGGCGGGGGTCAGCAGTCGCCCCTTGTCGGCCAGTGCTCGCAGGGCGTCGGCCGCGTCGATCTGAGTGACGGAGCTGGTGTATCCGATGTAGGCCACCAGGCCGGTGGCGATCTCCCAGGCCAGGAGCCCGGTGCCGCCATTGTCGGAGTAGATCGCCGGACTGCCGCGAACGAAACCCGCCGGTTGCGCCCGGGACTCAATGGCCAGGCTCTCAAAGGACGCTCCCGAGGTGACTCCGGTGTAGACGAAGCCGTCGTTTCCGAGCTTGCTCGTCTGCCCCAGGTCGCCTGTGCCGTAACGCATCTCGTGGACGACAGGGGAGCCGTAGGGGATGGTGACTGTGACGGCGAATCCATCCACGGCCGGCAGGTGTGGTTTGCCGTGCTCGACCGTGATGCGCATTGCGAGGTCTACCATCTCGGTCTGCACGAGATCTCCGACGATCTGGGCGTGGGAGCCGGCGAGCGGCCAGACCAGAATTCGCGCGCCGGGGTTCCACAGTCCGCCGTGCGGCTGGACCACCGGCGTTCCGGACCCCTCGTGGCCCGCGGGGAACGTCACGATGCCACTACGGACTCCGAAGTGGCCACCGGTGGCCCTGATGACCACCGACCAAGGGCCTGTCAGCGCGTCGCAGTCCCAGCGCTCCAGCGCCCTCCCAGAGACCTGCGGGCGCTCTTCCAGAACCAGCCCGCCCAGTTGCACCAGGCATCGCTTGAGCGAGTCCACGCCGATCGGCTTGTCCGGTTCGGGGGTCGTGGGGATGTCGGGCGCAGGGGTTGTGGCGACTGCAGTGGTTGTGCCGACCGCAGTGGGAGGCCGGGGCGCGGGGTCCGGTCCGGAGAGCTGCCCGAGCAGCACCGCAACTAGGAGGGCGCCGCCAAGCAGCCCGACAAGGGTCGGCCCGGAAGAGCGCGTCGAGCGCACATCCCGGCTGCCGACCTCACCTGGTTCGTGCATGTCTCCAGCTTGTACCCCGCCCGCTCGGGATGCGGTCAGCTCGGGATGAGCTTGAACGTCGGATGGTCGGCGTCTCCGGGGAGCTTCTTCCAGTAGCCATTCACCTCACGCCCAGCCTTCTTGCGGTATGCCGTGACGATGCCGGAGCGCTCATCGGCGGGCACCTCGGTTGCGGCATACGTCCCGAAGTTGCCTTTCTGGCCCAGTCGGACGATTCCGGCCGCGCGTACGTTCTTGACCCAGTCGGACTCACCCCGGGTCGATACGACGAAGAGCGAGCCGTCGTGCTCCAACGGGATCACCGGAATCCGTTGCGGGTCAGCGGCGTTGCGCCGGGCAACCTCGAGGGTGTGCACATCCCACAGCGCGCTGTGCATCGCCAGCTTGTTGAAGATCCTGGTCTCGATCGCCCGCGGCTTCAGATAGGCCATGGGGCCATCCTCCACCATTTGGGCCTGGGTGGGGCAGCCCCGAGCCCGCGACCATTGGCTCAGGTGGCGACGGGCACTGTACTGGCCCGCTGTCATGGCCTTCATGCAACGTATGCGGCCCCGATCTGGCTGCTGGTGCTGGCTCGAGCCATGAGACGATGCGCGCGGCGAGGTCGGTTGGACGCCGGGCTTGAGGATCCCGGCCGTACCGGGCACCATGCATGGGGAAACTGCCGCTCAACGGAAAGGCCACCATGCCCGACGCCGAACAGCCGGACACGCGCGACGCGAGCTACGCCGATCGCTTGGTCACGCTGGGGGGCGCTCGCTGGAAGCGGGTGCTCGACGTCCAGCGCCCGTACCGCTGGAACCTCCGCCGTATCCAGCTTGGCCGCACCCTCGACGTCGGGTGCGGGATCGGCCGCAACTTGCTCAACCTTGGCCCTGACTCGGTCGGCGTCGACCACAACGAGGCGTCGGTGGCGATCGCTCGCGGGCGAGGTCTGAGGGCCTTCACCTCCGAGGAGTTCTTCGGTGACGGCGGCAGCCGCGGTCGCGAGGGTGCGTTCGACTCGGCGCTGGTAGCTCACGTCGTCGAGCACATGGATGAGCCGACCGCCCGTGAGGTCATCGCGAGCTATCTGCCCTTCATCCGCCCCGGCGGCAAGGTGTTGTTCATCTGTCCGCAGGAGCGAGGCTACGCCAGCGACAGCACGCACGTGCGGTTCGTCGACATCGCGGGCCTGCGTGAACTGGCCGGCTCGCTGGGCCTGCAGGTCGAGCGCTCCTACAGCTTCCCGCTGCCGCGCGCGTTCGGTCGCGCCTTCACGTACAACGAGTTCTGCGTGCTGGCGCGCACGCCGTCGTCCGTGGCACCGGCGCCCACCGACTGACTAGCCGCACTGACCACTCAGGTTGGGTGCTCAGCGACGACAGTGCGCCAACGTCGGACGAGCGCAGCGTCTCCCGCCGCGGATGAGTAAGTGGTTGCCGGTGGCCGTTCGTGCATGGCTACTGCTGGGGTGCGGGCTGCAGGATCCGGGTGGTGGGTACGCCGGCGAGCCCTGGCGAGCGCTCGGGTGTGGACCACACCTGGTCTCGCAGGAACTGCTCGAATGCCTTGGCCTCAGCGGTGCTGTCGAAGTCGAGCTCGATGACGATGTGCCTGTCGTCACCGGCGGGTTGGTACAGCCGGTGGGCGGTAACGCCGCCCTCGGCGCGCTGGTGGGCGAACCGGTCGAAGGCGGCCTTCCAGGTGTCGAAACCGGTGATGGCGTGCTCGATGTGCAAAGTGGTCATGGTGGCTCCTCGTTCGGTGGGCCTGGGGCGCCTCGACGCTAGGACCGCGGCGGACTCCTCGACCATCCCAACTTCCTGGGGGGTATGCCGTGATCTTCCCTCGGGCGTAGTGTCGCTGGCGTGGTGGGTGGCGCAACGCTCGTTGAGGCACGCCGGCGGATCGAGCATCTCGCAATGGCAGGGGGAGATGATCGCAGTTTGCGCGCGGCGGCTCTCGACGAGCTCCGTCGGGTCATCCCGTTCGAGGCTTACGCTTGGCTGTTGACCGACCCAGAGAGTTCGGTCGGTTGTTCGCCGCTGGCAGAGGCACCCTGCCTCGATGAGCTGCCAGCGCTTATCCGGCTGAAGTACCTCACCGCGGTCAACCGCTGGACGTCTCTGCCCGCTGGACAAGCACGTCGCCTCTGGGATGCAACTGGTGGTGACCTCAGCCGGAGTCTGGTGTGGCGCGAGCTTCTGAGCAGGTATGCCGTGTCCGATATGTTGTCGGTCAGGCTCGCCGACCAGCACGGCTGTTGGGGATTCCTCGATCTGTGGCGGATCGGCTCAGGACAGTTCTCCGATATGGAGGAGCACTTCCTCTCGTCGGTGTCGGGGCACCTGGCGAACCTGCTCCGCTCGGTACAGGCCCGCACCTTCACCCACCCCAACGGAGTTGCGGCCGCCTTGATCGACGGCCCCGTGGTCCTCGTGCTGGCACCGACCGTGCAGGTGCGGGGCCAGACCGAGCAGACCGACGCACACCTGCGGATGCTCGTTCCGGCGGAGAGCGGTCGGGCCCCGGTCCCTGCCAGTGCGTACAACGTTGCCGCACAGCTGCTCGCCATCGAGGGCGGTGTCGACGACAATCCGGCCTTCGCCCGGGTGCATCTAACCGGTGGCCGGTGGATGACGCTACGGGCGGCCCGCATCGACGGGCCCGGCCCGATGGCCGAGCGGGACATTGCGGTCACCGTGCAGGGCAGCACGAGTTGGGAACGGCTCGGGGTCTTCACCCGGGCCTGCGGACTGACCCCGCGGGAGACACAACTGGTGGGTCACCTGGCGAAGGGATGCGACACTCGCGACCTCGCGCGCCTGATGTCACTCTCTGAGCACACCGTCCAAGACCACCTGAAGGCGATTTTCGGCAAGACTGGCTCGCACAGTCGAGGGGATCTGTTGTCGCGGGGCCTCGGCGCGTGAAGTGCATTCGCCGTTTCTGACTGATCGCAGGTCCGCTCCCATAATCGAGCCCCTCACGGGAACGCCGCAGGCCGACCCTCTGGCCAGCACAAACGCGGGGTGGGCCCCGTCGGGCTCGAGCCGACGACCTACGGATTAAAAGGGCGACCGAAACCCGTTGGGAAGGTTTGCGATCCGCTGTTTCGTGCGTGGTTCGTTGACGCTGGCTGACCCTGCTGGACAACGTTTCTCACTCTTGTGTGCCACAAATGTGCCACTGGACCTTCGAGGCTGCTCGGTCTGCTGAACTGATCGGTCTGCCACTGGTCGCCCTCCGTCCGCGACCTTAGATGCGTCGGCAACGCCGACCAGGTGTGGCGGCCGCGAAGATGTCGACCGTTTGGTTACCGAGTTGTACGGCCACCTTCGGTGAGTCACCGTTGAACGGCAGATCTCGCGCAGCGGCAAGATGAGCGCGTTGCCTCTGACTGATCCCTGACCGAACCAAACCCATTGGCCTATGCGTCTTGCTTATGGCCGTAGCGCTGGCGGGCTGCTTCGCCGGAGGTTCCGACTAGCGAGCCGATGAACGCCCACGAGTAACCGCGTTCGCGTGCGTGTCCGACCGCGTCCCTGATCGAGCGTTCGGCATCCGATCGCGACAGGACAGCCCGGCGAAGCTCGCCGAACACCGCTGGGTCGCGTTCGTCCGTCGGTGACGGTTCGTAGTCCTCGAAACGCTTAGCGAGTTCATCAGCGTGGTCGAGGATGTCTTGGACGGTGCGTGGCATGCTCATCTCCTCAGAAACTTCTCGCGTGCTCTCATCGCGTGGACGATGACCGATGCCGATACACCGTCGACGACACCGATCTCGTAGATGATGGCCGCGAGGTTGGCCCCGATGACCATCGTGAACCCTTCGTCGAGGTCGAAGACCCGAATCGGGTTTGCGTACGCGTGCAGGATGTCCTCATCACTCACACCGTGCTTGCGCGCGCTTTCCGCGATGATCGGATCGTCGCCCACACCTCCAAGGTACCTTGCAGTTGACCCGAGTGCAAGGTAACTTGTACCGTCACCCGGACAAGCGTCTGCTGGACACAAACGCCCGCTGTCTGCGGCTATGACCGGACGTTGGTCGAACGCGCTGGCGCGCTCGACCTTGGGACTCCAGAACTCCCGACATGGTGAGAAGATTCACGCAATCGCAACAGGCCGCGGACCCCGCTGCTCTGGCTGGGCCGGATTGCATCGCCGCAGGTCAACGGCTTGCAGGCTGACAAATCGCGTCGTGAATGGGGACGCGGGCCATCAGCTCATCGCCCCGAGCTCACAGCACTCTTCTCACACGCCGCTGCACCTCGAGCGTCCGGGAGGCGCGGAAACCGTTGCGGGACAACAACCATGGTCAAACAGCGCGCCACCTATGTCAAGTAAGGGACTCCCGGGGGATCCCTTGCCGAGCGCTCGAAAGTCAGGGGTCGAGCGGACCGGGCGCGAGAACCGAATCGGCCTGCATTGCCCTCGGCGGCGTGCCGTTGACGACGAGAGAGGCTCGGCTCCATGGTCGGTCGTCGGCGAGGAACGGCTCCTCGGCCCTCATCCACTCATCCCAGAACTCCTCCGCCTCCTTGGGCGTCCGGCCGAGCTCCACGTCGCGGCGCAAACCGCGCCGGCGGGCCTCGTCGCGGTCGGACTGGACCCACACGACAAGGTCGGCGCGAGCCGCAAGGCCGGACCGCCCGGCGCCGACGCCTTCGACGATCAGGACGGGTCGCGGCGGCACCTCAACCGCCCCGGGTCTGCCCTGGACGACCCAGCCCGGCGGCCGGAAGTAGACCGCCTCGCCACGTCGCCACGGCGCGACGACGCCATCGACGAGGACGTCCGCCCATTGGATCGGATCGTGGTGCCAAGCGATGTCGTCGGAGTGCACCACTGCGCCGTCGAGGAGCCGCGCCAGGCGCTCGGCGAAGGTCGACTTCCCGCTGCCCGACCGGCCGTCCACGAGGACGAGTGCGTGGTTCTCTGCGGGGAGCAGCGCACGCACGCGGACGGCTAGCTCGACGTCGTCGAGCGGCTCCCAGGATCTTGCCTCGGGTTCCTCTGGGTGCAGGTGTATCCCGCGAGTATGCCGGGGTGCCACGTCCTGCGCGACCGAACTCTCGCATGCAACGGCAGGCGCGCGGGGGCACTTCAAGGGATCCCTTACCCAGCGTTGGGGGCGACCCGCTCTTGGCTGGCACCAGCTCAGTCGTGCCCTCGGTCGGCGGCAAGAGCGTGCGTTACGCGTGCTGCGGGGTCTTCGGGGGTGGCGGTCCAGGATCAGGAAGAGGCGGAAGTCCGAGGCGGTCAAGGGCGTGGACAACCCAGTCACCCTTCTCGATCGAGTAATCCGTTGGGTCGGTGGTGCCGGAATCGACCACCCTCTGCTTGAGTGAGGCGTACTCGTTGCGCAATG
>JAYSQM010000198.1:0-20886 GCA_043721575.1 Phycicoccus sp.
ATTGTCCTGCAAGGAATCTCGGCGCGCGGCTTTCACGGTTTGCTGGACTTTGAGAAGGTTGACGGACAGGACTTCGTCGTCGATGTGACACTCGAGGTCGACCTGCGACGTGCCGGCCGCAGCGACGACCTCTCCCACACGGTCAACTACGCCGAGGTGGCCGCCGACATCGTGGCGCTGATCACCGGGCCGTCGCTCGACCTGATCGAGAGCCTCGCCGACCAGATCGCCGTGGCTGCCCTGCGGCGCCCGCTGGTACAGGCCGTCGAGGTCACGGTTCACAAGCCCCAGGCCCCGGTGGGAGTGCCGTTCGGTGACGTCCTGGTGTTTGTCCAGCGCCACCGTGACGAGGCGGTCGTGATCGCCCTTGGTGCCAACCTCGGCGGTGTGCGATCCACGCTCGAGGCTGCCGTTCGACAGTTGGCCGAGGTCGACGGGCTACAGATCAGCGCGGTCTCGGACCTGTTCGAGACCGACCCGGTGGGCGGTCCCGACCAGCCTCTCTACCTCAACGCCGTCGTCCTGGCGCGGACCCGGTTGGACGCCTTCGGGTTGCTCACGGAGCTGCACGCGATCGAGGCCGATCACGGTCGGGATCGCGAAACCCGTTGGGGTGCAAGAACTTTGGATCTTGACCTCATTCAGTACGGCGATCCGGAGTTTGGCTCGGACCTGGTCAGCGAGGATCCGGAGCTGGTGCTGCCCCACCCCCGCGCCCATGAGCGGGCGTTCGTCCTTGCGCCGTGGTCGGCGCTCGACGCTGAGGCGAAACTGCGCGTTGGCGAAGCCCTGGTCCCGGTCGGCGAGCTGCTCGAGCGAGCAGACCAGAACGGCATCCGGCCCGGCCCGCAGTGGAGTCCTTCATGGTGAGGGACGGGCGCGGCGTCTCGACCCGACTCGTGCTGCTGCTCGGGCTGGTCGTCACTGCATTTGCCTACCTGGGACTGCGGATCTGGACCGGGCACGGTCTGCCCGAGGCATCCTGGGGCGCGGTCGTCGTCCTGGTGTTCATGGCCTGTGGCGTCTTCTTCGCCGGGCTGCCGGTCCGTCGTTATCTGCGCGGACAGGCCAAGAAGACGCTCAACCCCGTTCGTGCGATGCGCACCTTGGTCCTCGCCCAGGCGGCGGCCCTGACCGGAGCGGTGGTCACCGGCTGGTACCTCGCGCAGATACTGGTGCTGTTGCCGCTCTTCGACGTCGAATCGCGCCGCACTGCCGCGGTGCGGCTGGCGGCGTTGGCCGCAGGCGGAGTCCTGATGGCGATCGCCGGATTGCTGGCCCAGGCGATGTGCCGGGTGGACAAGAGCGACGACGGCGACCACGGCGACCACGGCGACGACAACCGCCATCTCACCCACTGACCGAACACCTCTGCGCCACCGTTTGGGCGCTGATCGGCGTCGAAACGGTGCTGGCGAGGTGTTCGGTGCGCTACTTGTCGACGTCTCCGACGACGAAGAACATCGAGCCCAGGATGGAGACCATGTCGGCAATGAGGTTGCCCGGCAACACTTCTGAGAGCACCGAGACGTTGTTGAAGGACGCGGAGCGCAACTTGAGCCGCCAGGGAGTCTTTTCCCCTCGTGATACGAGGTAGTAGCCGTTGAAGCCCAGCGGGTTCTCAGTCTGGGTGTAGCGATGACCTTCGGGCACGCGCAGCACCTTGGGCAGCTTGACGTTGATCGGCCCCTGTGGCAGCGACCCGAGCACGGCCAGGCAGTGCTCGGCCAGATCGAGGCTCACGTGGACCTGTTCGAGCAGCACCTCGAGTCGGGCGAGGCTGTCGCCGGCGGTGCGGGTGACGACTCGACCGGGGCCACCCTCGGCGAACAGTTCGCCGTAGGCCAGGTACGGCTCATCGCGACGCAGATCCAGATCGACGCCCGAGGCGCGGGCGATCGGACCTGAAACGCCATAGGCGACAATGGTTTCCGGCGTCAGAACCCCCACACCGCGAGCCCGGGCGTGGATGATCTCGTTGCCGACGATGAGGCTCTCGAGATCGGGCAGGCGGCGCCTCACGGCCTGGATCGCCGAGTCGGCCCGCCCCAGCCAGCCAGCGGGGAGGTCCGCCTTGAGGCCGCCGACCTGGTTGAACATGTAGTGCATCCGCCCGCCCGAGGCCTCCTCCATCACGGCCTGAAGCTCCTCTCGCTCGCGGAACGAGTAGAAGATCGGCGTGATCGCCCCCAGCTCGAGGGGATAGGAGCCGAGGAACACCAGGTGGCTCAGAACGCGGTTGAGCTCGGCCAGCAGGGTGCGGGCCCAGGTGGCGCGCTCGGGCACCTCCATGCCGAGCATGGCTTCGACCCCCAGGACGACACCGAGCTCGTTGGCGAACGCCGACAGCCAGTCGTGGCGGTTGGCCAGAACCATGATCTGACGGTAGTCGCGCACCTCGAACAGCTTCTCGGCGCCGCGGTGCATGTATCCAACGATCGGCTCGGCGCTGACGATGCGCTCACCGTCGACAACCAGCCGCAGCCGAAGCACGCCGTGAGTGGCAGGGTGCTGAGGACCGATGTTGAGCACCATGTCTGCCGTGGCGAGCCCACCCGCACCCATCCCGACGGTGAGCTCTCGCGGCGCGGTCGGCGTGGTCATACCGGCAGTCTGGCATGCCCACCAGCCGGCGCGGGAGGCACCGACCGATCGGCAGACGCGGTCGTTCTGGGCACCTACTACATCGCTCCTGGCGGCGCCGACCGACGCGTGGTGAGCCGTGGGTGGGAGGGCGATGATCGTCATACGGCTGGCGACCCCGTCCGACGTGGTTTGCTGGGTCGGTGGATGGTGATGCCAGGGACCTGTTTGACCTTACCGATCCGGCCGTCATCGCCAACCCGTACCCGCACTTCGAGCGCCTGCGCGCACACGCCCCAGTGGCCCGTCATTTCGGGCTGGGGGTGACGTTGGTCAGCACTCGCGCGGGCTGCGACGCCGTTCTGCGCGACCGGCGACTGGGGCGGGTCTTCGTCGACAGGACGCCGCCCGAGCATTGGGAGACGTTCAACTGGCTGCACGCCGATTCGATCCTTGACTCGGAACCGCCCAAGCACACCCGTCTGCGCCGGTTGGTGGCATCGGCCTTCGGTCGGGGCCACATCGCGCGCCTCGCGCCGCGGATCGAGGCGTTGACGGTCGGGCTGCTGGAGGACTGCGCGCGTGACCTGGAGGCGACTGGCCGCTTCGACGTGCTCGAGCGGTATGCCGAGCCGTTGCCGGTACTGGTCATCGCCGAGCTCCTGGGGTGGCCGGAGGCCGATCGACATCTCCTGCGACCGTGGAGCCAGGCCATCGTGAAGATGTACGAGGTCGACCGCAGCGCAGAGGCCGAGCAGGAGGCGCGCTGTGCAAGTCGCGAGTTCGCGCACTACGTCAGCGTTTTGGCCGAAGACCGGGCAAAGTCCCCCGGCACCGACCTGCTGAGCGACCTCGTGAGCGTGCGGGACGGCTCGGACCGTCTCAGCCAACATGAGCTGGTGGCCACGGCGGTCCTCCTGCTCAACGCCGGCCACGAAGCGAGCGTCAACGGCTTCGGCAACGGCCTGGCCTCACTGATGGCCGCCCCCGACGAGCTGACCGAGGTCCTGGCTCGCCTTGACGACGATGTCGCCATCGCGTCTTTGGTAGAGGAGATGCTGCGGCACGACTCCCCGCTCCACCTCTTCGAGCGCACCGCCTACGAGGACGTCGAGATCGCAGGGGTGCTGGTTCCCAAGGGTCACAAGGTGGCCGCCCTCCTCGGGGCGGCCAACCGTGACCCGGCCGCCTTCGAGGATCCTGACACCTTTCGCGCCGGCCGGGACCCGAACTCGCACCTGGCGTTCGGCGCGGGCATTCACTTCTGCCTCGGGGCGCCACTGGCCCGGCTGGAGATGCAGATCAGCATTCGCGCACTACTACGGTGTTTCGGGCGGCTGCAGGTGCTCGAGGCGCAACGCCGGCCAACCTTCGTGCTCCGCGGCTACGAACGCCTGGTCATCGCGCCCGGGTGAAGGCCCACAGGAAGTCGCCGAGTCCGCCCCGGGCCGTCAGCGCCGTGGCTGCCGAGGCGGTGCTCAAGCCATGCAGGTATGCCGAGGGGTTGCTTCGTGCCAGGTCATACGGGGGGGTTTGGCCGCTGATTCCCAGCTGCCGCAACGCTGTTCGCTGATCCAGCAGCTCGTCGTGAGTCAGAGAGTCCATGGCGACATGCGCGGTGAGGTCGCACGACCCGTCCGGGATGGGCAGCACCTGGCGCCCCTGTTTGAAGCCGGTCAGGGTACCTGGCGCAGGGCGGGAGTCGATGGTGTGGCCGTAGTCGACTGCGACCGCGAGACCGGATGCGACTCGAGACACCAGGTCGTCCCACGCGGTGTCCCTCGTCTCCCCGATCTCGAGGCGGTCCCCGGGCTCCAGACGATCAATCGGCCAGAACCACTGGCACCACTGGCGATCTGTGTCTGACACGGGATCGCCGAGTCGTTCGTCGCCGGTCAAGACGTTGACGAGGACCTCGCGGAGCTCGCCGTGCTCGTCCAGCTCGGCAATCGGGCACGGCACCACATCGAGCCATTCGCCTGCGAAGACCAGGGTGTCGGTCAGGCCATCGAGCTCGTCGGGCAGCTTCTCGGCGCCGGGGGACTGAAACCAGCCGATGGGGTCGCTGAGCTGGGGCCGGACAACGATGTCGACGCCGATGCAGCGTACCTGCGGTCCCAGCCGGTGGACCTGCTCGAGCAGCTCTCCGCGGCCACAGCCCATGTCCACTAGCGTGTCGAGGTCCTCCTGGTCCATGAGCTCCAGCAGGGCCCGGGCCAGCAGCTCGCCGATCTGTGGCATCCCCTGCGAGGCGGTCGAGAAGTGGCCGGCCGGTCCGGCAGCCTGGCGATAGAAGCCGCTCTCGCCATAGAGGGCCTGGTTCCACGCCTGCATCCACGGAGTCCACGTCACGGGCAGAACGTTACGTGGCTCAAGGACGCGCTAGCGTTCCCAGCGTGAGTGATCTGCCCGCGGCGACGCGGCGACCCGCCCGGCTCGACGTCGGCATCATCGGCACCGGCCGCGTGGGTGCCGTCCTCGGTGCTGCCCTCCACCAGGCGGGTCACCGTCTGGTGGCCGTCTCGGGCGTCAGCGAGCAGTCACGCGAGCGGGCCGCGGCGCTGCTGCCCGGCATACCAGTCACGTCTGTGAAGGAGGTCCTCGCGCGGGCCGAGCTGGTCCTGCTGACGGTCCCCGACGACGTTCTGCCAGGTCTGATCGCCGGGCTGAGTGCCACGAGCTCCTGGCAGGCCGGGCAGCTCGTGGTTCACACCTCGGGGCGTTACGGCATGGCGATCTTCGATGCCGCGGCCGGACACCACGTACTCGGGCTGGCCCTGCACCCGGCGATGACGTTCACGGGCACGGCGATGGACCTGGTGCGGCTGGCTGACTGCTGCTTCGGCATCACCGCGCCAGTTCCGTTGCGGGCCGTGGCCGAGGCGCTCGTGGTGGAGATGGGGGCGGAGCCGGTGTGGATCGAGGAGCAGGACCGGCCGATGTACCACGCAGGGCTTGCTCACGGCGCCAACCACCTCGTAACCCTGGTGGCGCAGGCGATGCAGGTCGTGGGCTCGGCCGGGGTGCAAGAGCCCCAACGGCTCATCGCACCCCTTCTGCATGCGGCGCTGGACAACGCGCTTCGGCTCGGTGACGGTGCGCTCACCGGACCGGTTGCCCGAGGTGATGCGGGTACGGTTGCTGCGCACCTGGCACAACTGACCGAGCAGACCCCAGACATCCGGCCGACGTATGTCGCGCTGGCCCGGGCGACCGCAGAGCGGGCGCTCGCGAGTGGACGGTTGACGGCGGCCGACGCCGAGCCCCTGCTCGACATCCTTGCCGCTCCGGAGGAGAGACTGTGACCGACGCGCTTGACACACCTGTCAGCACGACGAGTGCGACCGATGCCGCCAGCGCGGGGCCGGTGGTCGCGCGGACCCGTGCGGAGCTGAAGGCCGCCCGCTCGGCGCTGCGTAATGGCGACGTCGGGGTGGTCATGACGATGGGCGCGCTCCATCAAGGACACGCGGCACTGATCCGTCAGGCGAAGGCCAACGTGCGGCACGTCATCGTGACGATCTTCCTCAATCCGTTGCAGTTCGGTCCCCGTGAGGACCTCTCGCGTTACCCCCGAACGGTCGACGCCGATATGGAGATCTGCACGCGCGAAGGCGTCGACCTGGTCTTCCTGCCGACGCCCGACGTCATCTATCCCGACGGCGATCCGGGGGTTCGGGTCTCTGCCGGGCCGCTCGGGAACGTGCTCGAGGGTCAGGCCCGTCCCGGCCACTTCGACGGGGTGCTGACAGTGGTGGGCAAACTGCTCCACCTGACCGGTGCCGACCGTGCCTACTACGGCCAGAAGGACGCCCAGCAGCTGTTGCTCATCCGCCGGATGGCGCGCGACCTGGACTTCCCCGTCGACGTGGTCTCGGTGCCGACGGTGCGCGAGGCCGATGGCCTGGCGATGAGCAGCCGAAACATGTACCTCACCGAGTCGGACCGGGAGACGGCACTGTGCCTGTCCCGGGCCCTTCGAGCCGGCGCTGCTGCAGCCGTGGAAGGACCCTCGGCCGTGCGCCGCGCGGCTCGGGCCGTGCTGGTCAAGGAACCACTGGCCCTCATCGACTACCTCGTGCTCGTTCATCCTTCGACATTGGAGGACGTGCCCGAGTGGTATCACGGCGAGGCCCTGCTCGCCGTCGCCGGGCGTGTGGGGACAACCCGACTGATCGACAACATCCCGGTCAACGTGGGACCAGGCGGCGGGGCGCTCGGGGTCTTCTCCGAGGGCGCCGGGCGTGACCGCGACCCTATGGGCGACCCGGCGGTCGTTCCCGACGGGTTCGGGCTCGAGGGTTACGGGACGCCTCGAGGTCTGGGGTGACGCTGCGCATCCCGGCCCGGCTGGTGGCGCCGGAGCCAGGTTGGGTCACCTCGGCCGACGTCATCGTCGTCGGATCGGGGATTGCCGGCCTCACTGCCGCGCTGCGGCTGCGCCAACGGGTCGACCGCGTGCTGCTGGTCACCAAGACCGTGCTCTCCGAGGGGTCGACGCAGTGGGCCCAGGGTGGAATCGCCGCCGCTCTGGATCCTGCGGACTCGGCGGAAGAGCATCTTCACGACACCCTGGTGGCTGGCGCCGGCCTCTGCGACGCAGAGGCCGTGCGCATCCTGGTCTCCGAAGGTCCGGCCCGCGTCCGTGAGCTCGTGGCCCTCGGGACGGAGTTCGACCGTGGGCCCGACGGTGAGATCTCGCTGACGCGAGAGGGCGGTCACCACCGGGACCGCATCGCCCATGCCGGCGGAGACGCGACCGGCAAGGAGATCTCCCGGGCGCTGATCGCGGCGCTGCGCGCCGTCGAGGACGATCCCGGCATCGAGGTGCTCGAGCACGCGCTGGTCGTGGACCTGTTGCAGGACAGAGACGCTCGTGTGTGCGGCGTGACACTGCACGTCATCGGCGAGGGTCAGATCGATGGCGTTGGCGCAGCGCGTGCCCGAGCCGTCGTCCTGGCCACCGGTGGGATCGGCCAGGTCTATTCGGCCACCACGAACCCGTCCGTGGCCACGGGTGACGGCGTCGCGGCGGCGTTGCGGGCGGGTGCCGTGATCGCCGACCTAGAGTTCGTCCAGTTCCACCCCACCGTGCTCTGGCTGGGCGAGGGTTCGAGCGGCCAGCAGCCGCTGATCTCGGAGGCGTTGCGCGGCGAAGGTGCCTTCCTGGTGGACCGCGAAGGGGTGCGGTTCATGCAGGGTGTCCATGATCTCGCGGACCTCGCGCCGCGTGACGTCGTGGCCAGGGCCATCGTCGCCCGCATGGCCCAGACCGGCGCCGACCACGTCTACCTGGACGCCCGTCATCTCGGCAAGGAGTTCCTCGAGAGGCGGTTCCCATCCATCGTCGCCCGCTGTCGCGAGCTCGGCTTCGACCCGGTGAGTGAGTTGTTGCCCGTGGCTCCGGCCCAGCACTACGCCAGCGGGGGAGTGCGCACCGACCTGATCGGTCGGTCCAGCGTGGCCGGGCTGTATGCCTGCGGAGAGGTCTCGTGGACCGGAGTCCACGGTGCCAACCGGCTCGCCTCGAACTCGCTGCTCGAGGGGCTGGTCTTCGCCCATCGAATCGCCGACGACATCACCGCCCGCCTGTCCGCAGGAGACCTGACCCCGGCCGACCCTCTTGCACGTGTGGCGGACACCACGCTGGTGGCCAGCAATGAACGCACCCGGGTCCAGCGGGCGATGACGCTCGGCGCCGGAGCCGTGCGCTCTGCCGAGTCGTTGGCCCAGTGCGCCAGGACCCTCGAGGCCATCGCCGACTCGGCACCGGGTTCGACGGCCGATCCTGACTCGTGGGAGACCTCGAACCTGCTGCACGTTGGCCAGCTCCTGACCGCCGTGGCCACGCTGCGCGAGGAGACCCGCGGTGGCCATGTTCGCTCGGACTTCACCGACCGCGATGATGCCAACTGGCTCGGACACACGTATGCCGTCCGCGCAGCCGACGGGTCGATCACCACGTCTTTTCACCCGATCAAACCCCAGGTTGTGCCACCCCAGCCTGCCGCGTGTCGTCCACGCCATCACTCTCCGGGACCTGTCCCGGGCGCCTTTCCCGAGGTGCGTGCGCAGGCTGTCGTCGAGGGCGCGCTCGACGAGGACCTCGGCGGCTATCCCGGTCTCGACGTCACCAGCTCTGCCACCATCCCCGCGACCCAGCGCGGCGTCGCGCACGTCGTGGCCAGGGCTGACGGTGTGGTCGCCGGGATCCCGTTGATCTCGTTGGTCTTTCGCGCGGTGGCCGAGCGCCTCGGGTCAGGCGAGGTGGACGTGGAGCTGCTCCGCGAGGACGGTGATGCGGTCCACAGGGGCGACGTCATCGGCATACTGCGCGGGTCGACCCGGGCCACCCTCGTGGGGGAGCGCACGATGCTCAACCTGGTCAGCCGGCTCTCGGGGATCGCGACCCACACCCGGCAGTGGGCCGATGCCCTCGAGAGCACGGGCGTCATGGTTCTGGACACGCGCAAGACGACGCCTGGACTGCGTGCGCTGGAGAAGTACGCCGTGCGCTGCGGCGGCGGCACCAACAAGCGGATGGGCCTGTACGACGTGGCCATGATCAAGGACAACCACAAGCTGGCGGCGGGTTCGGTGTCGGCGGCGTTCGAGGCCGTTCACCGGGACTATCCGGCCGTGGACATACAGGTCGAGGTCACCACCACGGCTGAGGCGCTCGAGGCGGTGGCCGCCGGGGCACGGTTCCTGTTGTGCGACAACATGTCTGTCGGCCTGTTGCGAGCCACCGTCGACGCCGTGCGGGGCACCGGTCAGCAGGTCGAGGTCGAGGCCACCGGGGGTCTGACCCTGGAAGTTGCGCGAGCGTATGCCGAGACGGGCGTCGACTTCCTCAGCGTTGGCGGGCTGACCCACTCCTCGCCGATCCTCGACATCGCCCTCGATCTTGTCGACGACGGGGCCTGACCTGCCGCCGGGCACCGTAAGCGGCGTCAATGCGGATATGGCGAAGGATTGTGGGCGCCACAACGCCCACAGTCTTTCACCGTATCGTCGAGGCCGCGGTCAGCGTCGGCGCAGCCGGTAGCAGCAGGTCGTCATCGGAATCTCGACCATCCCGTCGGGGTCGGCCACCCGTCGCCCCAACGCGCGCACCTCGGCAAGGACCCGGTCGCGCTCTGGGCGGATCGCCACGAACGACCAGGTCGAGACGTGTAGCACGAGGTCCTCGACGCTCTGCCGCATGCCGTAGGTGAAGACCTCGGTCTCGAAGGGCTCGAACTCCGGCCACACGGGTGGCTGCTCATTGCCGTCCGGCACGTTGTCCTGATGCTCGACGATGTCGGACAGCTCGCGCGACCACTCGAGGTCCTCGTACCGGTGGTGCCATCCCATCGACAGCCAGCCCCCGGGCCGGAGCACCCGGGCGCAGTCGGCGGCGGCAGCCTCTGCGTCGAACCAGTGCCACGCCTGGAAGACCGTCACCGCGTCGACGGAGCCGGTCTCGGCAGGAATGTCCTCGGCCCCGCCGGTCAGGGAGGTGATCCGTCGCGCAACATCCGCAGGCATCGACGCCAGGGAAACCCCGAGCGCCTCCCGCATACCGTCCGAGGGCTCGACGGCGATGACCTCGTGCCCGAGTGCGGCGATCGCACGGGTTCCCTTACCGGTCCCGGCACCCAGGTCGACCACACGGCATACCACCCCGGTTGTTGGTGATCCGAGCATCCAGGCGACGGTCTCTGCGGGCCACTCCGGACGCACGGCGTCATACGTCGCGGCGTAGTCCCCGAAGGACGCGCGACGTGCGCCGAACCCCTTGGCACCCTCGGGCTGGCTCATGCCCCGAAACTACCGTGCAGGGCGCACAGATCTGCTGGGTACCCTTGCCGGGTGAGTGAGACTCCCGCCCCCGCCGTTCCCGAGACCGACCTGCCCGAGCAGATGCGCGTCCGCCGGGACAAACGGGCTCGCCTGCTGGACGAGGGCCGGGAGCCGTATGCCGTGGGCGTGCCTCGCACGCACACGCTCACCGAGGTGCGGGCGGCCTACGGGCACCTGGAGACCGCCGAGGAGACCCAGGACGTCGTGGGCGTCGCAGGTCGGGTGGTTTTCATCCGCAACACCGGCAAGCTGGCCTTCGCCACCTTGCAGGAGGGCGACGGCACGCGCCTGCAGGCGATGCTCAGCCTGGCCGAGGTGGGCGAGCAGTCCCTGGCCGACTGGAAGGCCGACGTGGACCTCGGCGACTTCGTCTTCGTGCACGGTCGGGTGATCTCGAGCAAGCGTGGCGAGCTGTCCGTGCTGGCCGACGAATGGCTGATGGCGAGCAAGGCGCTGCGACCACTTCCGACCATGCACAGCGAGCTGTCCGAGGAGTCCCGGGTGCGCCAGCGCTATGCCGACCTGATCGTGCGCCAGGAGGCACGTGACATGGTCCGCAACCGAGCGACCATTGTTCGTGCGGTGCGCGACACCATGCACAACCGTGGGTTCATCGAGATCGAGACGCCGGTTCTGCAGCTCGTCCACGGTGGCGCCACGGCCCGACCCTTTCCGACACACCTCAATGCCTTCGATATCAAGATGTCGCTGCGCATTGCTCTGGAGCTGTATCTCAAACGAGCCGTTGTCGGCGGCGTGGACAAGGTCTTCGAGATAGGTCGCATCTTCCGCAACGAGGGTGTCGACTCCACGCACAGTCCGGAATTCACGATGCTCGAGGCCTATGAAGCCTTTGGCGACCAACACACGATGGCCGACCTGATGCAGTGGATCGTCCTCGCGGCAGCGGATGCTTATGGTTCGCGGGTCATCGACACCCCTGCCGGGCCGATCAACCTTGACGGCGAATGGCGCTGGCTGCCGGTCTATCAGGGCCTTTCCGAGGCGGTTGGTGAGGACGTCACGCCGGACACCGACGCCCAGACCCTGCGGGCGATCGCGACCCGCCGCGAGGTGCCGGTCCACCCCGACTGGGAGGCCGAGAAGCTGGTGGTCGAGCTGTTCGGAGAGATCGTCGAGCCGACCCTGCTGCAGCCGACCTTCGTCTGCGACTACCCGCCGGCGGCCCAGCCGCTGGCCCGACCGCACCGTAAGGACCCCAAGCTCATCGAGGCATGGGACCTGATCATCGGTGGCACCGAACGCGGGACGGCCTTCTCCGAGCTGATCGACCCGGTGATCCAGCGGGATCGGCTCACCGCCCAGTCCCTGCGGGCTGCAGCCGGAGACGTCGAGGCGATGCAGCTCGACGAGGACTTCCTGCGTGCCCTGGAGTACGGCGCGCCGCCGATGGGTGGCCTCGGTCTTGGCATCGATCGCCTGGTCATGCTGTTCACCGGCGCCGGTATCCGCGAAACCATTCTGTTCCCGTTACTGAAGCCGGAGTGAACATGAGCCTGCATTCTGTGCTGATCGCCCTTGGCGCCCTGTTGCCGTCCGCAGGCGTCGCCTTCTTGTTCTATCTGGTCATCAAGGCAATGCTCGAAGGCGACCGCAGCGAGCGCCTGGCGCATTCCAAGTGGGAGGCCGGTCAAGAACAATCGGCGTCTTCGGCGAGGCCTTCCAACAATGTCGACGAGCGGGATTCCGCATCATAGGAGTTTCGCGTATGGTGGGGCACGCAAAAGTCGGTGAACACAGATCATCGACTCATAACGTTCCTTATTCGGGAGTCTCCATGGCGCAACGCGTCCAAGTTCTGCTGGTTGACGACATTGACGGTGGCGACGCGGCTGAGACCGTGTCGTTCTCGCTCGACGGTGTCTCGTACGAGATCGACCTGACCGCAGCCAATGCCAAGAAGCTGCGTAACGACCTGGCCACGTGGGTGGGTCATGCCCGTCGCTCCGGCGGCCGGAAGAGCTCGCGCAAAGCAGCGGCGACGGCTGGCCAGCGCCGGGGCGACCTGAGCGTCGTGCGTGAGTGGGCGCGCAACAAAGGTCACAAGGTCAGCGACCGCGGCCGCATCTCGGCCAGCCTCCTGGCTGCTTACGACAAGGCCAACGGCTGACCCAGCCGGTGTCAGCGTCTGCGTCTTATGGCGCAGCCGCTGCGGCCTTGTCATGAGTGTGTCGTCCGCTGAGCTGGGCTTTGTCGCAGACCAGCTGACCGCGCGGCTCGGCTGGCTGAACGTCAGCGTGCACAGCGCTAACAGTCCACTTCCCTGGTCCTGCGCCGATGTCCTGAACGGGCAGGAGAGCGGGCATGACCCCACCTTTGCCTGGCGTGATGCCCTGACCCGCCGAACGACGAGACAGTACGGCCAGGTGACTCCGCCCCGGGTCTCGGCCGCGTTCGTGCTCCTGTGGTATCTCGACCTACTGGCCTATCCGGCCGCCTATGCCGCAGCACTGGGTCCGTGGGTGCTGGACAGCTCGGCACCGGAGCTCGGGTTCGACCTCGCCGATCCCGAGCTGTATCCCTGCGACGTCTCGATAGTTGGCGGTGACGTGCTCACGGTTGCCGACCACGCTGAACGCGAGTCCCTTGCGCAGCAACGTTATGTCGAGCACGCCCAGAGGTTCGCCACCTCTTATGACGCTGGGGTGAAGATGAGCTCCAAACAGCGGCTCGGCGCGGTTCGGGACACATGGGCGATCGCGTCGCAGCGGGCGGCCGAGGCCTGTCTGTCTTCTGCTCCCCAACCGAGGATGCGTGAGTCGTGCTGCTTCATCTTCGCTCTTCCGGGTGCACTCACGTGCGCCACCTGCCCCCGTCGCGCCCGGGAGCTCGCCTTGCTCACATCTGACTGAGCCTGGGCTCGGCAGAGTCCCTAGGTTTGCCAGGGCTTGCCCGACACGATCCCTAGGTTTGGGGGGTGGGGGAGAGGGTTGTGGCGAAGAGGTCGCCATCGCTGGCCAGCCGGGCCAGGACGTCGTCCATGTCCAGCTGCCTCAGGGCGTCCGGTATCTCGGCGCCGAGCTCGACCTCGGCCCATGTGCGCGGCGCCGCGACAAAGGGAGCGTCCTTGCCGCGCAACGAGTACGGCGTGATCGTCGTCTTCACGGCGACATTCTGGCTCCAGTCCAGCAACACCTTGCCGGGGCGCAGAGACTTCGTCATCTTCCACACGACCAGCTCGGGTCGAGCTCTGGTGAGATCCCGTGCGATCTCTCGCGCGATGTCGCGGATCGTGTCGGAGTCCTGCTCGCCCGGCAACGCGGCATACAGCTGCATTCCCGTGCTGCCGCTGGTGACTGGCGCTGTGGTGAGCCCGATGCGCTCGAGCCGCTCACGCACCAGCAGAGCCAGCTGCGCGCACTCGTGCAGTCCGGCCGGGGTTCCCGGGTCGAGGTCGATCACGAACCGGTCGGGATGACGTGGCTGGCCGTCGGCGTCGAATCGCCATTGGGGGACATGGAGCTCAAGTGAGGCGAGGTTCACCAGGTAGGTCAGGGCTGCCGTGTCGTCGACGACGGGGTATCGGATCGTGTCCCTGCCGTGGGACGAGCGCGAGCCGCTGGTGGGCACAATGACAGAGCGCAGCCAGGGCGGCGCTCCCTGGGGCAGGTTCTTCTCGAAGAACGACGGTCCGTTCGTGCCGTGCGGCCAGCGGATACGGGTCACAGGCCGGTCGGCGATGTGCGCGAGCAGGACCGGGGCCACCCTGGCGTAGTAGTTGAGCACCTCACCCTTGGTGGTCTCGGTCGCCGGATACATGACCTTGTCCAGGTTGCTCACCCGGAGGTGCCGGCCGTCAACGAGCACGGCAGTGACGTCGGCTTCGTTGTCCGGCAAGCGAACTCACCCCTCGTCGATCAGGTCGCTGGGCGACAGGTCAGGTCGAAGGCCACGGTATGCCGGTTGCCTGAGCCTGCCCTGTGCGGACAGTCCCAGCGCTTGCACGTCCACGACGACCTCCGGTTGAACCCAAACCGTGCCCTTTGAGTCCACCAGCGGGATCTCGTCGGCGAAAGGTGATGCGTCAATCCTTAGCGGACGCAACGCATCCAGGACTGACACCTGCGCCTTGCCGGCCAGGCCACTTCCGACGCGACCTAGATAGACCAGTCCCTTGGGGGTCGGGGTGCCGACCAGCACGGCGCCCACACGGTGGGTGCTGTCGGTTTCCAGCCGCCATCCTCCGATCACCACCGACATCGACGCGCGATGGGGGAACTTCAGCCAGTCGAGGCTGCGCCGTCCTGGGCTGTATCTGGACGAGAGTCGTTTGCTGACAATGCCTTCCAGCCCCTGCTCCAGGGTTGCGGCCTGCAGTGCGTCTCCGTCGTCATAGGTGGGTGGTACCTGACAGTGGGGGCCGCCGAGGCCGATCCGCTCCAGGGTCGTCCGCCGTTCGGCCAGTGGACGGGAGGTGAGGTCGACGCCATACAGGCGCAGCAGGTCGAACACCATGAAGGTGACCGGCTGGGCGACCGCCAGGCTGCGTGCCTTCCCGGCGTCGCTGACGTGCAGGCGTTCGGCGAGGGCGGAGAACGAAGGGAGCCCACCGTCGAACGCCACTACCTCGCCGTCGAGCAGCATGTCGTCGGGCACCCCCGGGCCGGCCAGGGTGCTCAGCTCCGGGAAGTTCGAGGTGACGTCTTTCCCGTTGCGGGACAACAGCTTCAGTCGGCCATCGGCGACATCGGCCAACACGCGCATTCCGTCCCACTTGATCTCGTGCGCCCAACGCCGGCCGCGGGGGATCGCGGTTCCCGAACTAGCCAGCATGGGGCGCATGGGTCCATCCTGACCCACGGGACAATGAGGATCCCGCGACACAATGACGTTCCGCGACACAATGATCCGCAACACGGTGATGATTCCGAAGACTGGGAGAGTGATCTGATCGTGCGTGCCATCTGGAAGGGCGCCGTGACCTTCGGCCTGGTCAATGTGCCCGTGCGGCTCTATTCGGCCACAGAGAACCACGATGTGCAGTTCCGCCAGGTGCACCGCGAGGACGGCGGCCGGATCAGGTACCAGCGCATCTGCAGCATCGACGGTGAGCAGGTGTCCTATGACGACATCGCCAAGGGCTATGAGACCGACGAGGGCCAGATGGTGGTGCTGACGGACGAGGACATGGCCGACCTGCCGACCCGCAGCAGCCGCGAGATCGCCGTGGAGAAGTTCGTGCCCGCCGACCAGATCGACCCGATCCTGCTCGACAAGTCCTACTACCTCGAGCCGGACAAGACCGCGACCAAGCCCTACGCATTGTTGCGTGATGCGCTCAAGGCCGCCGACCGGATGGCCATCGTGACCGTCTCGATCCGGGCCCGGATGACCATCGCGGTTCTGCGCGTGCGTGACGACGTCATCGTCATGCAGACCATGCTGTGGCCGGACGAGATCCGCTCCCCCGAGTTCGCCAGTCTCGGTGAGGACACCGACGCCAAGCCGGCCGAGCTCGCGATGGCCAACCTGCTGGTCGAGTCACTGGCGGGGGACTACATCCCGGACGACTACGAGGACGACTACCAGGCGGCGGTCGAGTCGCTGGTCAAGACCAAGCTGGAGGGTGGACACGCGAGCCAAACCCCGGCGGCGCAAGACAGTTCGGGTGAGGTGGTGGATCTGCTCGCTGCGCTGCAACGCAGCGTCGAGCGGGCCAGGGCCGCGCGCGGTGAGGCCAGCTAGCCGATGCCCGAAGGTCACACGACCCATGCGCTAGCGGGGCGGCTCGACCGTGCGTTCGCCGGGTTGCCGGTTGCGGTCTCCAGCCCGCAGGGCAAGTTCGAGGACGGCGCCGCGCTGCTGGACGGGCTCACGCTGGTCGGCGCCTCGGCGTGGGGCAAGCACCTGTTCGTCGAGTTCGAGAGGGAACGCTGGCTGAACGTCCACCTCGGGCTGATCGGCAAGTTCTCCGTGATGCCTCACCACCTCGACCCTGATCCGAAACGGCCCGGTATCCCGATCGGTCGCGTTCCGGTCCAGGGCCAGGTGCGGCTGCGGCTGCTGAACGACACGTGCGTGGCGGACCTGCGGGCGCCGACCGTTTGTGCGGTGGTCACGCCGGAGAGGGTGGACCAGATCCAGGCCCGACTCGGCCCCGACCCGCTGCGGCCCAACGCCGACCCGGATCTTGCGTTGCGCCGGATCTCGCGCAGTACCAAGCCGATTGCCGAGCTACTGATGGACCAGGCCGTGCTGGCCGGGGTCGGCAACGTCTATCGGTGCGAGGTGCTGTTCCGGCACCGGATCGACCCGTTCCGGCCCGGCCGGGAGATCCGGTCGACCACCTGGCGGAGCATCTGGGATGACCTGGTCGAGCTGATGCCGCTCGGTGTCGCCTTCGGCCAGATCCTCACCATGGACGACCAGGTCGCCGATGCCCTGGCCGAGGTCGCGAACGGCTCGGCGGCCGCGCATGCGGCTGCGTTCACCGGGGAGCGACTCGGTGACCGGTTCGAGCGACGCTTCTACCTCTACAAGCGGACCGGCGAGCTGTGTCACGTGTGCGGCTCGAAGGTCCGCACCCAGCTGGTCGCGGGACGCAACCTGTTCTGGTGCGGTCGCTGCCAGCGACGCCGCTGACCCGGATCTGCTCGTGTCGCTCGACAGGGCGCCAATGACACGGATGTTCCGTCACCGGCTTCAATTCTCTCCTGTGCTGTGCCGGGATTCTCAGGATGATGTCGCTGGAATCGGTCTTCCCTCGGGGGCGGCCACCCCGCGCACCGCTGCGGCCACGGCGGGGGCCACGGTGGGGTCGAAGACGCTGGGGACGATGTAGTTGGGGTTGAGCTCGTCGGCCGCGACCCTGTCGGCGATGGCTTTGGCCGCGGCGATCAGCATCTCGTCGGTGATGTCCGAGACGCCTGAGTCGAGCAGACCGCGGAAGAACCCGGGGAAGACGAGCACGTTGTTGATCTGGTTCGGGTAGTCCGAGCGTCCGCTGGCGACCACGGCGGCGTGCTCGCTGGCCGCCACGGGGTCAACCTCAGGCACGGGGTTGGCTAGCGCGAAGACGATGGCGTCGTGGGCCATGGTCGCGATGTCCTCGCCGGTCAGCAGGTTCGGAGCCGATACGCCGATGAAGACGTCCGCCCCGGCCAGGACCTCCTTGAGGGAGCCGTCGAGGTTGGCGCTGTTGGTGTTCTCGGCGATCCAGCCGCGGAACTGGTCCATGCCCTCCTGCCCGGAGTGGACGGCGCCGGTACGGCCGCACGCGATGATCTCGCCGGCGCCCTGGACGAGCAAGAGCCGGATGATCGCGTGCCCGGCGGCACCGACGCCGGACACGACGATGCGCACGTCCTCGATGCGCTTGTCGACGATACGCAGCGCGTTCGTCAGCGCGGCGAGCACCACGATGGCCGTGCCGTGCTGGTCGTCGTGGAACACGGGTATGTCGAGGAGCTCGCGCAGCCGGGCCTCGATCTCGAAGCAGCGCGGCGCCGAGATGTCCTCCAGGTTGATGCCGCCGTAGACGGGGGCCATGGCGCGGATGATCTCCACCAAGGTGTCGGTGTCCTGGGTGTCCAGGCAGACCGGCCAGGCATCGACGCCGCCGAACTGCTTGAACAGGGCCGCCTTGCCCTCCATCACGGGCAGCGCGGCGGCCGCCCCGATGTTGCCCAGGCCCAGCACTGCCGAGCCGTCGGTGACCACGGCCACCGTGTTGCGCTTGATGGTCAGACGTCGCGCGTCCTCCGGGTGCTCGGCGATGGCCAGGCAGACTCGGGCCACGCCGGGGGTGTATGCGCGGGAGAGGTCGTCGCGGTGCTTCAACGGCACCTTGGGAGTGACCTCGATCTTGCCGCCGAGATGCATCAGGAAGGTGCGGTCGCTCACCTTGCGCACGACCGCGCCGGGGATCTCGGCGATGGCCTTGGTGATCAGCTCGGCGTGCTCCTCGTTCGAGGTGTCACAGGTGACGTCGACCACCATGCGGGTCGTCTGGCTCTCGACGACGTCGAGCGCGGTGAGCGCGCCCCCCGCCGAGCCCACGGCGGTGGTGAGCGCGGCCGTCGCGGTCGCCACAGCCGGCACCTCGACGCGGACGGTGATCGAGTAGCCGGGACTGGGTGAAGGCATTGACATCTCCTGCGCACGACGGTTCTGTATTGTGGATATTATCTTCTACTAATTGGAAGTCAATCGCGACCGCCCGTGAGAGCCTAGATTCCGAGATAGGGAATACCTTTCCCGACTGATTCGCCCCGGCCCGTGGACCCCACCACGGGCGAACCGAAGGGACCTGCCGATGTCCGCCGCAAAGGCTGGCGAGGAGGAGCCCCGTCGCGCCGGCGGCGTGCAGTCGCTGGAACGGGCCTTCGGCATCCTGGAGGCGATGGCGGACGCCGGCGGGACGCTGGGGCTCTCCCAGCTCGCAACCCGGGCTGACCTGCCGCTACCCACCATCCACCGCTTCGTGCGCACCTTGGTCGACCTCGGCTACCTGCGTCAGGAGCCCTCCCGTCAGTATGCCCTCGGCCCCCGGCTGATCTGGCTGGGCGAGTCCTCGGCACGGATGCTCGGCACCTGGGCCCGACCCTACCTGAGCGACCTGGTCGACAGCCTCGGCGAGTCGGCGAACCTGGCCATGCTCGACGGTGAGCAGATCGTCTACGTCGGGCAGGTGCAGTCCCGGCAGTCCATGCGCATGTTCACCGAGGTCGGACGGCGGGTCTCGCCCCACTGCACTGCCGTGGGCAAGGCGCTGTTGGCCCTGATCGACCCGACGGACGTCCAGGCGTTGCTGCGCCGCACCGGCATGCACGCCTACACCGAGCACACCATCACCAACCCGCAGGCGTTCGCCGCCGTGCTGGAGCAGGTGCTGGAGCAGGGATATGCCACGGACAAGGGAGAGCAGGAGCTGGGAGTGTGCTGCGTCGCCGTCGCAGTGCCCCGGGCCCCCTCACGGATCGCGCTGTCCGTGTCGGGGCCGGCCACCCGCATGACCGACGACCTGGTGGCCCGCGCCGTCCCGCTGTTGACCGACGCCGCCCGGAGGCTCTCGGACGACCTCGCCTCGGGCAAACCCCAGTCCAAGACAGACCCGGCCGGCTAACACCGGTGATCGGGGGAGCGGGGGAGCTCGAGTCCCGCAGGCTTTGGATCGTGCGGACGTCGACAGTCGGCGGGTCTTGAAGGCTTGCCCTGAACCATTGACCTCGGCTTCGAGCCTGTCTACTGTTCTGAGGATAGATAAGTAGATTCCGCATTGTGGAAGTAATGACTTGAGGAGCATGGATGACGACCCCCGACGGCGTGCAGATCACGGGCGACAGTGGCGAGCGCTACGACGAGGTGCTCACGACGCCGGCCCTGGCCTTCCTCGCCGACCTCCATCGGAGCTTCGACGCTCGCCGGCTCGAGCTGCTCCAGGCCCGTGACGACCGCTACCAAGAGCTGGCGGCCGGAGGAACGCTCGGTTTCCTGCCCGAGACACAGGAGATCCGCGACGGCGACTGGCAGGTCGCACCACCGGCGCCCGGCCTGGTCGACCGTCGCGTCGAGATCACCGGACCGACCGACCGCAAGATGACCATCAACGCCCTCAACTCCGGGGCCAAGGTCTGGTTGGCCGACTTCGAGGACGCGTCGACCCCTACGTGGGCCAACGTCATCGAAGGCCAGCTCAACCTGCGTGACGCCCTCGACCGCACCATCGACTTCACCTCACCCGAGGGTAAGTCGTATCTGCTCGGAGAGGACCTGGCCACGATCGTCGTCCGGCCGCGTGGCTGGCACCTGCCCGAGAAGCACATCGTCGTGGACTCAGCGCCGATGTCGGGCGCCCTCGTCGACTTCGGCCTCTACTTCTTCCACAACGCGAAGGAGCTCCTCGCGCGCGGCGCGGGACCTTTCTTCTACCTGCCGAAGCTGGAGAGCCACCTCGAGGCGCGCCTCTGGAACGACGTCTTTCTCCGGGCCCAGGAGAAGCTCGGCATGCCGTCCGGGACCATCAAGGCGACCGTCCTCGTCGAGACCCTCCCCGCCGCGTTCGAGATGGACGAGATCCTGAGCGAGCTCCGAGAGCACTCGGCGGGGCTCAACTGCGGGCGCTGGGACTACATCTTCAGCTTCATCAAGAAGCGCCGCGCCGACGCCGCTGCCGTCCTCCCCGATCGGGGGCAGGTCACGATGGACAAGGGCTTTCTCCGCGCATACTCGCAGCTGCTCATCAAGACGTGCCACCGCCGCGGCGTGCATGCGATGGGGGGAATGGCCGCGGTCATTCCGATCAAGGACAACCCCGAGGCGAACGAGATCGCCCTCGGAAAGGTGCGCGCGGACAAGCTCCGCGAGGTCACCGACGGCCACGACGGAACGTGGGTCGCCCACCCCGCGCTCGTGAGCCTCGCAAAGAGCGTGTTCGACGAGCACATGCCGGCGAAGAACCAGCTCGAGAAGCGTCGCGAAGACGTGCGCGTCGGGCCC
>JAYSQM010000199.1:0-1695 GCA_043721575.1 Phycicoccus sp.
TCGGTCAGTGACCCCGAGTCCCCGTCGAAGTCGGCGATCAGGAGCCGGATCGAGTTCGTGCCACAGTCGATCGCACCGACGCGGGTCATGCGTGGTCACGGGAAACGCAGGGACCGGGCGCCCACCAGTCGCCAAGGGCCTCGAGCGCCTCATCCCCAAGAGGGTTGATGCCCGGCCCGACCGCCAGGGAGTGGCCGACCAGCACATGCAGACACTTGACCCGGGTGGGCATTCCACCGGCCGAGATGCCATCGATCTCGGCGACATCGCCGAGTTCGCTGCGGCGGCGCAGGTAGTCCTTGTGGGCGGCGGCGTAGGTGCTGCCGAGCTCGGGATCGCGCTCCAGCCGCTCGGTCATCTCGCGCATCATCCCGCTGGTCTCCAGCGTGCTGATGGCTGCGGTCAGCCGCGGGCAGGTCGCGTAGTACGTCGTGGGAAACGGTGTGCCGTCAGGCAGTCGAGGCTCGGTGCGCAGCACGTCCGGGAGCCCGCAAGGACACCGGTGGGCCACGGCGGCAACGCCGCGGGGCACCCGACCGAGCTGCTCCTGCACCGCTGCCAGATCCGCAGCGTCGACCTGCTCGACACGCCTCGACCTGCCCATCTGGTCCGGACCGCTCAAGTGGCCCGAGCCACCCAGGTGGCCCAAGCTGCTCATCTGGTCGAGGAGGGGGCCGTCGAGGGCAGGTTCTGGGCCGGTGCCTTGACGGTCGCCTTCGCGGGCGCCTTCGCGGGGGCCTTGGCCGGGGTGTCCGCGATCACCATCGACTGCCACAGCTGGCCGTACCACGGGCTGTTGGCCGTGGAAGCCTGCCCGGGAGCCGCGATCTTCGGGCCACCGGCGTCCACAGGCGCAGTCTCCGCATCGATCACCGTGTAGGACGTCTCGCCCACCCGCACGAACTTGAGACGCTCGCGGGCCTGCTGCTCGACGTACACCGGGTCGCTCCACTGCCCTTGTTCCCGCTGCAGCGCAGCGACCTTCTCGCGCTTTTGGGCCAGCTCGCTGCGCAGGTCGTTGATCTGGCTGCGCTGGTTCAGGGTCGAGCGCAGCGTCGGGATCAGCGTCACCGCGAGCATCACGAAGATCGACGCCAGGATGGCCATCCGCTTGATGGACCGGGGTGTGCGCAGCTCCCCCGACGGGCGGCGGCCACGCGCTGCCGCGGCCGGTCGCGTAGCTGGCCGTGTTGCTGACGGACGTGCGGAGGCAGAGCTGCTGACACGCGACGTGGCAGTACGCCGAGGAGTCCTCGGCGTACTGCCTGGTCGTCGCCTTGTCGCCACTGGCGGTGTTCAGCCCTTGTCGGCTGCGGCAGCCGAGCCCTTGAATCGCGGGAAGGCGCCGGCGCCGGCATACCGCGCAGCATCGTCCAGCTCTTCCTCGATGCGCAGCAGCTGGTTGTACTTGGCCACACGCTCGGACCGGGCAGGGGCGCCGGTCTTGATCTGGCCACAGTTGGTCGCCACGGCGAGGTCGGCGATCGTCGTGTCCTCGGTCTCACCGGAACGGTGGCTCATCATGCAGGTGTAGCCCGCCCGGTGGGCCATGTCGACGGCATCCAGGGTCTCGGTCAGCGAGCCGATCTGGTTGACCTTGACCAGTATTGAATTTGCAGTGTTGGCCGCGATCCCACGCGCGAGGCGCTGGGGGTTCGTGACGAACAGGTCGTCGCCCACGATCTGGACCGTGGC
>JAYSQM010000200.1:0-2051 GCA_043721575.1 Phycicoccus sp.
GAAACACTGGTCGGGGTGACAGGATTTGAACCTGCGGCCTCTTCGTCCCGAACGAAGCGCGCTACCAAGCTGCGCCACACCCCGTGGCATGCCGTCCACACCGTGGTGCGGGCAGCGAAGCAAGAGAATAGCCGAGCCGGGCTGCCAGCACCGAATCGGGTCCAAGCCTCAGCCGCCGACCGGCTTGGCTGTGAGGGTCAGCAGGGTTGCCTCGGGTCGGCAGGCGAACCTCACCGGCGCGTACGGCGAGGTCCCCAACCCGGCCGAGACCTCCAGCCACGCCGCATCGGCCGGTGCCCGGGACGACGGCGTGGCGCCAGCCCCCGGCCACCAGCGCGAGACCCCTTTGGCCCGCCGCCGGTCCAGGTCACAGTTGGTCACCAGCGCCCCGTAGAACGGCAGACAGAGCTGCCCGCCGTGGGTGTGGCCGGCGATTACGAGCCCCGCGCCGTCGGCCGTCATCGAGTCTAGGACCCGCCTGTATGGCGCGTGGGTGACTCCCACGGTCAGCGCCGCGGCAGGGTCGCTGGGACCGGCGACCGCGGCATACCGGTCGTAGTTGAGGTGGGGGTCATCGACGCCCACGAACTCCAGCAACTGGTCGCCGACCGACAGCGCAGTTCGAGCGTTGGTGAGGTCCGCCCAGCCGGCGCGGGTGAAGGCGTCCACAAGATCAGCGGTCGGTAGCGGAATGGTGTCGCGCAGCGGAGCGCGTCCCTTCGTCAGGTACAGCGCTGGGTTCTTCAGACTCGGCGCGAAGTAGTCGTTGGAGCCCATCACGAACACACCCGGAACCGCGAGCAACGGCTCCAGCGCTCGCAATAGGGCAGGAACGGCCTGGAGATCGGCGAGGTTGTCACCAGTGTTGATGACCAGGTCCGGCTCCAACGCGGCGAGCCCCCGGAGCCATTCGATCTTTCGCGCCTGGCGGGGGAGCAGGTGGATGTCCGAGACGTGCAGGACGCGCAGCGACGCCGCACCACGAGGCAGCACCGGGACGCTGAACCGTCGCACCGTGAAGGCGTTGCGCTCGATCATGGACGCGTAGGCCAGCCCGCCGGCGCCCACGGCGGCCAGGCCGGCGGCGGTGTGCAGTGCGGCTCTTGTCAGGTTCATCGGGCCCATCCTCGCAAACACCCCGGCTGCCAGCAGTGTCAGACTGCGGATATGACTCAACCGGGCACCTCACAGCTGAAGTCCACCCTGCGCTCCGATCTGCACACCTCGATGCGTGAGCGTGACCAGGTGCGCTCGGCGACGCTGCGGATGGCGCTGACCGCCGTCACCAACGAAGAGGTGTCGGGCAGCACGGCCCGCGAGCTGTCCGACAACGAGGTCCTCAAGGTCCTGGCCAAGGAGGCCAAGAAGCGGCGTGAGGCGGCCACGGCATACCTCGAGGCGAAGCGTCCGGAGCTCGCGGCCAAGGAGGAGGCGGAGCTGGCCTTCCTGCAGGCCTACCTGCCGGCCCAGCTGTCCGAGCCGGAGCTGCAGGCGCTGGTCGCGCAGGCGATCAGTGAGACGGGTGCCACCGGTATAGCGCAGCTGGGCTTGGTCATGAAGGCCGCCACCTTACTGGTGGCTGGCCGGGCAGAAGGGGGACGCGTCGCCGCGGTCGTGAAGTCGGCTCTCGACGCGCGCTGACAAACCTGCCGCGCGCCCCATGGCGCCTCAGGTCGCGGCCCCCACTGAGGTTTTTCTATCTGCACTTCTTGAGGGGCGGCACGCAGGTGGGCAACGCTGAGGCCGGGGGTGGCACCGTGGCGGGTGGTGGCGGCGGCACCGTGGCGGGTGGCGGCACCGTGGCGGGTGGCGGCGGCACGACCCCGGTCGAGGTCACGATCACGACCGGGCTGCCGCGAAGCGCCCGCGACCCGGGCTGGGTGCCCACGGCCAGACCCGCCGGGATGCTGGAGCTCACGGCGGCGCCGACCACCGGCATGAACCCGGCTGCAGTCAGGGTCGCCTGAGCCTGGCCCACGGACATACCGGCAACGCTGGGGATCGATATGATGTCGCCGAACTGCACGATGTCGCCAGGCGTGGCGAAGTCG
>JAYSQM010000201.1:0-1976 GCA_043721575.1 Phycicoccus sp.
ATTCGCGTCGAGGTCGACACCTCGGCCGACCGGTTCCCCAAGAAGATCCGCACCGCCCAGAAGTCCAAGGTGCCCTTCATGCTCATCGCCGGCGAGGACGACCGGTCTGCTGGCGCAGTCTCGTTCCGCTACCGCGACGGCTCACAGAAGAACGGTGTCCCGATTGCCGAGGCGATCACCGAGATCGTGGAGGCTGTCGAGAGCCGCAAACAGGTCTGAGCGCCCTCACCGTGGACACCCTGCGTGAGGTGATGGACATCCTGGGTGGGGTGTGGCAACGCGCCCTGACGACCCAGGCGGCACCGCCCGGTTGGGTCGTCGCGTCGACCGCCGTCCTCGCGGCGCTGTTGGTCTGGGCTCCGGGCGCCTGGTCGATCACCAGGCACGTCGTGACCATCGTGCACGAGGCGGCGCACGGCATCGCAGCCCTGTTGTCGGGACGCAAGCTGCACGGCATACGGCTGCACTCGGACACCTCCGGTCTGACCGTTTCCGCCGGCCGGCCAACGGGGCCGGGCATGGTCATGACGGCCGCGGCCGGCTACGTCGGGCCGGGCCTGCTCGGACTGGGAGCCGCCGCGATGCTGGCCCATCACCGAGCCGTCGGACTCTTGTGGGCGTTGCTGATCCTGCTGGCGTTGTTGCTGATCCAGGTGCGCAACTGGTTCGGGCTCTGGTCGATCCTGGTCAGCGCAGCAGTGGTGTTCGCCGTTTCGTGGTGGCTCCAACCACAGATGCAGTCTGCATTCGCCTACATTCTGACGTGGTTCCTGCTCCTGGCCGCCCCACGACCGGTCCTGGAGCTCCAGGCACACCGACGTGAGGCCCGGGCCGACATTGAGCGCTCCGACGCCGACCAGCTCTCGCGGCTGACCAAGGTGCCGGCGATCGTGTGGGTCGGGTTCTTCCTCCTGGTGACGGTGGGTGCTCTCGCACTGGGCGCACGCTGGATGGTCGTCGCCGCGACCTGACGCAGGATGCATAGGATCGGGACCATGACGCAGGATGAGAGCCGCCAGAGCCACGAAGGGCCGGAACTCGAGTCGGCGCACGAATTCGCTCACGTCGACGACGGGTTCGAGCGTCTGTGGACCCCACACCGGATGGTGTACCTCAACGGCCAGCGCCCGACCGATGGCGCTGGTGAGGGCTGCCCCTTCTGCGTGGTTACCGGCAAGGACGACGCCGGGGGCCTGATCGTCCACCGTGGCCAGAGCTGTTACGTCGTGATGAACCTCTTTCCGTACAACCCCGGTCACGTGCTGGTCTGCCCCTACCGTCACGTATCGCTCTACGTCGACCTGACTGATGAGGAGACGCTGGAGTTCGGGGCCCTCACCAAGGCCAGCATCGCCTCGTTGGAGGCATCCTTGTCGCCGAGGGGCTACAACATCGGGATCAACCAGGGTGCAGTTGCCGGGGCCGGCGTGCAGGCGCACCTGCACCAGCACATTGTCCCGAGGTGGAGCGGCGACTCAAACTTCCTGCCCATCATCGGGCAGACGAAGGCTCTTCCGATGTTGCTCGAGGACGTTCGCCAGCGCCTCGTCGGCGCGTGGCCAGGCGGCCGGGCAGCTGACCAGGTGGCCGAGTGACCGGATGGCTTACCCGGTGAAGCCATCCGCGTCCCGACCGGTCCTGATCTTCGACGGTGACTGCGGGTTCTGCACCACGTCCGCCCGGTTCCTCGTGCGTTGGGTGGTCAGGGGCGGCTCCGCCTCCGTTGCTCCCTGGCAGCGGCTGGACCTGGCTGAGCTCGGCCTCACCGCAGATGAGTGCATCGCGGCGGTGCAGTGGGTCGGCGAGGGCGGTCAGGTGGCCAGCGGTCACGCCGCAATCGCCGCGGCCCTGCGCGCAGGTCACCCTGTATGGCGTCCGCTCGGCGCGCTGCTCGTGGCTCCTGGGTGCTCGTGGCTGGCCGCACGTCTCTACGCCTGGGTTGCCGGCCACCGTTACGCGCTACCTGGTGGGACACC
>JAYSQM010000202.1:0-3825 GCA_043721575.1 Phycicoccus sp.
GCGGGTGACGATCGAGAGGTCACCGGTGTCCAGGTCGGTCTCGATCCACGGCCCGAGCGGGCAGAACGTGTCGAAGCCCTTGGCGCGGGCCCACTGACCGTCGGCCTTCTGCAGGTCACGCGCTGTCACGTCGTTGGCGCAGGTGTAGCCGAAGACGACGTCCTTGACGCGCTCGATCGGGACGTCCTTGCACAGGCGACTGATGACGACGGCGAGCTCGCCCTCGTAGTGCACCTCGTTGCTCTGCGGTGGCAGCACCACGGGGTCACCCGGTCCGACGACGGCGGTGTTGGGAATGAGGAACATCAGCGGCTCGGTGGGCGCCTCGCCGCCCATCTCGCGGGCATGCTCGGCGTAGTTCCTGCCGATGCCGATCACCTTGCTGCGGGGGATCACCGGTGCCAGCAGCCGGACGTCGGCCAGCGACACACGGTTGCCCGTGAAGACGACCGGCTGGTAGAGCGGGTCGCCCTGGATCTCGGCGATCCACTCGGCGCCGGGGTCCCCCTGCACGATGCCGTAGGTCGGGTCCTCACCAGAGGTGTATCTCGCGATGCGCACGAGTCGACCATATCGGCCAGTGGATTCAAGCCGTCGGCGCGCCCAACCGAGCCCACCGCGCCCGCGTATCCTCAGTGCCCGCGTATCCTCACTGCCGTGGATCAGCGGTGTCTCGAGGCCAGTCACTGGCGCGGCCTGGAGTCGGCGCACCACGCCCGCGTCGACGCTCTGACAGCTTCACACCTGAGCCGGCGCCACGACGCTCGCAAGCACCCGGTCGAGGACTTCCTCTTCACGTACTACTCGCACCGTCCGGGCCAGCTGCGCCGCTGGCACCCGGGTCCGGGGGTCGTGCTCGAAGATGCCAGGGAGCGCGCCGAGTGGAAGTGCTACCGGTATGCCGATGGCGCCGCGCGCATGGACCTCGAGGCTTTTCTCGCGGCTCGCTCGGACACGGTGCGGTTCGTCCGCGACCTGCTGTCCGCGACGGCCGCACGACCCGCCCAGCTGGGGTGCTTCGGTCTGCACGAGTGGGCGATGGTCTACCGCCAGGGCCGGCAGCAGGTGCGTCACGCCGACTGGCCGCTACGGCTCGGCCCGGAGGGGACCGACGAGGTGGTCGAGTCCCACCAGATCCGGTGCTCCCACTTCGACGCCTTCCGGTTCTTCACTCGGCCTGCTCTTCCACTGAACACCTTGGCGCCGTCACGGGATTCGCAGGTTGCGATGGAACAGCCCGGCTGCCTGCACGCCAACATGGACCTGTACAAGTGGGCCTACAAGCTCGCCCCCGCCATCCCGGGCGACCTGACCCTGGACTGTTTCGACCTGGCCCGCGAGGTGCGCGTGCTGGACATGCGCGCGGCGCCATACGACCTGCGACCGCTCGGCTACGAGCCGGTGAAGATCGAGACCCCCGCCGGGAAGGCGGAGTACGTGACCGCGCAGCGCGACTTCTCGACCCGAGCGCAAGTACTTCGGCACAGGCTCATCGACGCCTGCGACATCCTGCTCGAGCTGCAGACCTGCTAGCGGGCGGACGGACGGAGCAGACCCAGGAGGCCGTGCTCTTCGTTCCCCGGCCCCGCACTGAACCACACCGCGTCGGTGCCGCCGCTGGCCGCCGTCCCCGGCAGCAGCGCCCACAGCCCGTCGATCGCGATCTTGTGGTTCTTGGCGTCACGCAGGAAACCGAGGAAGTCACCACTGTCGGTGTAGGCCCCGATCCCGCCGTCACCGAAGTTGCCGACGAGCAAGGAGCCCGCGAACCTGCCGAAGCTGTCCGGCGCGATGGTCATGCCCCAGGGCGCGTTCAGGTTGCCCCGGCTCGCGATGCGCTGCACCGTGCGACCGTCGCTGGTGTACTTGTCCACGAAACCCAGGTTGTGCCCGGCGATCTCGTCCTTGGCCTGCGCGTCCTGCTTGGCATAGCTGACGTAGACCGAGGCCCCGGAGACGTACACGTTGAACGGGGCGTAGCCGGCCGGCAGCTGCGGATCGGTGAAGGCGGAACCGAGGTCAACGCGCGCCCAGTTCCTGTCGAAGACGTCGATGCGTCCGTGGTGGAAGTCCGCTGCCAGCAGGTAGGGACCGGTCGCGCTGTGCAGCAACGCCAGCCCCTTGTAGATCGCCCCGTCGGAATGCGCCATGACCAACGCCGTCGTCGGCGCCGCGGCCCGGTTCCAGCCGGTGATGTCACCGGTCTCGCTGTCGAAGATGAAGGCGGCCGGCCCTCCGGCGGGCGGGGTGCCGACCACGAAGCCGGTCGTGTCGTTGAAGACCTGACCGGTGGGCGCACTGCCGGTGATGGCTACCTCGAGGGCCACCTTGCTGACCGCGGTTCCCCCGGCAGCTCCGCGATAGAGCGTGGAGCTGCCGGTGCCGTTGTTCGAGGCCCAGACGGGACTGACCGGCGAGCGCGAGAGTCCCCAGGGGTTGACGAGCAGCGGATCCTGCAGCTGTGCCACACCCGGCTGGTCAGAGACCAGGTTGACCTGATCGAAGCGTTGCGCCGGGGCTGCCGCCTGGGCAACGGGCACGGCAGCGGCGATGACCACCCCGGCGCCGAGGGCCGTGGCAGCGAGAAGTGATCTCCTTCGGGAGATTCGGGAACGCGTGAACATGAGGTTGCTCCTTTGCGCGGAAGTGGGCCTACCTACGCAACACGGACCCGAGCAGTCCACGGTTCAGCCGGGCACCAAGCGGACCCCTGACCCGCCTATCTGCGCGCGCCCCAAGAGGATCCCAGCCTCAGCGCACCGGCACCGACTGGCGTCTCAGGCCGTAGGTGATCCCGTCGACCAGGGCGATCCAGCTTGCCTCGACGATGTTCGGCGCCACCCCGACCGTCTCCCAGGAGGTGGTCCCGTCCGAGGTCTCGATGAGCACCCGGGTCACGGCATCGGTGCCGTGGGCGGCATCCAGGATGCGCACCCGGAAGTCGATCAGCTCGAGCTTGTCCAGCTCGGGGTAGGCGGACGAAAGTGCTTGTCGCAGAGCGTGGTCGAGGGCGTTGACGGGACCGTTGCCCTCTCCGGTGGCCACGACGCGCTGGCCCCCGGCGGTGAGCTTGACCGTGGCCTCGGACATGGCCTGGCCCTGGCCCAACGAGTCCGTGATGACCCGCCAGGACTCGACGCCGAAATAGCTGAGGGGCTCGCCCGCAACCTCACCGTGCAGCAACAGCTCGAACGAGGCGTCCGCCGCGTCGAAGGTGTAGCCCGCGAGCTCGAGCTCCTTGACCCGGGCAAGGACACGGCTGAGCAGTTCGGGCTCCCCGCTCAGGTCGTAGCCGAGCTCGCGCCCCTTGAGCTCGATGCTGGACCGCCCTGCCATGTCCGAGACGAGCATGCGCATGTCATTGCCGACGGCCGTGGGGTCCGTGTGCTGGTACAGGCCGGGCTCGATCTTGATGGCGCTGGCGTGCAGACCTGCCTTGTGCGCGAACGCACTTGCGCCGACGTAGGGCTGTCGGCTGTACGGAGGCACGTTCGTGACCTCACTGATCGCGTGGGCGATCCGGGTCGCCTCGCGCAGCCGGCCCTCGGGCAGAACCTTGCGCCCCTGCTTGATCTGGAGGTTGCTCACCACGGTGAGCAGGTCCGCGTTACCGGTGCGCTCGCCATACCCGTTGATGGTGCCCTGAACGTGGGTGACGCCGGCGGCGACCGCGGCAAGGGAGTTGGCCACTGCGCAACCGGTGTCGTTGTGGCAGTGGATCCCCAGCCGGGCCCGGCTCGCGTCCAGGACGTCGGCGACCACATCGCTGACCTGCGGAGGCAGCATGCCCCCGTTGGTGTCGCACAGTGCCACGACCTCGGCGCC
>JAYSQM010000203.1:0-1105 GCA_043721575.1 Phycicoccus sp.
CAGCGCACCGAGGGCCTCAGAGGCGAAGCTGCGCAGCTCGGCGGTGTCCGGCACCAGCGTCAGCAGCCGGAAGATGCCAAGGCCGTCGAAGTGGGTCAGGGCCGACGGTCCCGCCATCTGACGGCCGACACTGACCGCCTTACGGGCCTGCTCGTAGGCTCCCGGGAGCTCGTCCGGCGAGCTGATGGGTCGGGAGATCCCGGTGGAGAACGACCGCCGCCCCCCACCTCCGTCGCCGCTGACATGGCGAACCAGATCCCGCACGGTGCGGGTGATCGACTCGGAGTCGGCATCGTGGGGCACCCCCAGGACGGCGACGACCTCCTGGCTGAAACCGACCACCGGTGCCTTGGGGTCCCGTTGCCGGACCACTTGCGCCCAGGCTGTGGCAAAGCGTTCCTGCATGGGTCGCAGCTCATCAGGCGCCAGCTGGGGCGACGTGGAGCTCGGGTCCGACTCGGCCACGACCACCACCATCGGGCGGCCGATGTCCCAGCCCAGGGAGTGGGCGTGGGCGATCACGTGCTCGGCGTTGCCGGCCCGGCCCGCGAGGGCGTCGCGCAGGAAGTCGGCCTGGTACTTGCTCTCCACGGCCGAGACGGCATGTGCCTTGGTGATCGCCAGGGCGGCGACGGTGGCGGCGCGCTCCAGGATGTGCACGTCGTCACCGGTGAGCTCGCGGCCTGCGGAGAAGGCCACGAGGCGGCCATGGTCCAGTGACCCGGCCACGATACGCACCACCGCCCGGCGGGCACGCACATTGCCACCCGCCCTGGTCCCCACCGGCTCGGACTCGACGAGGAACCGCCCTGAGGCGAAGCAGTCCAGAGCCAGCGCGGCCTCGAGCTCACCGTCCAGACCGTCGCTGGCCAGCACCCGGCCGTCGGTGCTGGTGACCATCGCCGCGCCCGAGAGGATGCCGACCAGCCCGGCACACAGCATGTCCAGCCCGCCGCCGGTCAGGACGATGTCGACCAGCGCGCGGTGCACCTCGTCGGCTCGCGCTAGGACCGCGGCCTGACGGTTCAGCACCG
This sequence comes from Phycicoccus sp., assembly GCA_043721575.1. Taxonomy (GTDB): domain Bacteria; phylum Actinomycetota; class Actinomycetes; order Actinomycetales; family Dermatophilaceae; genus UBA4719. The sequence goes on from JAYSQM010000203.1 coordinate 1,035, forward strand.
CGGTCAGAACCTGGTTGATCACGTCGTCGAAGCCCACATCGTCGGGCAAGGCGATGATCGGCAGGCCGACC
>JAYSQM010000204.1:0-1287 GCA_043721575.1 Phycicoccus sp.
AGGTTGTAGGCCTTGTAACCGGTGCGGTGGTCGGCGATGCGGTTCTCCGGGAAGTTGTAGGTCCGGATCCGCTCCGAACGGTCGACCGTACGGATCTGGGACCGGCGCTGGGCCGAGGCCGCCGCGTCCGCCTCGTCCTGGGCGCGCTGGTGCAGTCGTGCCCGCAGCACCCGCATCGCCGACTCCTTGTTCTGGAGCTGTGACTTCTCGTTCTGGCAGGACACCACGGTGCCGGTCGGCAGGTGGGTGATGCGCACTGCCGAGTCGGTGGTGTTGACGCTCTGGCCACCCGGTCCGGACGAACGGTATACGTCGATCTTGAGGTCGCCCGGCTCGATCGTGACCTCGACGTCCTCGACCTCGGGCATCACCAGCACGCCGGCGGCTGACGTGTGGATCCGGCCCTGGGACTCGGTCACCGGCACCCGCTGGACGCGGTGCACGCCACCTTCGTACTTCAGCCGTGCCCAGGGCGCATCGCCGGGCTCGGTGGCGCCGCGCGCCTTCACCGACACCCGCACATCCTTGTAGCCGCCGAGGTCGGACCCGGTGGAGTCGATGACCTCGGTCCTCCAGCCACGACGCTCGGCATAACGCAGGTACATCCGCAACAGATCGCCGGCGAACAGCGCCGACTCCTCCCCGCCTTCGCCGGCCTTGACCTCGAGGATGATGTCGCGCTCGTCATCGGGGTCCCGGGGCACCAGCAGTCGGCGCAGCGTGTCCTCGGCAGCAGCCTGCGCGGCCTCGAGGGCAGGCAGCTCCTCGGCGAATGCCTCGTCCTCATTAGCCAGCTCGCGGGCCGCCGCCGCGTCATCGCGGGCAGCGTGCCACGCGTGGTACGCCGCGACCGTCGGTGCCAGCGCGGCATACCGCTTGTTCAGCTTGCGCACGACGTCCTGGTCGGAGTGGACCGCGGGCTCAGCAAGCTGAGCCTCGAGGTCGGCATACTCCTGCACCAGCGTCGCGGCGGACTCCAGCATGTCGGGCACCTTCCGTGAACGGCCTTCGGACACCAGCTCGGACAAACAGCAACGCCGGCCCCACGACCAACACAGTCGGGGACCGGCGCGGCAGGAAAGCTACTTGGCGTCCTTCTTGCCGTAGCGCTCCTGGAAGCGGGCGATGCGGCCACCGGTGTCGAGGATCTTCTGCTTGCCGGTGTAGAACGGGTGGCACTGCGAGCAGACGTCGGACGAGATCTTGCCGCTGTCCACGGTGCTGTGGGTCTGGAACGTGGAGCCACAGGTGCAGGTGACCGTGGTCTCGACGTAGCTGGGGTGAAGG
>JAYSQM010000205.1:0-3486 GCA_043721575.1 Phycicoccus sp.
GATATCACCACCCTCGTCGCCATCCTGGAGCCGCCGGGCGATCACCGCATCCAGCGCCGTCCCCGAGACCACGCCGAGCTGACCAACCAGCGACACCGCGCGAGCCAACCGCCAGGACGAGACGGCCACACCCATCCCGCCCTGGATGATCACCGGCCAGCGGCTGGCGGCGGCCGGGGACGTGCGGGCGGGTTGAACGCTGGCCGGCATGGGCATCTGCGGAACCTCCATCTAACCTACGGGAACGTAACTTACGTAACCGTAGGTTAGCACTCACCCCGTCAGTCAGGACCAAGGTCCTGAGAGACGACATGGACCACACCCGTGAACCGGCCCGCGCTCATTCGGGACTCGTCGCGGGGAAGACCGCGTTCAGCGCGGTTCAGCGTGCAATGAAGTCGCGCAGCAGCTCAGCGAACCGCTCAGGCTCGTCGAGGTGTGGAAAGTGTCCGGCACCCTCGAACAGCTCCACCCGGCTGCCGGCGATCGCCTGATGAGCGGTGGTCGCGTGCCAGGTGGGAATCATCCGATCCCGCGTGCCCCAGACCACCAGGGTGGGGATCTCGATGGCCATCGGCAGATGGTTGTGCGCGGACACGGTCTGTCCGCCCGGATCGATGACGGAGCGAGTCGTGGCGAGGAAGGCACGCCTGCTGTCAGCGTCGGCGAGCGACGTGAACCCGTGCCAGGCTTCGGTCACATCCGAACTTGCCCGCCAGCCCACTCTGGCGAGGGTCCGTCCCACGGCTTCGGCCCGTCCGCGCACCCAGCTGGATGCGAGCAGCGGCAGGACCCACTCGGCCCCTGGCAGCGTGGCCGAGCGGAGCAGCGGACTGACGGACCGTCCAAGGCCCCCGCTGGAGACCAGGACGAGACGCTCGACACGCTCCGGAAACAGGTAGCAGAACTGCATCGCGATGCCGCCACCGAGGGAGTGCCCCACCAGCGTCACCCGATCGATGCCGAGTCGATCCAGCAGATCCCGCAAGGTGGCCGCGTGCGCGCCCAGCGAGTAGTCCCCCATCGGCTTCGCCGACGCGCCGTGGCCGAAGAGGTCCGGCGCCAACACACGGTAATCGGCGTTCAGCGTGTCGACCAGATGCGACCAGTTCCGGTGCGATCCGAGCAGTCCGTGAATGAACAGCACCGCCGGACCGTCGCCGCTGTCCAGGTACCAGAGCTCATGCCCGTTCAGCATCGCCGTGCGTGCGCGCGCTCTGATCACGGTGTCTCCTCGTCATCTACCCACCAGTAACCTACGCAAGAGTAGCTTACGGGAGCGTAGGTAGCCGACGACGTGCTGGTGGGCGTGCACCGCGACCTTCGGCTCGGCAGCGGTGGGTCAGTCGTCCCACTCGATCAGGATCTGGCCACCCTGGACGGCGTCGCCGACGACCACAGCGACCGACTTGACCTTGCCATCCTTGGGCGCCGTCACCTCGGTCTCCATCTTCATGGCCTCGAGCACCAACAAGGTCTGGCCGGACTTTACGTCGGCGCCCGCCCCGATGAGCACCTTGACAACGGTGCCAGCCATTGGGGTGGTCAACGCGTTGGCGGAGGTGGCCGGGGCCTTGACTGCGGTCGGGGTCATGCCGAAGGCAGAGGTGCTGCCGACCAGGATGGTGCCCAGCGTGGGCAGGGGCTCCTCCTCCACCTCGACGTCGACGTCGAAAACCGACCCGTTCACGGTCACTTTTAGTTTCATGTCGCTGTCAGTTTCATGTCGCTGTCAGTTTCATGTCATCGTCAGTTTCATGTCATCCCTCGTGCTTGCGGTGTCGGTCCGGTCTGCCGGTCATCGCAGGCCGTGCAGGTCGGCGTGCGACTGCTGGGCGGCGGCGCGTGCCTGAGAGGTCCACGTGCTGCCACGGCGCAGGTGAACCTGCTTGACGGTGGCGCGTTTACCCAGATAGGCCGCGCAGGCGGCGGAGATGGCCAGCAGCAGGTCCTCGCTGACCTCAGGATGCTGCCTGGCCGCCACTTCCTCCAGCGTTCGGACGCGGGCTGCCAGCTCGGCCACGAGGGCCCTCAGTTCGGCAACGGTGTCGTTGGCCTCGCTCATGCTGCTTCCTTCCTTCGGGGCGAAGTCGATCAGAGCGGGATCAGGCCGTACTTCTTCGGCGGACGGATTTCGCGCTTGGCGGAGAGATTCTCCAACGCGCGGGCGAGCTTGCGGCGGGTGTCAGATGGCTCGATGATGTCGTCGACCAGACCACGTGCGGCCGAGACGTACGGCGTGGAGAAGGCGTCGCGATACAGCTGCACGAGCTCTGCCCGCTTGGCGACCGGGTCGTCGGCCTCGGCGATCTCCCTGCGGAAGACCACGCCTGCCGCACCCTCGGCGCCCATCACGGCGATCTCGGCAGTCGGCCACGCGAACACACGGTCGGCGCCCAGGTCCTTGCCGCACATGGCCAGGTACGCACCGCCGTAGGCCTTGCGCAACACCACCGTGATCTTCGGGACGGTCGCCGCGGAGTACGCGAACAACAACTTCGCCCCATGCCGGATGATCCCGCCGTACTCCTGCGTGACCCCGGGCAAGAAACCGGGAACGTCCACCAGGGTGACCAGCGGAATATTGAAGGCATTGCAGAACCGCACGAACCGTGCGCCCTTGTCGGAGGCGTCGATGTCCAGCACCCCGGACAAGGCCATCGGCTGGTTGGCCACGAATCCGACCGTGCGGCCGGTGATGCGACCGAAGCCCACGACGATGTTGGGGGCAAACCCGACCTGGACCTCCAGGAAGTCACCCAGGTCGGCGAGCCTGACGATGATCTCGCGGACGTCGTAACCCTTCTTCGGGTCGTCGGGGATGATCTCGTTGAGGCTTTCGTCGCGCTCCACACCGTCCTGGCCGGGGATGAACGGTGGCTCCTCGGTGTTGTTGCTCGGCAGGAAGCTGAGCAGCTTCTTGGCGAGCAGGATGGCCTGGTGGTCGTCGTCGGCCACGAAATGCGTCACCCCGGATCGCACCATGTGGGCACCAGGGCCACCAAGTTCCTCGGCGCTCACATCTTCTCCAGTGACCTGCTTGATCACCTCGGGGCCGGTGATGAACATCCGCGAAGCCCGGGTCTGGATGATGAAGTCCGTCAACGCCGGGGAGTAGGCCGCGCCACCGGCGCAGGGGCCGGCGATGATCGAGATCTGTGGCACCACACCCGACAGCGCGACATTCTGGAAGAACACCTTGCCGTAGCCGGACAGGGAGTCGATGCCCTCCTGGACGCGGGCGCCTCCGGAGTCGTTGATGCAGATGAACGGCGTGCCGTTGTACAACGCGGAGCGCATCACCTTTGCCACCTTGACCGAGTGCATCTCACCGGCAGAACCACCGGCGACGCTGAAGTCCTGGCTGGCCAGGTGCACCGGGCGACCGAGCACGGATGCAGCGCCGGTGACCACACCGTCGGCCGGCATGAACGCGGTGTCCATCCCGAACAACGTGGTGCGGTGCTGGGCGAGCATCCCGCTCTC
>JAYSQM010000206.1:0-2439 GCA_043721575.1 Phycicoccus sp.
GGCAACCTCTCGGTGAACTCCCACAGCAGCGTGCGGTATTCGACCCCGTTCGGCGGCTTCAAGCAGTCCGGCATCGGCCGCGAGCTCGGACCTGACGCGCTCGACTCGTTCACCGACGTCAAGAACGTCTTCATCTCCACCGGCTGACCAACGCGCCAGCTGACCCACGCCAGCTGACCCACGCCAGCTGACAGGCATCGCACACCCACACGGAAGGTGAGAAACACTTATGGCAGGCAGGATCGAGGGCAAGGTGGCGGTCGTCACCGGAGGCTGCAGCGGTATCGGGCTGGCAACCGTCCGGCGGTTCACCGCTGAGGGCGCCAAGGTCGTGATCGGCGATGTCGACGACGCCAACGGCTCACGGATCGCCCAGGAGCTCGGTGGCGTGTTCGTCCACTGCGACGTCACGAACCCCGACCAGGTCGAGACGTTGTTCCGGACGGCCAAGGAGAAGTTCGGGAGCGTTGACGTCGCGTTCAACAACGCGGGTATCTCCCCGCCCGAGGACGACTCGATTCTCACCACCGACCTTGACGCCTGGCGGAGGGTGCAGGAGGTCAACCTGACCAGCGTCTACCTCTGCTGCAAGGCGGCCCTGCCGTACATGCTCGAGCAGAAGAAGGGCTCGATCATCAACACGGCGTCCTTCGTGGCAGTCATGGGCGCTGCGACATCGCAGATCTCCTACACGGCCAGCAAGGGCGGCGTGCTCTCGATGTCGCGTGAGCTCGGCGTGCAGTTCGCCCGCGAGGGTGTCCGCGTCAACGCGCTGTGCCCCGGCCCGGTCAACACCCCGTTGCTCCAGGAGCTGTTCGCCAAGGACACCGAGCGAGCGGCACGGCGCCTCGTCCACATCCCCGTCGGCCGGTTCGCCGAGCCCGACGAGATGGCCAGCGCCGTGCTGTTCCTGGCCAGCGACGAGTCGAGCTTCATCACGGCGTCGCAGTTCATGGTCGACGGTGGAATCTCCGGCGCCTACGTCACCCCGCTGTGACTCTTGGGTCGCTGTGATGGCCGGATCGCCAAAAGCCATGGACACCAACAGCTCTCGGCCGATCATCGGCATCACCTGTTACGTCGAGAAAGCCGTGCGCGGGGTGTGGGAGAGCATGCCTTACGCATTGCTGCCCTACAACTACGTGGCCAAGGTCGAGCGCGCCGGCGGGATCGCTGTCCTGATCCCGCCGCGCGCGGACGCCGATGCCGAGATGGCCCGCGGGGTCGTCTCGCGTCTGGACGGGCTGATTCTCGCTGGCGGCGTCGACGTCGAACCCCAGCGGTATGCGGCGGAGCCCCACCCGAGCGTGCAGGAGGCGCGTCCCGACCGCGACGCCTTCGAGCTGGCTCTGGCCGCGGTCACGCGACAGTGGGACACCCCGGTGCTGGGCATCTGCCGCGGCATGCAGGTGATGGCCGTGGCTGCGGGCGGGACGCTGGAGCAGCACGTGCCCGACCGTGTTGGGCACGACGGGCACTCACCCGCCCCAGGGGTCTACGGCTCCCATCCCGTGCGCACGGTCGAGGGCACCAAGGTGAGCGGTCTGCTCGGGCCACAGGTCGTCATACCGAGCTATCACCACCAGTCCGTGTCCAGTCACCCCGGCTATCTGCCCGCCGCCTGGGCGCAGGACGGAACGCTGGAGGCGATGGAGCACACCGCGTCGCGGTTCCGGCTGGCCGTGCAGTGGCACCCGGAGGCGGGGCAGGATGTTCGCCTGTTCGACGCCTTCATCCGGGCCTGCGCATCGTCGCGTCCCTGAAGGTGTGCTCACGAGGATGTGATGGTGGTGACCACATTTCGAGACGGGTAGCCAGATGGTGGATGGGCGTGCCACGCTGCCTTCGTGATCAACACATGGACGGTTGTGGCGACTGCCACCATCATTATCGACTAGCGCGACGGGGCTTTTCCCGCCGCGCAGACCTCCCACACACTGGGGGGTCTTTTTCGTTCCCGGGCAACACCTCGCCCGGGCGAATCGCGCGGCGAGACGATCGTGACGGACCATGGAGATCGACGCTTCGGCACACCACGTGCCTGGGCAACGGATGACGAGAACTCGAGACAGGGCTGATGATGAGCGACCTGCAGGTCTACGACACCACGCTGCGCGACGGCGCACAGCAAGAGGGCCTGAACCTCTCGGTCGCGGACAAGCTGGCCATCGCGGTGCACCTGGACGAGCTCGGCGTCGGCTTCATCGAGGGCGGCTGGCCCGGCGCCAACCCCAAGGACACCGAGTTCTTCGCCCGGGCCCAGCGGGAGCTCTCGTTGCGAAATGCGACGCTGGCGGCGTTCGGCGCCACGCGGCGAGCGGGCACTGTGGCAGGAGATGACCCGCAGGTCCGAGCGCTCATCGACTCGGGCGCCTCGGTGGTGACCGTGGTGGCCAAGTCGCACGTGCGTCATGTCGAGCTGGCCCTGCGCACCACGCC
>JAYSQM010000207.1:0-7078 GCA_043721575.1 Phycicoccus sp.
TGTCGGTGAGCTGAGCCCGCGTGCGAGCATGCGGGATGGCCGATGTAGGGGTGAAGGTCCTGTTCTGTGGAGAGGAGTTCCCGGCGGTGGCCGGGCAGCAGCTGACGATCGGGCGTTCGGGCGACGTCGAGATCGACGACAACCCGTACCTGCACCGCAGCTTCCTGGTGGTCCTGCAGGAGGGCGAGCTGTGGTGGCTGTCCAACGTCGGGTCGACGTTGACGGCGACGGTTGCTGACGACAAGGGGCTGTTCCAGGCGTGGCTTGCGCCGGGGGCTCGGATCCCGTTGGCGTTCAACCGGATCCTGGTCTGGTTCACTGCTGGGCCGACCACCTACGACTTCGAGATCATCGTCGACAACCCGGCCTTCGTGTCGGTGGCCCCCGACCCTGCCGAGCAGGACCACTCCGGCGAGACAACCGTCGGTCGCGTGTCGTTCACGCCGGACCAGAAGCTGCTCATGGTTGCCCTGTGTGAGAGCTCCTTGTCGCGCAGCTCGCCGGGCACCAGCCAGATCCCGTCCTCGGCGACCGCCGCGGCGCGGATCGGCTGGACCGTCACCAGGTTCAACCGCAAGCTGGACAACGTCTGCCAGAAGCTGGCCGACGCCGGCACTCGGGGGCTGCACGGTGGGATCGGCAAGCTGGCGAGCAACCGTAAGTCCCGGCTCGTCGAACACGCACTGTCGACCCGTCTGGTGACAGCCCACGACCTGGTGTTGCTGGATGGCGGGCCGAACCCGTGAAACTGAAGTTCACGTTGCAGTCATCTGGGCCGCAGTCACCTGGACCACAGTCACCTGGTGCGGACAGCCGAGATCTGGTCGCCACCATCGACTCCGCGACGACAGTCGGTGACCTGGCGACCTACCTCGTGCGCGCCGACCCCCGAAGCTCCACGTTGGATGGAATGGGCGAGGGCGAAGGGGAGTTCACGCTGGCGCTGGTCGACCAGTTCCACGACCAGTTCCACCGCGCGGTGGACGCCCGCTCGACCGTCCCGGAGAGCGGCCTGCGCTCGGGCGTGACGCTTGCCGTCATCCGCCGCAGTGAGTCCTTCCTCGACGCCAGCCGCCCTGTGGCGGTGGCCGCCATCGTCGCAGGTCCTGACTCCGGCAAGGAGTTCCCGCTGTCGCGCGGCACGGCATACATCGGTCGTGGACACGGCTGCGAGATCCAGGTCAGCGATTCCTCGGTCTCACGCCGTCACGCCAAGCTGCTGGTCGCCGATCTCCCGGAGGTGGTGGACCTCGGCTCGGCCAACGGGATCTCGATTGACGGCGCCGAGGTGCCGCGCGCGGTCCTCAAGGGCGGTGATCGCGTCAGGCTCGGCGACACCGAGCTTGAGGTGCGCCTGCTCGAGAACGCCTCTGGCGCGGTGGCCGGCGGCTCGGCCTCCGTGGCCTTCTCGAGGTCGCCGCGGATCGCGCCCCTGTTCGAGGGCCGCGAGTTCGACCTGCCGGAGCTGCCCGAGCGCCCCAAGCCTTCGCGGATGCCGTGGCTGGCGATGATGTTTCCGGCGCTCATGGGTATGGGCCTCTTCGCGTTCACCCGCAGCCCCTACTCGCTGATGTTCGTCTTCATGTCGCCGATGATGATGCTCGGCAACTACGTCGAGCAGCGTCGGGGCGCCAAGAAGGAGTTCGAGAAACTGATGCGGGACTTCCGCGAGGACCTCGAGATCGTCGCGACGAAGATCCGTGAGTCGCTCAAGGTCGAGGCCGACCAGCGTCGCAGGGAGAACCCCTCCAGTGCCGAGTGTGCCGAAGCAGCCCTCCAGTTCAGCTCGTTGCTGTGGACGCGGCGGGGCGACACCACCGGGTTCCTGCAGCTCCGGCTCGGCCAGGGGACGCTGCCGTCGCGCAGCGCGATGAAGATGCCAGCGGTCGGCCGGTCCAAGGCGCAGGCGTGGCTCGAGCTGGCCAAGGCGGTGGAGGGCCTGTCGGTCGTTCCCGGCGTTCCGGTCGTCGCCGACCCACTGAGCACGGGTGCGATTGGCGTGTCCGGCGTTCGCTGCGTCGCGCTGCCCGCAGCCAGATCCTTGGTGCTGCAGGCAGTTTCGCTGCATTCTCCGGCTGAGCTGATCGTGACGGCCTTCGCGTCGACCACCTCCGCGCGTGACTGGGACTGGCTCAAGTGGGTGCCACACACGGCGTCGGCGCACAGCCCGATCTCGGCAGGCCATCTGGCCAGCACGGCACCGGCCTGCTCGGCGCTGCTGTCCGAGCTCGAGGACCTGATCGCGCCGGCGGGTGAGCCCAAGCAGGGCCAGGATCCCTCTCAGCCGCGGGTGCTCGTCCTGGTCGAGAACGATGCGCCGGCGGAGCGCAGTCGGCTGGTTCAGCTCGCCGAGAAGGGCTGGCGCAAGGGCATCTGCGTGGTGTGGCTTGCGCCCACGACACCCTTGCTGCCGGCGGCCTGTCGAGTCTTTCTGGAGGTGGAGGGCAGCGTGGGCGGTGCCGGCTATGTCAGGGAGGGCAAGCTCGTCACGCCGGTCGTGGTCGACGCAGTCAGCCTGGAGCAGGCGCTGGCCGCTGCGCGCTCCCTGGCGCCCGTGGAGGACTCCGGTGCGCTGGTCGATGACGACAGCGACCTGCCTCGCGCAGTCTCGCTGCTGACGCTCACCGGCACCGAGCTGGCCCGATCCGAGCACGCCGTGATCGAGCGCTGGGGTGAGAGCCGGTCCATCCTCACCGGCCCGTTCGCCCCGCAGACCCCCTGTCGCAAGCCCGGCAACCTGCGGGCGATCGTCGGCCAGTCGGCGCAGGGGACGTTCTCGGTAGATCTGCGCGCGGACGGCCCGCATGCCCTGGTCGGTGGCACCACCGGTGCCGGCAAGTCCGAGCTCCTGCAGGCCTGGATCCTCGGTATGGCGTCCGCGCACTCTCCGCAGCGGGTCACCTTCCTACTGGTGGACTACAAGGGCGGGTCGGCGTTTCGCGACTGCGTGGAGCTGCCGCACACCGTGGGTCTGGTGACCGACCTCTCGCCGCACCTGGTCCGGCGGGCGCTGGCCTCGCTGTCCGCTGAGCTGCGTCACCGCGAGCGCCTCCTGGCTCACCACCAGGCCAAGGATCTCCTTGAGCTCGAGCGGCGCGGTGAGGTCGAGGCCCCGCCGAGCCTGATCATCATCGTCGACGAGTTTGCGGCCCTGGTCCAGGAGGTCCCCGAGTTCGTCGAGGGCGTCGTCAACGTCGCCCAGCGTGGTCGCTCACTGGGTCTGCACCTGATCCTTGCGACCCAGCGCCCGGCCGGCGTCATCAAGGACAACCTGCGGGCCAACACCAACCTGCGCCTGGCGCTGCGGATGGCCGACGAGAACGACAGTGCGGACGTTCTCGGCTCGACGGTGGCCGCCTGCTTCGACCCGGCTCTGCCCGGCCGCGCCGTGTCCAAGAGCGGGCCCGGGCGACTGACGCCGTTCCAGACGGGGTACGCGGGTGGGTGGACCTCCGACACGCCCCCGACACCGCAGATGCGGGTCGAGACGCTGTGCTACGGGCTCGCCCAGGTGTGGGAGTCGCCGGTCAACGAGGCGGATCTTGATCATGACAAGGCGGACCTCGGTCCGACGGACATCCAGCGTCTCGTGTCGACCATCGGTGTCGCCGCCAAGACTGCCGAGCTACCGACCCCCCGCGTGCCATGGCTGCCCGAGCTGCGCGCTGTCTATGACCTTGCCCGCCTGCCCACAGCCCGGCGCGACGACCAGCTGGTCTTCGGGGTGGCGGACGACCCGGACAACCAGGCCCAGCCGGTGGTGACGTTCAACCCCGACAAGGAGGGCAACCTGGCGGTCTTTGGCGCCAGTGGTTCGGGCAAGAGCGTGCTCCTGCGGACCATAGCGCTCGCAGCCGGTTTCACCGTGCGCGGCGGTCCGTGCCACGTCTACGGCATCGACTTCGGCAACCGCGCCCTGTCAATGCTCGAGTCGCTGCCGCACGTGGGCAGCATCGTGCCCGGCGCCGATCACGAGCGCCTCACCCGGCTGCTGATGTTCCTGCGCGAGACCATCGACGACCGGGCGGCGCGGTACTCCACAGCCAGTGCAGCGACGATCACCGACTACCGCCTGCTGGCCGATGCCCCCGACGAACCGCGGATCATCGTGCTGGTGGACGGCCTGACCGCCTTCCGTGCGGCCTACGAGCTGGGCGGCAGGGTCCGGTGGCTGGACCTGTTCACCTCGTTGGCCGCCGACGGCCGTCCGGTGGGCGTCCACTTCGTGATCTCGGTGGACCAACGCACCGGTATGCCGGGCTCGCTGGCCTCCGCTGTTCAGCGCAGGGTGGTCCTGCGGATGGCGCACCCCGACGACTACAGCTTCCTCGGCGTCGCTGGCGACGTCCTGAGCATGGTCTCACCGCCTGGTCGAGGACTGCTGGGCAGCGCCGAGATCCAGTGCGCCGTCCTGGGTGGCACCTCGGAGGTCATGACGCAGTCGCGGGCCGTGACGGCGTTCGGCGATGCAGTGCGCAAGGCGGGCATGAGCGAGGCGCACCCGATCCGCAGCCTGACCGACCAGGTGCTGATGGATGATCTACCGTCCGAGGTCGACGGGCGTCCGGTGCTCGGTATCGGTTCGACGAGTCTGTCGGCGTTGCCGTTCGAGCCGCGCGGGTCGTTCGTGGTCACCGGCCCCTCCGGCAGTGGGCGCACCACGAGCCTCGCGTCGCTGGCCCGGTCCCTGCATCGTTGGAACTGCGCCATGCCGCTGTACTTCCTCACGCCGAAACGCTCCTCGGAGCTGGCTGCCCTTTCCGACTGGACGGAGGTCGCCGCCGGCCCCGACGCCATCGTCGCGCTGGCCGCTCGACTGCAGGCGGAGATGCACGAGGGTACCCATCAGGGACCGTTGGCAGTGGTTATCGAGCGGGTGGATGACCTGGCCGGCATCGTTGCCGAGTCGACTCTGTCGGGCCTGGTCAAGGCGTGTATCGACAACGACCACTTCGTGGTGGCCGAAGGCGAGACGATGTTCTTCAGCTCCAACTTCGGGCTGCCGGGTTTGGTGAAGACCTCGCGGTCGGGGCTGGCGCTGCAGCCCGAAGGCATCGAGGGACAGACGGTCTTCCGCTCCAGCTTCCCGGCGTTCCACCGCGCAGATCTGCCCGAAGGTCGTGGGTTCCTCGTGGAGCGCGGCCGGCCGGAGCTGCTCCAGGTGGCCTTGCCGGGTGGCGCTGGTCGGCGGGGAGTGCTCCCCATCGACAGTGCACGAGACGGCACCTAGTTTTCTCTGTGTCCGGTGTGGGAACGTCCTTGGAAGGGGAATGGATATGAGCAACGCAGGTGGCAGTTCGTGGGAGGGCATGAACCCCGATGTGGTCGAGGCGCAGGCTCGCATCCTGGGTGGCCTGTCCGAGGAGATCACCATGCTGATGAACAAGATCGAGGGCGAGGTCACCCAGCTGGCCGATGCCTGGCACGGTGATGACTCCAAGAAGTTTTCAGCCGAGTGGTCCGGCACGCACAAGCCGGTGTTCACGACGGCGGCCACGCTCCTTCAGAACATGAGCGACACCAGTGCGCGCAACGCCGGTCAGCAGCGGAGCACGTCGGCGGGCTGACGTCTGTCCGGTCAGTCTTAACTCGTTTTGTGAAAGGGGATTGTGATGGCTGTTAGCCAAGGCATGAATCGTCCGGCGGTCATGGGCATCGCGGGTCAGCTGGACACCGATCAGCAGACGGTGACGGATCTGATGCAGCGCACGTCGTCGGCTGTGGGCACGCTCGGCCAGAACTGGTTCGGCAACGACTCGAGTCAGTTTGCCTCGGACTGGGCAAGCCAGGCCAAGCAGCTTCAGATGGCTGTGGACGCCATTGTGGCCATGTCCAGGCAGGCTCGCACCCAGGCCTCGGACCAGCAGGCCACCTCGACGACCTGACCAGCCCTCCTCCAGCTGTTCAACCGGTGAAGTCGCAATGATCGACCCAAGTTCGTCCGGGTGGGTCGATCATTGCGACTTCACCGGACCGGTACGCCCGGCTACCCGTGCGAAGGGGCCTGGTTCCCTCCGGAACCAGGCCCCTCGTCATACCGTGCGGAAGATCAGCGCTCTTCGTCACCGGCGATGAACGCCTCGAGCTTGGCCCGGCCCACGTCGTCGGGAAGCTGCTCTGGCGGGGACTTCATCAGGTAGGACGAGGCGGACAGCAGGGCGCCGCCGACGCCACGGTCCTTGGCGATCTTGGCCGCGCGGATGGCGTCGATGATGATGCCGGCAGAGTTGGGGGAGTCCCAGACCTCGAGCTTGTACTCCAGGTTCAGCGGGACGTTGCCGAAGGCGCGACCCTCGAGGCGAACGTAGGCCCACTTCCGGTCGTCGAGCCACTGGATGTAGTCGCTCGGGCCGATGTGGACGTTCCGCTCGCCCATGTCGTGGTCCAGGTTGGACGTGACGGCCTGGGTCTTGGAGATCTTCTTGGACTCCAGGCGGTCACGCTCGAGCATGTTCTTGAAGTCCATGTTGCCGCCGACGTTGAGCTGGTAGGTGCGGTCCAGCACGACGCCGCGGTCCTGGAAGAGCTTGGCCATGACGCGGTGGGTGATGGTCGCGCCGACCTGGGACTTGATGTCGTCACCGATGATCGGGACACCGGCGTCCTCGAACTTCTTGGCCCACACGGGGTCGGAGGCGATGAAGACCGGCAGGGCGTTGACGAACGCGACGCCGGCATCGATGGCGCACTGGGCGTAGTACTTGTCAGCGATCTCGGAACCGACCGGCAGGTAGGACACGAGCACGTCGACCTTGGCGTCCCGGAGAGTCTGGACGATGTCCACGGGCTCGGCGTCGGACTCCTCGATGGTCAGGCGGTAGTACTTGCCCAGACCGTCGTTGGTGACCCCGCGCTGGACGATGATGCCGGTGGGCGGCACGTCGGCGATCTTGATGGTGTTGTTCTCGGAGGCGTTGATGGCCTCGGACAGGTCGAAGCCGACCTTCTTGGCGTCCACGTCGAAAGCGGCGACGAACTCGACGTCGTTGACGTGGTACTCGCCGAACTTGACGTGCATCAGACCAGGCACGTTGACGTTCGGGTCAGCGTCCTTGTAGTACTCGACGCCCTGCACCAG
>JAYSQM010000208.1:0-4973 GCA_043721575.1 Phycicoccus sp.
GCGAACACCGACAGACCCAGTCCGACCGCGATGAATGCGATACCCAGGTAGAAGGGGGCGGGTCGCAGCCCGTACTTCTGGGCCAGGAAGCCGGTGGCCATGGCGGTGAGCGCGAGCGCGCCGTAGCCGGCGGCCTCGTTGAACCCCATGGCCAGGCCCCGCCGGGCCGGCCCGACGAGGTCGATCTTCATGATGACCGTGGTCGACCAGGTCAGGCCCTGGTTGATGCCCAGCAGGACGTTGGCGAACACCACCCAGCCCCAGGTCGGGGCCCAGATGAGGATCAGGGGGACGGGGATCGCGACCAGCCACCCGACCAGGATTACGGGTCTGCGCCCGTACCGGTCGGACAGGGTTCCGGCGAAGAAGTTGGTGACCGCCTTGACCAGGCCGAAGGCGGCGATGAACGAGAGCCCGCCGACCAAGGCGGTGAGCCCGAACACCCGCTCGGCGAGCAGCGGGACGACCGTGCGCTCCTGCCCCAGGGTCGCGCCGACCAGGGCGTTGACCGCCACGAGCAGCAGGAACTGGCCGAGGTTGGCACGCATGCCGAGCCGCAGCTCCGGCACCGCCGACGGGGCTGGGTCGTCGGGGGTGCTCACTCGTCGACCTGCAACATTCGCCCCGCGCCCGCGTTGGCCCAGTCCTGCGGGCCGCCGGGCAGGATCGCCACGTTGCTGATCCCGGCCCGCTCCAGCACGCTGGCCGCGGTTGCGGCCCGCTCGCCGTGCCCGCACATGACCACGACGTCGCGGCCGGACAGGTCGGCGGTGCTCTGGCTCAGGGTGCCGAGCTCGATGTTGACCGCGCCGGGAAGGTGGCCGGGGGCGAACTCGGCGGCCTGTCGCACATCGAGCACGGTGGTGGGATCGGCCGCCGCTGGTGTGGACAGGCGGGTGCTGGCCACAGGGCGTCCCGCAGCGGTCCACGCGGCCAGTCCGTCGGCGAGTTCTCCGGCGAACCGTTCGTAGCCGATCTTGCGTGCCTGCCAGAGCACTTCCTCGGGGTCTTGGTCGGGGTCGCGCACGATCACCAACGCCGTGGCCGGGGAGGGCACCAGCCAGCCCAGCCAGGTCGCGAACACCTCGCGCAGCGGGATCGACAGCGACCCGGGGATGTGGGCATCGGCGTAGGCCTGGTACCTGCGGACGTCGATGATCTGCGCGCCGCCTTGGCGAAGGGTCTCCACGGCCGCGGGGGACCGCGGAGTCAGCGCGAGGTCGGCATCAAGGAGCGCGGGGCCGCGCCGGTTGATCTCGCCGAGGCGCTCGAAGTAGGGCGGATAGCTGCCCAGGCTGGCCAGGAGCTTGGCGACGAACGCGTCCTCGTCAGGGGCGGCCAGGTAGGGGTTGGTGGCTTTCTCCGCGCCGATGCTGGTCGTGCGCTCGGCTCCCGGTGGGGCCGAGCAGAACGAACCCGCGCCGTGCGTGGGGTAGACCAGTGTGCTCTCGGGCAGCCGTGCCAGCCGCTGCAGGGATCGGTACTGGGCGCGGGCGAGCTCCTCGGCGCGCTCGGCACCGGCGAGGTCGGTGCGTGCGGCGGCGCCCACCAGCAAGGAACCGCCGGTAAACACGCCCAGCGAGGTGGCCCCGTCCAGGAGCAGGTAGGACAGGTGCTCGGCTGTGTGGCCGGGGGTGGTGAGCGCCTTGAGGGTCAGCCCGCCGAGGTCGACCTCGTCCTCGTCGGCCAGGCCGCGGTGGTCGAAGGAGCGGCCCCCGGACGCGGACGCGAGCACCTGCGCTCCTTTCGCGGCCAGCGCCACGGACCCGGACACGAAGTCGGCATGCAGGTGGGTCTCGGCGCTGTAGACCACGCGCAGGCTGCGGGCCGCGGCGGCGGCCTCGACGGCACGTAGGTCGCGGCTGGGGTCGACGACCAGTGCACGCCGGTCGCCGAGGTCGACCAGGTAGGTGGAGTTGCCCAGGCCCTCGTCGACCAGGGGTATGACGCCGATGTCGCTCATCTGGTTCTGCACCGGCTTCCGTGGTTGGGCATCGCGAGATCGGCAATGCTACAGTATTCCAATGAGTACTGGAAAATGCCGTGGCTGACCGTGCCGCCAAGACCGAACTGTTCGAGCAGTACGCGCGGGTCGGCAAGGCGCTCTCGGCTTCGAAGCGCCTTGAGCTGCTCGACCTGCTGGCCCAGGGCGAGCGCACCGTCGACGCGGTGGCGCGGGCCGCGGGGGTCGGGGTGTCCACCGCGTCGATGCATCTGCAGACGCTGCGAGCGGCCGGGCTGGTGCGCACCCGTAAGGAAGGAACCAGCGTGCACTACCGGCTCGCCGGCGACGACGTGGCCGGCCTGTACGCCGACCTGCGCGATGTGGCCCTGGCTCATCTGGCCGACGCCGACCGGGCCGCCGTGGCCTACCTCGGCGGGGACGACGCCGGCGAGGCCGAGGACGTGCCACGCGAGGAGCTGCTGCGCCGCGCCCGCAGCGGGCAGATCGTCGTGCTCGATGTCCGCCCGAGCCACGAGTACGCCTCCGGGCACATCCCCGGCGCGGTGTCGGTGCCGCTCGAGGAGCTCGAGCAGCGCCTGGCTGAGGTACCTGCTGACGTCGCGGTGGTCGCGTACTGCCGCGGCGCATACTGCGTACTCGCCTACGACGCGGTCCGATTGCTGACCCGACACGGCCGCTCGGCGCGACGGCTACGCGAGGGCATGCTCGAGTGGCGACTGGCCGGCATGCCGGTCCAGTCAGGCGTCGCGTGAGCCGGGCCGTGAGCGACCCCGCTCTGGGTGACCACCTGCCGCCGTGGCGCTCGGTCCTGGCCGTGGTCGCCCACCCAGACGACGAGTCCTTCGGCCTGGGCGCGGTGCTCGCCGGCTTCGCCGATGCCGGGGCAGCGGTGGCGGTGCTCTGTTTCACCCACGGAGAGTCCTCCACCCTGTACGGCGTGCAAGGTTACCTCGCGAGCGTTCGTGCAGCAGAGCTCGCCGCTGCCGCCCGGGCACTGGGGGCCGACCCGGTCCGACTGGTGGACTACCCCGACGGCGCACTGGCCGAGGTCGACGTGGACGACCTGGCCGCCCACGTGCTCGACTTCGCTGGCGAAGTTGAGGCGGACGGGCTCCTCGTCTTCGACACCGACGGTGTCACCGGTCATCCTGGCCACGCCAGGGCCACCCTGGCGGCCCTGGCCGCCGCCGACGGCGCCGGGCTCGCGGTCCTCGGCTGGAC
The DNA here is from genome assembly GCA_043721575.1 of Phycicoccus sp. Taxonomy (GTDB): domain Bacteria; phylum Actinomycetota; class Actinomycetes; order Actinomycetales; family Dermatophilaceae; genus UBA4719. The sequence continues at coordinate 3,188 of JAYSQM010000208.1, forward strand.
CGTCCCCAACATAGTCGCCGCCGCCCTCAACGACGAGTACGGCGCCGCGTTCACCGGCCACGACCCTGGGGACATCGACCTGGTCGTCACCCTCGACCGCACCCGTCAGCTGGCCGCCGTCGCCTGCCACCCTAGCCAGGCCATACCCGGGAGCCTGCTGTGGCGGCCGCTGGACCTGCTCGGCGACATCGAGAACCTGCGCTGGCTACGACGACCCCACACCCACCCCCAGAAGGACGTGACGATTTCGTGAGCATCCCGATGATCATCAACGGTGCCGCCTACGGTCAGGACGCCTGGTTGTGAACGACGACCAGCCCCTGATCTACCTGGACCACAACGCCACCACCCCGGTGGCCCCCGAAGTGCTGGACGCGATGCTGCCCTACCTGCGCGACCAGTACGGCAACCCCTCCAGCGACCATCCGCCGGGCCGGCGGGCCGCAGCCGCCGTCGGTCAGGCCCGCGCCCGGGTCGCCGCCCTGGTCGGCGCCGACCCAGGCGACATCGTGTTCACCTCCGGTGGCACCGAGTCCAACAACCTGGCCATCCGTGGCACCGCCGCGGCCTCCGCCCCGGGGCGGCGCCGCATCATCACCACCGTGCTGGAGCACCCGGCCACCACCGCACCCTGCGAACACCTGGAAACCCAGGGTTGGACCATCACCCGCCTCCCCTCGAACCGCACCGGCTCGATCGACACAGCCACGGCGGCCGCCGCCCTGGGCCTGGACGTCGCCCTGGTCACAATGATGCTGGCGCAGAACGAAACCGGGGCGATCCTGCCGGTCGCCGACATCGCAGCCCACGCCCACCGGGCCGGGGCCGTAGTCCACACCGACGCCGCCCAGGCCATCGGCAAGATCAACGTCGACGTCAACGACCTCGACGTGGACCTGCTGTCCATCGCTGGCCACAAGTGTTACGCCCCCCAAGGCATCGGCGCCCTCTACCAGCGCCCCGGCACCCCGCTGAAACCGCTGCTGCGGGGCGCCGGGCAAGAACGCGGGCTGCGGCCCGGCACTGAGAACGTCGCTGGCATCGTCGGCCTCGGCGCCGCCTGCGACATGGCCCGCACCCACCTGGCCACCGAGACCGAGCGACTCGCCGGCCTACGAAACAGCCTGTGGCAGATGTTGAACGCCGCGATCCCCGGCTTGGTCCGCCACACCCCCGAGGTCAGCCTGCCGGGCACCCTAACAGTGTCCTTCCGCGGCATCACCGGCCGCGCCGTGCTGGCACACGCTCCCGGGCTCGCCGCCTCCACCGGATCGGCCTGCCACTCCGGCCACGACACCCCCTCGGCCACCCTGCTGGCAATGGGCGTCACCCATGCGACCGCACTCGGCGCCGTCCGCCTGTCCCTGGGCCGCGCCACCACCGCCACCGACATCGCCACCGCCGCCACGATCCTGGCCACCGCCCACACCCTGGCCACCGCCCCGTGATCGTCGTCGACCTGCCGGCGCCGCCCGGTAAGGCTTGCTGGCCAGTTCGCGCGACTGGCAGTTAAACGGTTGTTGGGTAGTCCCTGCATGAGGACCAGGAGCACGAGCGCGTCGATACCTTCGCCACGGAAACCGTGAATACACACCAACGGCCGTGACCAGATCCGTGACCAAGACGCCATGGGACGGAACGGCATTGGTTGGGAGCGCTGCCACGTCGGCGCCGTGGCGAGCGCGACGAATGGTGACGGGCGAGACGGATCAGACGGTCTGGGACCAGGTTCGCTCTGCTCATAACCCGGAGGTCGCAGGTTCAAATCCTGCCCCCGCTACCAACG
>JAYSQM010000209.1:0-18430 GCA_043721575.1 Phycicoccus sp.
GCAAACGTCCCACCCATTGAGTACGAGCAAGCCCACTACGCTGCTCTCAACCGAGAGCCGCACCCCGTATAGGAACGGCAGAGAACCTGGGGCGCTTCACACCGCTACCACCGACAGCGACCTACCAAGGACCCACCGGCGAAACCCTCAACCTCCGGTGGGTCACCTTCGACAAACCCCCAACACCCGCGCCCTTCTGACGACAACCACCAGTCGGCTACCAGGACTCGTCCAGGGCTCGTCCGCAGCGAGCAACTCGCTGGCGGTTGGCCGCCCGGCCGCTGTTCAGCACCAGGTCTGATGCAACACCATCGCCCGGGGGTCTGACAGGGAGGCCACCTGGTCGATGACCGCGCGCAGGGCCGCGCCATCGTCGACCGCGTCCTGGAAGTCGACCAGGTGCAAGGGATCCAGGCGGGGCTCGGGCTGGTCGCGATAGGCGTCCACGAGCTCGCGGATCTGTGCCCGCTGGCCGCCCATGACCGACTGGCGTTCGTCGGTGAACATCACGAAGTGCGCGGCCGTGGCTTTGAGGACGGCACACTCGGCGCGGGCATCGTTGGGGATGACCAGGTCGGCGGCGTAGCGGGTCAACGGTCCCTCACCGTGTTTGGCCCGGGTAGCCACTTCGACCGACTGGACAAACCGTCCGATGAGCCGGCTCGTCATGTCCTTAAGGGCAGCCAGATCGGTGCGAGAACCATTGTGGGACTGCGGGATCCAGTCCGTTGAGAGCAAACGTGCCAGTGCCTCAGCCAGCTCTGCCTCGTCCAGGTCTCCAGCGTAGTGCTCGCGCGCCACCACGATGACCGGCGCCATCTCCGACGGCGAGCGCATCGCGCGCAGATCGACCCGTCCCGAGGCCACGGCGTCCTCGACGTCGTGAACCGAGTAGGCCACGTCGTCGGACCAGTCCATCGCCTGTGCCTCGAGGCAGCGTCGACCGTCCGGCTCGGACCCACGATACCAGCGGAAGACCTCGAGGTCGTCTGCATAGACGCCGAACTTGCCAGTGCCCCAGCGGTTCTCGTCCTTGCCCCAGGGATACTTCGTGACTGCGTCCAGGCTCGCCCGGGTCAGGTTGAGTCCCGCGGGACGGCCATCGGCATGCACGCGTTTGGCCTCGAGACGGGTCAGCAGACGCAGGGTCTGGGCGTTGCCCTCGAAGCCGCCGATGTCTGCGGCGATCTCGTTCAAGGCCGTCTCGCCGTTGTGGCCGAACGGCGGGTGGCCGAGGTCGTGCGCCAGGCACGCGGTGTCGACCAGGTCCGCGTCGCACCCGAGCGCGCCGCCGAACTCTCTCCCGATCTGGGCAACCTCGAGCGAGTGGGTCAGCCGGTTGCGGACGAAGTCGTCGCTGTCCGGCTGGACCACCTGGGTCTTGGCCGACAGCCTTCGCAGCGATGCCGAGTGCAGCACCCGCGCACGGTCTCTGGCGAAGTCGTCGCGGTCGGCGCGCTTGTGCGCCGGGTCCTCACGGACCCAACGCTCGCGATCGGCCACGCCATACGTGCTCACAACGACGCACTGTATGCCGGGTGGTCGCCGCTCCTGGCACCCAGCCCGGGTGCCGGTCGAGATGACCGGAGCACGGCTCACGAGGAGCACCGCACCACCCAGCCCTCCGCTGAGTGGTGCGGTGCTCCGAGCGGGTCAGGCCCTAGCGCCGTCAGGTACGACGCCGGAGGTGATGACCGTGGCGGACGAGACCTTCATCAGGGCGAAGCCGAGCAGTGCGAACAGGACGCCGAGGCCCATGACCAGAGCCGCGACACCGAAAGAGACGACCGACGTGAAGAGCGAGGCACGCAGGAACGAGCCGTTCATCGTGGAGGTGCGCGTGGCCGCAAGGGCCATGACGTCCGGGTTGGCCGCGACCTCCGACTTGGTGGCACCGCCAGCCGTGAGCTTCGCCTTGAGCGCCGTCGCGTCGGCCCCGATCTCGGCGTAGGTCCGGCCGCCGGCCCCCGCGAGCGCGTGGAAGTTGATCGCGCTGGCCTGGGCGTAAGCGGTGAACGGGCCAGCGACCGGCTTGCCGGCGAGCCTGCCCGGCGCCTCTTTGGTGACCGCGGCGACGGTGATGTTCTCAGCCTTGAGCTGGGAGGTCACAAGGCCCCAGGTGACCCCGCCCGCGACGATCATCAGGATGCCGGCAATGATCGTGATCAAGCCGATGAATTTGACCTTTGGGTTGGTGGTGGTGGTGGACATGTCTGCTGATCCCTTCGAGGAACCGAAGTATCTGAGGCCGGCCGGCACCAGACCCGGTGGACCTCCACGGGTTCACCTGAGGACATCGTTCCTGCCCGGCAAACGCGTCGGCTGGGACGTAGGTCCTGAGCACGAGGTGACGAGAATCACCCGGCTCGAAATGTTGAGGTGACCGGACTCGCGGCTCAACCCGCCTTGGCCGTCACCAGCGATACCCCCGTGTTGCCGTCGCAGCCCGTCATGGACCGGATGGACCACCGACCGATGACCCCGTTGCCGGAGAAGTTGGACTCGGCGTCCGCGTCCTCGACCTCTCCCGCAAACAGCTTCCAGCCGCCGGCCGAGTACGTGACCTGCATGTCGTTCAGGGTCTCCTTGAACGCCTTCGGCGAGACCGCCGACACCACTGTGCGGCCGCCATCACGTTTGTCGACGGCGGTGACGACGTACCCGTCCGGCAGCTTTGCGGTCGCGGGGAAGTCCGCAGGCAGGTCAACGGATGTGGCGTTCTTGGCACAGGTCCTCTGCTGCTTGGCGGCCTGGTCGACGGCCTCTTTGCCAGCCCTCTGGCAACCGCTCGCCGCCGCAGCCACAAGCAGCGCCAGAGCGGCGCCTCCGATCAGACTGGCCCGGCGGCGTCCGCGCATCATGCGGTCACCACCAGGCTTCGCTTGTTGTCCGCCTCGTTGGACTCACGCACCGTGTTCCCGGGGTCGGCCACCACCGTGATCGTGTGCGTGCCCTTGGCCAGCTTGAGCCCGGCGAAGGTGATGGGCCTGCTCTGCCCGGCGCCAAGATCGGCTGCGCTCGAGGTGGCCACGACCAAGCCATCGACCATCAGCTGCAGGGTCGCTCCGAGCGCCATGGCGGCACCCGTGTTGGCCAGCGTCGCCGTCGGGACGAACAGTCCCGACTTCTTCGGCGCGCTCAGCGCGGTCGGCGTGAGGTTGGCCAGCGGGTCGTTCGCGGCGTACAGCGTCCTGCCGCTCTGCTGCCGCGCGATCGTGGCGTAGGCGTCGAAGTTCTGCGTGCCACCGGGCGCAGCGCAGGTGCCGGTGCAGCCGTCGGCATAGCCGACCAGGACCCGACCGGCGGAGTCCACCGTGGCGTCCATGAAGTCGAGCAGGTTGCGGTCGGCACCACACGTGGTACCCGACGTGCACAGCGAACCACGCTGCACCGGGTCGGTCGGGGTCGTGTCCACCGTCACCCATGACCTGCCACCGTCGTAGGTGGTGGAGATGTAGAGGTGCCAGTCGCCGTGGAAGTTCGCGGCATCCTGGGAGTTGCCAGGGGTGGTCGAGCCAATGAAGGCGAACGACGCTCGGTCGTCATCACCGGCGACCACGACCGGGAACACCGTGTTGTGGACGCCCAGAGGCGCGCCGACGTTCTGGTCGTCGGTCCACGTCTTGCCCTTGTCACGGCTCACCGCAGCGCGAGGCGTGCCATCGGCGGCCTGGTAGCCCATGTAGACCGTGCCGTTGGCCCCGATGCCGACACTCGGGTCCGAGGAACCGGCGGTGCTCGACGGGTTCTTGCGAACGCTCCAGGTGGTGCCGCCGTCCTCGCTCACCGCGACCGCCTGGTTGCCGCCACAGCCCTTGTTCGGGACATAGACGGTGCCGTCAGTGGCCACCTTGACGTGCCCGTGCAGGCCGCCACAGTCCAGCAGGGAGTACATCGGGACGGCTGGGCCGAAGGTCGTGCCACCGTCATGGCTGGCCGCGCAGTTGGCGTCGGCTATGTCCTGGCTGCAGTAGTAGACCGCGTTCGGGTAGGTCGAGGTGGGGAGCGGCCCGGCAGGTGCAGCTGCCGGGTATGCGCCGCCGCCGACGCTCTGGTGGTCGACGCCAGAGCTCACACCCCCACCCTGGCTGGGGCTCCAGGTCGCGCCGTCATCGTCGGAGTAGCACATCAGGGAGGTCTTGCCCGCGAGCTGGCTCTCGAAGACCCGGCCTGTGCTGGGATCGGTGAAGCCGATCGGGTCCAGTGACGTCGTCCCGCCCGTCACGCAGCCGTTGGTCGCCGTGGCCGAGACGTTCTTCCATGTCACGGCCGACGGAGTCACCCTGTCGTCCCAGTTGGCCTTGTAGGTGTCGTACAGCGCCTGGTAGAAGGTGGCTCCGGTCTTGTGGCTGTTGCCGATGGAGGGCTCACCGGCGTCGTGGGCCCGCTTGAAGGTGGCGGGGGCGCCGTACTGGCTGTAGGTCGGTGGGGAAGCCGCCGAGGGCGGCAGGTTGGCGGGCAGAGCCGTCAGGGTCGCGCTGCCGGTGATCGACTGGCCGAGAGGGGCAAAGGGCACCACGCGGACGGTGTAGTCCCCTGTGGTCGGGGGGACGACCATGACCTCAGGGTCCGAGCTCGATGCGGCCGAGGCCACGACGGCGCCGGCCGAGTTCAGCAGGTAGATGTCGAAGTCGGCGGCGGCCTGGGCCCAACCGACCTTGACGGTCAGCTGGTGGGCGTCCGCGTAGCCGGCTGGAGTGCTGACGTGCAGCGGGAAGTCATCGCAGAGCTGGGGACCGCACACGACATCACCGGCTGTTCCACTGACATTGGCCACCGCGAACGGACCTGCGGTCCACTGGACCGGCGCCGAGGTGTCAGAGATCGAGCCAGAGCTGGGCGTGGCGGCCTGGGCCGACGCGGCCACTGCTGCGAACAGCAACGTGGCGGAGGCCAGGGCGAGGACGCCCCGGCGCTGGGCGAAAATGGAACCGATCGACATAGCGTGCGATCTCCTCTGGGATGGTCCATGGGCACGTGACACGGCCCACCCGAGGCGCCGTATCAACTGCTCAACGACGCCGGCCGTGCCGGGGTTACGCCCCGCGTCGATACTTCGTCGACGGGGCAGGTCAGCTCCGCCTCGCTCCGCCGCCTAGGCTCGGCACATGGAATTCAGGAACCTTGGCAACAGCGGACTGCGCATCTCCGAGATCGCCTACGGCAACTGGCTGACCCACGGGTCGCAGGTCGAGCAGGATCAGGCCCTCGCGTGTGTAAGACAGGCTCTGGACGTCGGCATCACCACGTTCGACACCGCCGACACCTATGCGGACACCAAGGCCGAGTCCGTCCTGGGCGAGGCCCTGAAGGGCGAGCGACGTGAGGGCCTGGAGATCTTCACCAAGGTCTACTTTCCCATGGGGCAGCCCGGTCAGAACGACCACGGCCTATCGCGCAAGCACATCTACGAGTCGATCAACGGCTCGCTGCGTCGCCTCGGTACGGACTATGTAGACCTTTACCAGGCGCATCGCTTCGACGACCAGACGCCGTTGGAGGAGACGATGGAGGCGTTTGCCGACGTCGTTCGCCAGGGCAAGGCGCTCTACGTCGGCGTCTCGGAGTGGAACGCCGCGCAGCTTCGAGAGGGCCACCGTCTGGCCCGCGAGCTGCGAATCCCCTTTGTCTCCAACCAACCTCAGTACAACATGCTCTGGCGGGTCATCGAAGGCGAAGTGGTCCCGACCTCGCAGGAGCTCGGCATCGGGCAGATCGTGTGGTCTCCCATCGCACAGGGCGTACTGACCGGCAAGTACCAACCCGGCCACGCGCCCCCGGCCGGATCCCGTGCCACGGACGCGCTGGGTGGCGCCGACATGATCGGCCATTGGCTCAAAGACCCGGTGCTCGCTGCCGTCCAGCAGCTGACCCCGCTGGCGCAGGAGGCCGGGCTCTCGATGGCGCAGCTGGCTGTCGCCTGGGTGCTCCAGAACTCGGGGGTGTCCGCCGCGATCATCGGCGCGTCGCGACCCGAGCAGGTCATCGAGAACGCCAGGGCTGCGGGGGTCAAGCTCGACGCCGGGCTGCTGACCGCCATTGACGACGTCCTGGCGCCGGTGATCCAGCGCGACCCGGCACTGACGAAGTCGCCCGAACGCAGCACCTTCAACTGACCCGGCCGCGATGGCCGCCTCTCCCCTGATCCAGGTCGACGAGCTCCAAAGACTGCTGGCCGGCCCCGAGCCGGGCCGGCCGGTGGTCCTGGACGTGCGCTACCGGCTGGGCAGCTCAACCGGGCGTCAGGAGTTCGAGGACTCGCATGTCCCCGCCGCGTCCTACGTCGACATGGACACCGAGCTGGCGACCATCCGTCCCGACGGAGGGGGTGGTCGTCACCCCATGCCTGCGGTTGAAACCTTCACCGCCGCAATGCAATTCGCGGGCGTGACCATGTCGCGTCCTGTCGTCGCCTATGACGACTGGGCCTCGCTGCCGGCCAGCCGGGTGTGGTGGATGCTGCGGCACCTCGGTTTCCTCGATGTGCGCGTGCTGGACGGAGGGATTGCCGCCTGGACCGCGGCCGGTCAGCCGACCGAGTCCGGACCCGGCAGCGCGGCAGTCGGAGACTTCACGCCGTCCAGCACCGGTGTCGGTCATCTCCTGGACGCCACCGACGCCAGGATGTATGCCGCCGCCCACCTGCTGCTCGATGCTCGCCCCGCCGACCGGTTCCGCGGGGAGAACGAGACCGTTGACCCGGTCGCCGGTCACATCCCCGGAGCCGTCAACGTACCCGCGCTCGCCAACGTCGACAGGGAAGGGCGGTTCCTGTCGGCAGCGGCGTTGGCCGCCACGTTCAGGGTCGTCGGCGTCCACGTCAACGTCCACGCCAACGTCAACGTCAACGAGGCGAAAATCATTGGCACCTATTGTGGTTCAGGTGTCCAAGCCTCACATCTGGCTCTCGCCCTGAGCGTCGCCGGTATTACGGACGGCGTCGACGTCTACATCGGCTCATGGAGCGAATGGGTCACCGATCCGGCACGCGCCGTCGACGTCTGAGACTCAGCGGCTGAGAGTCAGCCCGCCCGAGCTGCCGTCCCGAATCGGATCGCGTTGCGCTGCCGCGCCTTGGTGGCCTCGACCGCACGGTCTTTGGGCGGAGTCGACGTCACCATCGCGTCCAGCAGCTGCTGTGTGGCCGCAGCCACCGCGGACACGGCGCGCTCGACAACGGCAGCGTTGGCGGCCGACGGCTTGGTGATACCACTCACCTTGCGGACATACTGCAGCGCAGCAGCACCGACCTCCTCGTGAGTCGCGGGTGGCTCGTAGTTGTGCAGGGTCCTGATGTTGCGGCACATGCGGTCGAGCCTGCCACAGGCTCCTCAGACGTTCGGCCTTGACAGCTGGATCTGGATCTCGGAGTCCGCGAACCCGAGCGACCGGTAGATCCTGATCGCCGGGTAGTCGGGGTCGGCAATGCCAGGGTCTGGACGCCCTGGAACCGTCCGAGCCCCGACCCGTCCGTGAAGAGCCCCAGACCGCAGAGCATCTCACCCTCCACGAGGGCCCCGAACCAGGCGCCGAGCCCGGCCCCCTGCTGCTCCCGCCGGACGGCCATCCGGCGCTGTACGAAGTCGCGGTACTCCGCCGGATCGGCATCGTCGTGCCCGACCGCCTGGATATCAACAGCGTGCTCAGTGTGGAAGACCGCCACCAGGTCAGCGAGGGGTCGGTCCACCCACGACTGGCCTGCCAACACGAAGTTCTCCCAATGGAATCCGGGGTTCGCGAGGATGCGGACGACCAGATGGTCGGTGCGGTATCCGAGGGACTGCAGCTGCACCGGTCAGCCGCCAGACACGGACAGCTCGGCCTGGGCGACCACAGCGGCGGACGCTTCGTTGAGCTCCTGGGAGTCCAGCCACCCGTCCGGCAGGGCAACCCGTCGGGGCGATCCGGCACGGCCACGCTGGCCCTCCGCCGGCTCACCGGGCCAGGGCGCACCCAGGTCGAGCACCGCGATCAGGTCGTCGAGCGCGGCCATGGAGTCAACCAGGGCAAGTCGACGGCGAACGTCGTGCCCGGCAGGGAATCCCTTGAGATACCAGGGAATGTGCTTGCGGATGTCGCGACATGCCTTCAGCTCGCTGCCGTGGAACTCGGCCAGGTACTCGGTGTGTCGACGCAGAGTCTGGGCCACCTGTCCCAGGGTGGGCTGGACCCGCGCCGTGGTCCCCGCGAAGGCCGCAGCGAGGTCGGTGAACAGCCAAGGCCGGCCCAGGCAACCGCGACCCACGACGACTCCGTCGCATCCGGTCTGCTCGACCATCGCGAGCGCGTCCTGCGCCGACCAGATGTCGCCGTTGCCCAACACCGGGATGCTGGTGACGACCTCCTTCAATGCCTTGATGGCCGACCAGTCAGCCTGACCCGAGTACGCCTGGGACGCGGTCCGCGCGTGCAGTGCCACCGCAGCCACGCCCTCCCCCTCGGCGATCCGGCCGGCTTCCAGGAAGGTCAGGTGGTCCGAGTCGATCCCCTTGCGCATCTTGACGGTTACCGGCACGGCATACGGGGCGGCCTCCTTGACCGCGTTGCTGACGATCGCCCGGAACAGCTCGGTCTTCCACGGGAGCGCGGCTCCTCCGCCCTTGCGGGTGACCTTGGGGACCGGGCAGCCGAAGTTGAGATCGATGTGATCGGCACGGTCCTCGCTGACGAGCATCCGCACCGCAGCTCCCACGGTCGCCGGATCCACGCCGTACAGCTGGATCGAACGGGGGCTCTCGTCCGGATCGTGCTCGATCAGCTGCATCGACATCGGCGAGCGCTCCACCAGCGCACGCGACGTGATCATCTCGCTGACATAGAGCGAAGTCGCCCCGGTGGCACCGGACTGATCCAGCCCAGCATCGCCATACTGTCGGCACAGGCGGCGGAATGCGCGGTTGGTGATGCCTGCCATCGGCGCGAGCACCACCGGGGACTCGATGGTGTGGCGGCCGATCTGGAGCGGAGGGAGTACTGCGGTCATGGTCCTGCGATTCTGTCAGGCCCGGAGCCGAGCTAGAGCCAGCCGTTGTCGTCGGCGATGCGCACGGCTTCGGCGCGGGTACGGGCGCCCGTCTTGCCGATCGCCGACGACAGGTGGTTGCGCACCGTCCCCTCCGACAGAAACATCGACCGGGCCAGGTCGGAGACGGTACCGCCCTCGCGAGCGGCCCGCAGGACCTCGGCCTCCCTTGCCGTCAAAGGAGACTCGCCCGTGGCGAGGCTGGCGGCAGCCAGGTCCGGATCGACCACACGCAAGCCTGAATGCACTCTTCGCACCGCATCGGCCAGCTGTTTGGCCGGGGTGTCCTTGACGACGAACCCAGCTGCGCCCGCAAGGAGTGCCCGACGCAGATATCCGGGACGACCAAACGTGGTCACGATCATCACCTTGACATCGGGCAGCGCGGCTCGCAGCGCCTCCGCCGCGGCAATGCCGTCCATCCCGGGCATCTCGACGTCGAGCAGTGCCACATCCGGGCTATGGAGCTTGGCGGCCGCGATCACCTCGTCGCCGCGCCCGACCTCGGCAACCACCTTGAGGTCGCCTTCGAGCTCCAGCAGGGCGACGAGCGCTCCACGCACCAGAGCCTGGTCATCAGCCAACAGCAACCTGATGGTCATGTCGGTTCTCCCGCAACGACGGCAAGTGAGAAACCTCGCGGCTCAATGGTTCTGGTAACCAGCATGGCGCCGACGGCGACGGCACGTTCACGTAGTCCCAGGAGACCGTGACCGCGACCGCGACCGTGGTCGTGACCCATAGAGGTCCCAGAGGTCGCAGCGCAACCAGAGCCGTTGTCCTCGATCTCAACGGCCGTCGCGGTGAGCCTGATGCTGCAGCGGGTGGCGCCGCTGTGCCGGATCACGTTGGTCACTCCCTCACGAACAGCCCACGCGAACACCTCACGCAGCTCGGAGGGCACCAGCTCGGCAGAAGTGGGCAGATCGGCCTCGATCTCAGCGGCCCTCAGGGCCTCCCGTGCGCGGGCGAGCTCGCCGGGCAGGCTGAGCTCGCGGTAGCCCTCGACCGCCCGGCGCACATCCACGAGCGCATCGCGCGACAGACGTTCGAGGTCAGCCACCTCGGCACGGGCCCGCTGCGGATCCACGTCCATGAGACGACCTGCCAGCTCGGCCTTGACGGTGATCACCGTCAGGGAGTGGCCGAGGATGTCGTGCAGGTCCCGGGCCAGTCGGTTGCGCTCCTCCTCGACCGCGAGCCGGGCGTTCTCCTCACGAGCCCGCATCAGGTCCGCGTTGCGGTTCATCAGCTGCGTGACACCCCATACGGCCAGGGCCGCAGCACAGATCGCCAAGGACCGGCCCAGACCGTCGGTCCACCCGTCGACGGTACGCGACAGGATCTCGGTCCCACCCGCCAACGCCACCACCAATGGGACGGCCAGTCGCACGGGAAGCAGGATGACGACGGAGATGGCGACATAGACCACAGTGGCCAGACCCTCCTGGCCGACGGCGACCACCACCGTGGTACCCAGAGCGGTCAGGGCCAACAGCCACGCAGCCGCCACCCGGACGGGAACCACCAACTCAGGCTGCATCCTGCGTCCCCGTACCCAGCCGAAGATCACGAGGTAGGACACGGAGAACGCCAGCGTGCCGACGATGCCGACCCATCGGGCAGTGGTATTGCCCAGCTGCCAGGCGGACTCGATCGGGGCGAACAGCCAGATCAACCAGATTCCGGCAATCAGGACACCCCAACGGCGGGCTCGCTCCTGGCCCGCCGCCACGCCTGTCTCCTGGGTCACGGGGCTCACGCTAGTCGTGAGCGACGCCGCTCAGCAGCCAAGCAGACGTGTCGCCAGATAGGCCTCGACCTGGTCGAGGGCCACCCGCTCCTGGGCCATCGAGTCGCGTTCGCGCACCGTGACCGCATGGTCGTCGAGAGTGTCGAAGTCGACGGTGATGCAGAACGGCGTGCCGATCTCGTCCTGGCGACGGTAACGGCGACCGATCGCGCCGGCGTCGTCGAAGTCGATGTTCCAGCTCCGGCGCAGCTGGGCGGCCAGATCCTTGGCCTTGGGGGTCAGGTCCGCGTTGCGCGACAGCGGCAGGACGGCGACCTTGATCGGCGCCAGCCGTTTGTCGAGCCGCAGCACGACCCGCTTGTCCACGCCGCCCTTGGTGTTGGGCGCCTCGTCCTCGGTGTAGGCGTCGACCAGGAACGTCATCAGCGAGCGGGACAGACCGGCCGCGGGCTCAATGACGTAGGGGATGAAGCGCTCGCCCGTGGTCTGGTCGAAGTAGGACAGATCAGCGCCCGAGGCCTCGCTGTGGGCCTTGAGGTCGAAGTCGGTGCGGTTGGCGATGCCCTCCAGCTCGCCCCACTCACTACCCGCAAAGCGGTACCGGTACTCAATGTCCACGGTGCGCGTGGAGTAGTGCGCGCGCTTCTCCTGCGCGTGTTCGTAGTGGCGCAGGTTGTCCTTGTGGATGCCGAGGTCGACATACCACTGGGTGCGTGTGTCGATCCAGTACTGGTGCCACTCCTCGTCAGTGCCGGGCACGACGAAGAACTCCATCTCCATCATCTCGAACTCGCGGGTCCGGAAGATGAAGTTGCCGGGCGTGATCTCGTTGCGAAAGCTCTTGCCGATCTGGGCGATGCCGAACGGTGGCTTCTTGCGTGCCGACTTCATCACGTTGGCGAAGTTGAGGAAGATGCCCTGGGCGGTCTCGGGGCGCAGGTAGTGCAGGCCCGACTCGTCCTGGGTGACACCAAGGTAGGTCTTGAGCAGACCGGAGAACTGCCTGGGCTCCGTCCACGCACCGCGGCTGCCGCAGTTGGGGCAGGCGATGGTCGCGAGGTCGATGGTGTCGGGGTCCACTGCACCGTCCTTGCCGTCCTTGCCGTTCTTGCCCTTCTTCTCGGCAACAGCCTCTTGCAGGTGATCGGCCCGGAAGCGCTTGTGGCACGACTGGCACTCGGTCAGCGGGTCGCTGAACGTCGCCACGTGGCCCGAGACCTCCCACGTCCTGGTCGGAAGGATGACCGAGGAGTCCAGACCCACGACGTCGTCGCGCTGTTGGACCATGGACTTCCACCACTGACGCCTGATGTTGTCCTTGAGGTCCACGCCCAGAGGGCCGTAGTCCCATGCGGAGCGGGTGCCTCCATAGATCTCACCGCACGGGAAGACGAAACCCCTGCGCTTGCAGAGACTGACAACGGTATCGATGGTGGAGGTGGCGGCCATGGGGCAAGGCTATCGGTGCCACACCACCACGCTTGTCGCCGACCGACTCCCGTAATCTCTTACCGTGCCCAACACCTTACGACCCAGCGTCGAACGCGCCAGCCTGCCACTGATCACCAAGATCAGCAGCCTGCCCAAAGCCCTGCCGTTCCTGCTCCTGCTCGCCCTGCTCGTTGCCGGAGTGCTGATCGGCGGTCCGGTCGGGTTCGCCCTGATGGGCCTGGCCGCCCTCTTTGTCGGCTGGATCCTCTATCTCTCATGGCCGCGCCTGACCGGTTCGGAACGGATCATGCGGCTCGCCGTGCTGCTGCTCGCGGTCGCCATGGCCATCGTGCAGCTCTTCCCCCACCGTTGAGCTGGGCCTGTCGTCCGACCGCCTGCACCAGCCGGACGGGGACGTGGGACGCGTCCCCGCTCAACCTTGGGGGAAGGGAGTGGGGACGCGCCGACTCCATGCTCTCACGGCGTGATCCCCGGACGCGCCGGCATCGATCGGCGGGATGGTCCGGGCCGCCCAGGCCTCATGCTGGTTAGTTTTTCGATTTGACAATCATTCTCATTGAGACTGATAATCAGTGACATGACATCGCGGCCCTTCCTTGTTGCCGCCCCCTTGGCCATCGCCGTCATGGCCCTGAGCGCCTGCGGATCGGCCGGGGGCGCCGCAGCCAACAAGGCGGGCGGCACGGGCTCGGACAGGCTCGCGGTCGTCGCGTCGTTCTACCCGCTGCAGTTCGCCACGCAGCAGATCGGCGGTGACCACGTTGCCGTCACGAGCCTGACCAAACCCGGCGCCGAGCCGCACGATGTCGAGCTCACGCCACGGGACGTCGCCACGGTCGGCAGCGCCAAGCTCGTGGTCTACGAGTCGGGTCTGCAGGGCGCGGTGGACAAGGCCGTCGAGTCCCAGGGGGGCGATCGCGGCCTTGACGTCGCGCCGGCGGCCAACCTCGACCTGTTGTTCCAGCCGGCCCTCGGCGCCGACCCCGCCAAGACGTCGGCAGGGACGCCCGGCAAGAACGCCCCAGGCACCACCGATCCGCACTTCTGGCTGGACCCGCAGCGCTACTCCGACGTGGCGAAGGTGATCTCCGAGCGCCTCTCGAGCGTCGACCCGGCCAACAGGGCCGACTACCAGTTGAACGCCAAGGTCTTCGAGGACAAGCTCGCCACACTCGTCGGGGAGTTCACAACCGGGCTGGCCAACTGCCAGCGCAAGGACATCGTCACCAGCCATTCCGCCTTCGGCTACCTCGCCGAGCGTTTCGGCATGAAACAGGTCGCCATCAACGGCCTCTCCCCCGACCAGGAGCCCAAGCCCGCCGAGCTCGCCGCGATCAGCACCTACGCCAAGGAGCGCGGTGTGACCACGATCTACGCCGAGACGCTGGTGAGCCCGGCCATCGCGCAGACCGTTGCCCAGGAGGCCGGCGCCAAGATGGCGACGCTCGACCCGATCGAGGGCCTGACCGACAGGTCGAGCGGCAAGGACTACTTTGGGGTCATGCGCGCCAATCTCAAGGCCCTGCAGGCCGGTCAGAGCTGTTCGTGACGGGATCCTCCCGCGTCCCCGACGACGGCACGCAGGCCATCGTCTCGCTGCGGTCGGCATCCTTCGGGTATGCCGACCGCGCGGTCGTAACCGAGGTCACTCTGGACATCAACGCCGGTGAGGTCGTCGCCATCCTGGGGCCCAACGGCTCCGGCAAGTCGACGCTGATCAAGGGGCTACTCGGGCTCAACGACCACCTCGGTGGTCAGGTGGCGCTCTTCGGCATACCGTTCGACCGCTTTCGCGACCATGCCCGCGTGGGCTATGTCCCGCAGCGGCATACTTTGTCGGCCTCGGTGCGCGCGACCGCCGCCGAGATCGTCGCGATCGGGCGGCTCCCCCACCAGAACTGGCTGGGCCGCGCGAACCGCGAGGACCGGCGGATCATCCAGGAGTCCCTGGCCCTGGTCGGCCTGACCGACCGCGCGACCGTCGACGTGAGCACGCTCTCCGGTGGCCAGCAACGTCGCGTGCTGATCGCCCGTGCCCTGGCTGCCCAGCCGGACGTCCTGATCATGGACGAGCCCACCGCCGGGGTCGACCTGGCCAGCCAGGAGGTCCTCAGCCAGGTGCTCGCCCGACTGGCAGGACGCGGGACGACCATGCTGATCGTCACCCACGAGCTCCAGGCCCTGCGCGGCGTGCTCACCCGGGTCGTCGAGCTCGACGGGGGCCGGATCACCTTCGATGGCACCACTGCGGACCACGACCGGTCGCAGGCTGCGCTGGCGGCCGGCCACAACGGCCACCACCACGACGACGACGCAGTCCTTGGGGCCTCGACGGCCACCGGACCGCTCGACCCCATCCCGGGAGGCCGCCGTGCCTAAGTTCCTCACCCCTGAGTTCATGCAGCGAGCGCTACTCGCGGCGTTCCTCGTGGGCCTCGCGGCGCCGATGGTCGGGGTCTTCCTCGTCCAGCGCCGGTTGTCCCTCATCGGTGACGGCATGGGCCACGTCGCGCTGGCCGGTGTCGCCGTGGGCGTCGTCACCGGCAAGGCACCGGTCCTGACCGCCATGGTGTTCGCGGTCGTAGCCGCGGTGGTGATCGAGCTGGTGCGGGCCCGTGGCCGGACCAGCGGCGACGTCGCACTCGCGGTCATGTTCTACGGCGGCATCGCGCTGGGTGTTGTCGTCATCGGCACTTCCCAAGGCGGCACGCCCTCCAACCTCGACTACTACCTCTTCGGCGCGATCCTCACGACGACCCCCGGCGACCTCTTGGTCTTTGCCGTGCTGGCAATCGTGGTGGTCGCGGTCACGTGGGCGCTTCGTCCTCGGCTGTTCGCCGTTGCCAACGACGAGGAGTATGCGCGGGCCACCGGCATGGCTGTCACTGCCCTCAACATCACCCTGGCAGTACTCACCGCCGTGACGGTGGTTGTCGCGATGCGCGTGGTCGGCCTGCTCTTGATCAGTGCGCTGATGATCGTGCCGAATGCCACGGCGCAGCTGGTCACCGGCAGCTTCCGGTCGGCGGTCCGGATGGCCGTGGTCATCGGAGCCGTCTGCAGCGTGGGCGGTGTGACGACGTCGTACTACGCCAACACCCCACCGGGCGGCACCATCGTCCTGCTGACCATCGCGCTCTTCCTGGTGGCGTCGTCATACAGCGCCTTGCGCGGTCGGATCGCGGGCAGTCGGCACCTCGAGGCCGAGCGGCACGAACACGAGCACGGCGCCGACTGCGGCCACCCGGCGGTCGAGCATGACCAGCATGTCGACTACCTTCACGACGGCCACCGTCATGCCCCGCATGAAGGACACTACGACGAGCACGACCTTGCTCTGCGCGGGGTGCACGAACACCCCATAGACCCCAATCCCCTTGAGACACATGACGATCCGGTGAGACACTGATGACCGAAACCGTCCGACGCCCAACCAGACAACGCGCTGCCGTCGAGGCCCTGCTGGTGGACATCGACGACTTCATGTCGGCCCAGGACCTGCACGCCCGTCTACGTGCCCAGGGCCAGACCGTGGGGCTGGCGACGGTCTATCGCACGCTGCAGGCCATGGCCACCGACGGCGACGTGGACATGATGCGCACCGGCGACGGCGAGGCCGTCTACCGACGGTGCAGCACCGGCCACCATCACCACCTGGTCTGTCGCTCCTGCGGACGGACGGTCGAGGTCGAGGGACCTGCTGTCGAGCGCTGGGCCGACAAGATCAGCGCCGAGAACGGCTTCAGCGACGTCCACCACACCCTGGAGATCTTCGGCACCTGCTCCGACTGCAAGACCTGACCAGGGCCCTAGCCACTGCCCGCCGGGCTGTCCACTGCACCGCCGTGACGTCGGTCGCGCTCGGCGTAGATCTCGATGGCGCGCCACAGGTCGCACCGGTCGAAATCGGGCCAGAGCGTGTCCATGAAGACCATCTCGGCGTAGGCCGACTGCCACAACAGGAAGTTGCTGGTCCGCTGCTCTCCCGAGGAACGCACGAACAGGTCGACGTCAGGCATCGCCGGCTCGTCGAGGTAGCGCGCGATGGTGCGCTCGTCGATGTGGTCAGGCTTGAGTCGCCCATCCTGGACGAGCTGGGCGATCCGGCGGGTCGCGTCGGCGATCTCGGCCCGACCGCCGTAGTTGACGCACATCGTCAACGTCATCACGGTGTTGTTCCTGGTCAGCTCCTGGGCGACCTCGAGCTCCTTGATCACCGACCGCCACAGGCGAGGGCGACGGCCCATCCAGCGAACGCGGACACCCCAGTCGTTGAGGATGTCGCGGCGGCGCCGGATCACGTCACGGTTGAAGCCCATCAGGAAGCGGACCTCGTCGGGCGAGCGCTTCCAGTTCTCGGTGGAGAAGGCGTAGGCCGAGACGTTCTTCACGCCGATCTCGATGGCTCCGGCGACGACGTCGAGCAGCGAGGCCTCGCCAGCCTCATGGCCCTTGGTGCGCGGCAGGCCGCGAGCGTTGGCCCAGCGGCCGTTGCCGTCCATCACGATCGCGATGTGTCTGGGAACCAGCCCCGCCTCCAGGACGGGCGGGCGCGCGCCGGACGGGTGTGGGAAGGGCGGGTTGCTCACACCCGCTCCACGAGTCGCAGGGAGCGCACCCCGCGCTCGAGATGCCATTGCAGGAAGGCGGTCACCAGGCCGCTGCCCTCACGACGATGCTGGGGCAGGCTCTGGTCGGCGACGGCCCAGTCGCCGGCGAGCAGAGCCGCCAACAGCTCGAGGGTGGCCAGCGCCGGGGAAGCCGAGCCGGGCGTCCGGCAGGACGGGCAGACGGTGCCGCCGCTGGCGAGGTTGAAGGCACGCTGGGGGCCTGCGGCACCACACCGTGCGCAGTCGTGGAAGCTCGGCGCCCAACCCGCGACGGCCAGCGACCGCAGCAGGTAGGAGTCCAGGACCAGCCCCGCCTCGTGCTCCCCACCAGCCAGTGAGCTCAGCCCGCCGGCAAGCAGCAGAAACTGCTGCACCGCAGGCTCTCGTTCCTCGGTGAGCCGTTCGGCGGTCTCCAGCATCGCCGTCGCCGCGGTGTAGGCGACGTAGTCGCGGGCGATCGGATCGCCATAGGGGGCAAGGGTCTCGGCCTGGGTCACGGTATCCAGCGAGCGCCCCTCGTAGAGCTGGACGTCGACGACCATGAACGGCTCGAGCCGGGCGCCGAAGCGCGACTTGGTCCGACGCACGCCCTTGGCAACGGCCCTGACCTTGCCGTGCTGGCGGGTCAGTAGCGTGACGATGCGGTCCGCCTCCCCCAGCTTCTGGGCGCGCAGGACGATCGCAGCGTCGCGATACAGGGCCATGGGCTCATTGTCCTATGCCGGACCCCGAACACCGGTATGCCGTGCCGGTCACGGCGCGCTTTGAGACGTACGTTCGACTACGCAGTAAAGTGGCGGCATGTCCGTGGCTCTGCAGGGCTCCCTGCTCGACACCGTTGACGAGGTCGGGCTCCGCACGCTCGGCCCAGCGGTTCGGCGTACGACGCTCACCCACGGCGCGTGGATCGACATCCGGCCGGGGTGGCTGACCGGAGCCGACGAGCTGTTCGTCCGACTCGCACGCGACGTCCCCTGGCACGGCGAGCGTCGGCAGATGTACGACCGCGAGGTCGACGTCCCGCGGCTGCTCAGCTTCTACGATGAGACCGACCTGCTGCCCGATCCCATTCTCGTGCAAGCCCGTTCGGCTCTCAGCGCTCACTACGCCCGCGAGCTCCGCGAGCCGTTCCGCACGGCCGGGCTGTGCTACTACCGCAACGGCCGAGACTCCGTGGCCTGGCACGGAGACACCATCGGGCGCGGCTCCACGCAGGACACGATGGTCGCCATCATCTCGGTGGGCGCCCCACGGGCGCTGCTCCTGCGTCCCCGCGGCGGTGGTGGTGGCAGTGGCGCCGGACGGACCGTCCGACACGTCCTCGGCCACGGCGACCTGGTCGTCATGGGCGGGTCGTGCCAGCGGACCTGGGAGCACGCCATCCCCAAGACGGCCAAGCCGGTCGGACCGCGGATCAGCATCCAGTTCCGGCCGCGCGGCGTCCGCTGAGCGGCGAACCAGGGGCGTGCGGCGACCGACAGCTGTCACTGGGCGCGGGTAGGTTGCGAACATGAACCCAAACCTGGCCCCGAGAGACCTCGACTACCTGGCCCACCTGGCTCGCGAGTCGGCACGGTTCGTGGAGGTCCTGGC
>JAYSQM010000210.1:0-2979 GCA_043721575.1 Phycicoccus sp.
TCGCCTGAGCCTGGCCCACGGACATACCGGCAACGCTGGGGATCGATATGATGTCGCCGAACTGCACGATGTCGCCAGGCGTGGCGAAGTCGCGGAACGGCATCCCGGCCGAAGCGCGGTCCATGATCTGCTTCCAGATCGGGGCGGCGATGGTGGCGCCGAAGACCTCACCGCCGTAGAACTGGTCGCCGAGGCGAAGGTCTTTGAGTACGCGGGTGTTCCCGTCATCCGGCGTGCCGACCCAGACCGCGGTGGACAGCTGCGGGGTGTAGCCGGCGAACCAGGTCTCGTTGGTGCCGCCCTTGGACAAACGGTTACCGGCCGTGCCCGTCTTACCTGCGACGGGACGTCCACCCGCAAGGCCGTTCCCCCGGCCCGTGCCATTGGTCAGGACGGTCTTGAGGATCTGGGTGACACCGTTGGCCACGTCAGGCTCGAGGACCTTCGTGCACAGGTTCTTGGGCAGCGCGAGCGTCTTCTTGTCGCTGGTGGTGATGCTCAACACAGGGGAGGGCACGCAGTACGTGCCGCCCGAGGCGACCGTGGCGTAGGCCGAGGCCAAGGTCAGTGGCGAGGTGGGGTTCGCACCCAGCGTGACCGGGGCCGGGTAACCCTCGATCGGCTTGCTGTTGCCCTGGTGCAGACCCATCGTGGTCATCAGGTCCCGGACCGAGCAGGCCCCGAGCTGGGCGACGAGTCCGGCAAACGCCGTGTTGACGGAATACGCCGCCGCGTCGGTCAGACTGATCCGACCGTTGCGGGTGTCCTCGTCGTTGCGGACTTCCCACGGCTTTGTGCCGGCGTTGCAGCTGTCGTGGAAGTCGGACCGGTAGAACAACGCCGGGGTCGTAGAGCTGGCCGGTTTCGCGAAGATGATCGAGTTGATCGGCATGCCGGACCTGAGTGCCTGCGCGACGGCGAACATCTTGGCTGTGGAGCCGAACGCAAAGCCGCCGGAGCCGCCGTACTGCTTGTCGACCGCCCAGTTCACCTCCGTCTTGCCGCGCGACGGCGTGACTGAGAAGGTCGTGTTCTGCGCAATCGCCAGGACGCGGCCGGTGCCGGGCTCAACCACTGCGGCTGCGGCTCCGATGTCCGCGGCATTGCCGATCGGGACCTTCGCGGTGAGCTCCTGCTGGGCGGCCGCCTGCATCTTGGGGTTCAGCGTCGTCTGGATGGTGAGCCCGCCGCGGTTGATCATCTTGATGCGTTCCTCGGGAGTCTTGCCCAGCACCGGCTGTTCCTTCAGCCACGCCGTGACGTAGCCGCAGAAGTAGGGGTACGGCGAGCTGGCGCAGGAGCTCTGGGTCGGCATGGGGTTGGTCACCAGCTTGGTCGCCCTGGCGTCCTGCCAGGCCTTGTCGGTGATCAGGTTCAGAGTGTGCATCCGGTCGAGCACGACGTTGCGTCGGGCCAACGCCTTGGCGGGGTTGTTGATCGGGTCGGTGTAGCCGGGTTGCTGGACGAGGCCAGCCAGGGTCGCGGCCTGCGGCAGGTTGAGCTGGGCCGCGGTCACCCCGAAGTAGTGGCGGGCCGCGGCCTCGACGCCGTAGGCCCGGTCTCCGTAGTAGACGAGGTTGAGGTAGCCCTCGAGGATCTGGTCCTTGGTCAGGTTCTTCTCCAGCGTGACGGCGTACTTGAGCTCCTGCAGCTTGCGGGTGTAGCTCTTGGCCGTGGCGGCCTTGGCGCCCGCCTTGTCGTTGACGCTCAGGGCGTTCTCCTGCAGCGTGATCTTGACGTACTGCTGGGTCAGGGTGGACGCGCCCTGGGTGCTGCCCCCGCCCAGGTTGGAGACCAGAGCGCGCCCGACGCCCTGTGGGTCGATGCCGCTGTGCTCATAGAACCGGTTGTCCTCGATCGCGATCTGGGCCTGTCGCATGACCGGGGCGATCTGGGCCAGCGGCACGATCACGCGGTTCTCGTCGTACGGGGTGGAGATCAGCGTGCCGTCGCTGGCCAGGATGCGGGACTGCTGGGACAGCGGTGTCCGGGTGAACTCGCCGGGCAGGGCGTCAAAGACGTGGACCCCCTGGCGTGCGGCGGCCCCGGTGGCGCCCACAGCGGGCATCACCAGGCCGGCCCCGAGCAGTCCGAGGACGACCGAGGTCGCCACGAAGGCTCCGAGCAGGCTGACGATGTTGGCGAAGTTCATGACACGTCCCGGCATGGGCCAAGGGTACCCCGCGGGCCTGCGGCGGTGGCGCTTCAGGAAGCCAGGTGACTAGTCACTCCGAGCCGACCAGAACTACCCGAAAGGGTCATACCCCCCATAAGCGTCTTTCCCTATCGTTCAACAGGTAATCAGTGATCTTGTCGGGCACACCGCCTGACACGGATATCAGGGGAGGCCGACGTGACCGTCACTATGACGCATCGCGAGGGTGTAGCGACGGGTCGTTCCACGTGGGTCGAGGAGTGGGCGCAGCACGGAGCCTGCGCCACGGATGACCCCGATGCCCTGTTCGTCCAGGGTGCCGCCCAACAGCTCGCCAAGCAGATCTGCATGGGCTGCCCGGTGATCGCCGTGTGTCTTGCCGACGCGCTGGACAACCACACCGAGTTCGGGGTCTGGGGCGGTATGACGGAGCGCGAGCGTCGGGCGCTGCTGAAGCGCCGGCCGGAAGTTGCGTCGTGGCGTGCGCTGTTCGAGGCCGACAGCATACGTCGAGAACGCCCCGCCTCCTGAAGCGGTTGCTCCGGCGACGACCGAGGCCGCCGTCAGCGGCCCGCGAGCGCGTCGCCGACCGCGCGCAGACCCACCAGGTCGTGGATGTCCTGTGCTGCCGCGGGCACTTGCACCATCGGTATGTCGGGGTGCCCGGCGATGAACCGCCTGGTCAGGGCTTGGTGCCTGGCCGCGATCTCGGCCTGAGCTGCATGCAGTCGCAACAGCCCTTGGGTGATGGCCGTGCGCTCAGAGACACCTGATGAGGCCCTGCCTGACGAGCCGCCGTTGCCCTCGTCCCCGAGCTGCTCTGC
>JAYSQM010000211.1:0-2995 GCA_043721575.1 Phycicoccus sp.
GGTCAACTCGATGGCTGGTTGCGCGACCGACCGCCGTCGTTCGGAGCACCGCCGCGCAGCCGATAGCATGGACTGATGTCCCGGCTTGGTTGCCGAGCCTTGAGAAGTCTTTTTGCCCCCCACGATCCTGGAGTGCCACGCAGTGAAGAGCGCCGTCGAGACCCTCAACCCGACCCGGGTCAAACTGACCGTCGAGGTCCCGTTCGACGAGCTCAAGCCGAGCCTCGACGCGGCCTACAAGACGATCGGTTCGCAGATCAACGTCCCCGGTTTCCGCGCCGGCAAGGTCCCGGCCCGGATCATCGACCAACGCGTTGGTCGAGGTGCGGTGCTGCAGGAGGCCGTCAACGACGCGCTTCCGCGCTTCTACGGCCAGGCCATCGAGGAGAACAAGATCCGCCCGCTCGGCCAGCCCGATGTCGACGTGACTGAGGTGCCGGCCGACGAGGGCCAGGACCTGAAGTTCACCATCGAGGTCGACGTTCGTCCCGAGCTCGTCCTGCCCGACTACGACGGCATCCAGATCGAGGTCGACATCGTTGACAGTGAGGTTGCGGCTGCTGACGTCGAGGCGCGGATGACCGCACTGCGTCAGCGCTTCGGCACCCTGACCGGTGTGGAGCGAGTCGCTGCCACTGGTGACTTCGTGTCCATCGACCTCGCCGCATCGATCGGCGAGGATGAGATCGACTCGGTCAAGGGGATCTCCTACGAGATCGGCACCGGCAACATGATCGAGGGTCTGGACGACGCACTCGTGGGCATGGCCGCCGAAGAGACCAAGACCTTCACCGCACCGCTGGCCGGAGGCGACCGCGAGGGCCAGGACGCTGAGGTCACCGTGACGGTCCAGTCGGTCAAGGAGCGTGTCCTGCCCGAGCTCGACGACGAGTTCGCCCAGCTCGCCTCGGAGTTCGACACCCTCGAGGAGCTCCAGACCGACGTCCAGGCGCAGGCCGAGCGCGCCCAGAAGTTCGCGCAGGGCGTCCAGGCCCGGGACAAGGTTCTCGAACACCTGCTGGAAAACACCGAGATCCCCGTGCCCGATGCGCTCGTCGAGGCCGAGGTCAACCAGCACCTCGAGGGTGAGAGCCGCCTCGAGGATGACGAGCACCGCGCCGAGGTCGACGAGAACACCCGCCGGGCCATGCGTGCACAGTTCCTGCTTGACGCGATCGCCGAGAAGGAGCAGGTCAGCGTTGGCCAGGCCGAGCTGATCGAGTACCTCGTGATGTCGGCCCAGCAGTACGGCACGGACCCCAACGACTTCGCCAAGGCGGTCGACGAGGGCGGCCAGATTCCCGCGATGGTGGCCGAGGTCGCCCGCCGCAAGGCGCTCGCGGCAGTCTTGGAGAAGGCCAAGATCGTCGACACGGCCGGCAACGAGGTCGACCTGAACGAGCTCAACACCGGCGCCGGCGCGCTCGGCTACCACGAGGGTCACGACCACGAGGGTCACGACCACGACTAAGACAAACAGCAAGACCTGACCTCTGTGTGGCGCGGCTGGGACTCCCAGCCGCGCCATACGTCTGCCCGTCGGCGACTTCGCGCAGGCACCGGGCAGGTCGCGCAGGGACTGACCTGTCCGCAGTGCCCGCAGGCGCAGCGGAGTCGTCCTCGGCCGGAGCCCTTGTGCGCTCACGGCGAACACCAGCCGTTCCGGGGACTTCCCCGGCAGGGTCGGGCGTTAGGGTCAACGACAGGGCCGGGAGGTCCGAGATCCTGCCAGCCAGATCGAGACAGATGGAGACATGGTGAGCCACAGCAGCGAGATCGTCGCAGCCGCCAACGGACAGATGGCCGGCCTGGACGACCACATCTACAACCGCTTGCTCAAGGAGCGGATCATCTTCCTTGGCTCCGAGGTGCGCGACGACAACGCCAACGCCATCTGCGCCCAGCTGCTGCTCCTGGCGGCCGAGGACCCGGAGAAGGACATCTGGCTCTACATCAACTCGCCCGGTGGTTCGGTGACGGCCGGCATGGCCATCTTCGACACCATGCAGTGGGTGCCCAACGACGTGGCCACAGTCGCTATGGGTCTGGCCGCGAGCATGGGCCAGTTCCTCCTCAGCGCCGGCGCCACCGGCAAGCGTTACGCCACGCCCCACGCCCGCGTGATGATGCACCAGCCCTCCGGCGGCATCGGCGGCACCGCCTCGGACATCAAGATCCAGGCTCAGCAGATGCTGCACATCAAGGCGCAGATGGCTGAGCTCATCGCGGCGCACACGGGCCAGACCGTCGAGCAGATCGAGAAGGACTCCGACCGCGACCGCTGGTTCACCGCCGCGGAGGCCAAGGACTACGGCTTCGTCGACCACGTCTACACCCACGCCGGCCAGGCGCCCGGTGGCGCTGGCACCCGCGCCTGACCACCCGCCATACATCTCGTGTCTGGAGCATCAATGATCAACAGCCCGTATGGCGGCCTGGCAGTTCCGGCGCCTTCCAGCCGCTACATCCTCCCGCAGTTCGAGGAGCGCACGTCCTACGGGATGAAGCGCACCGACCCCTACACCAAGCTCTTCGAGGACCGCATCATCTTCCTCGGCGTGCAGGTCGACGACGCGTCCGCGGACGACGTCATCGCCCAGCTGCTGGTGCTGGAGAGCCAGGACCCTGACCGCGACATCCTGATGTACATCAACTCACCGGGTGGCTCGTTCACCGCGATGACGGCGATCTACGACACCATGCAGTACCTGCGCCCTGACATCCAGACGTTCGTCATCGGCCAGGCTGCCTCCGCGGCTGCCGTGCTGCTCGGCGCCGGGGCGCCCGGCAAGCGCTTCGCCCTGCCGAACGCCCGGATCCTGATCCACCAGCCGGCGATGGAGGGCACGGGCGGCATGGCCAGCGACCTTGAGATCCAGGCCAACGAGGTGCTGCGGATGCGGTCATGGCTCGAGGAGACCCTGGCCCATCACACCGGCCGTCCCGTGGAACAGGTCGAGAGGGACATCGAGCGCGACAAGATCCTCTCCGCTGC
>JAYSQM010000212.1:0-2035 GCA_043721575.1 Phycicoccus sp.
CGTCGTCGATGGCCTCTGACGGCCGGTGTGGGGTGTGACAGATGTGCGCAACCTGTGCGTTCATTGTCTTCCGGCCGTGGGAGACGATGTCGGTGGGGCCGAGCCGCCGTCAATGACCTATACCCAACCTTTGCCGTCTGCAGGACAAATCCGAAGAATCCGCATGCCAAGCAAGGCGATTGGTCGGGACTTTGTCGCGAGGGCGCTGAGCGGTCAGCCGGCGGAGACGTTCGTGCGGACCCATTCGACGATGTCCGTCGTGGTCGCGCCGGGCGTGAACACCTTGGCGACACCGAGCTTCTCGAGCTCCGGGATGTCGGCCTCGGGGATGATCCCGCCGCCGAACACAACGACGTCCTTGGCGTCACGCTCCTCGAGCAGCTCCGCGACCTTGGCGAACAAGGTCATGTGGGCGCCGGAGAGCACGGAGAGGCCAACGGCGTCCGCGTCTTCCTGGATGGCGGCTTCGACGATCTGCTCGGGGGTCTGGTGCAGGCCGGTGTAGATGACCTCCATGCCGGCGTCACGCAGGGCCCGGGCCACCACTTTCGCGCCCCGGTCATGTCCGTCAAGTCCGGGCTTGGCCACCACGATGCGCAACGGAGATTCGCTCATGGACCGCAGCCTATCCAACGCCGGGCGGCGTTGGATATTCGGCAAGACGAACGCCACGTGAGCACGCGGCGCGCAATCACTGCGCAACTTCGCCGGCAATTACCCTCGAAAGTGAACGTTCAGGTACTACCGTGCGGTAACCATGTCCGAGCCCTCCGCGTCACAGCCCTCAGCGTCGGTGCGCCGACCCGAGCCCCACGCAACCCGCCATACCGGAAGTCGCAGCGCCTTTGGGCGCGCACGCGGCGTGACCTGTGACGCCACCCGGAGCATCACCGATCTCCTCGGCGGTGCGGCAAAGGCCTTGCTCACCCCGTCAGGAGTGGTCGGCGCGGCGATCGAGGTGGCCTGGGTGAGCACCCACCTCGCGCTCTATCCGTTCGGTCATTTCGGTCGCCCGGATGGCTACGAGGGGCACGGGTACAGCGTCGAGAAGCTGCCGCCCATTCAGCGCGGGCTGGTGATCGGCGACGTCGAGGCAGCCGGCACCCCGATCCTGTTGGTACACGGCATGGTCGACAACCGCTCGATCTTCACCCTGCTGCGGCGCGGGCTGCGTCGACGGGGGTTTGGCAGGGTCGTCTCCATCAACTACTCCCCCCTGACCGCCGACGTGCGCGTTGCGGCGGCTCGCCTGGCCGAGGAGGTCGAGGCGCTGGTGGCCGAGACGGGTTACGAACGCATCCACGTCGTCGGACACAGCCTCGGCGGTTTGATCGCCCGGTACTACGTCACTCGCTTGGGCGGTGATGCGAGGGTGCACACGCTGGTGACTCTAGGGACACCGCACGAAGGCACCTTCAACGCCTATGCCTTGCCGTCCAACCTGTGCCGCCAGCTGCGGCCGGGCAGCGCCCTCATGCGCGAGCTCGGCGCCCCGGTGCCCGGCTGTCAGACGCGGTTCGTGGCCTACTGGTCGGACCTGGACCAGATGGTTTTCCCCCAGCACAACGCAAGCCTGGTTCACCCGGATCTGGCAGTCCGCAACGTCCAGATGCACGCCGTGGGCCACATGAGCCTGCCGATCAGCGGCAGTGTCGTCCACGGGATCTCGACGACGCTGGCGCAGCTGGGCACCGACGGAAGCCTGCTGACTGCCGGCGTCACCGAGCTGAAGCCCCGGGGTCGGCGCGGCTGAGGGGCAGCCAGCCCCCGCGGAGCCGGGCCTGAGGTCGGTATTGGGTAGGTCTTCGCAGCGTAAAGACTTGGTCAAATTTCGCATAACGAAAGGGTCACGCTAGCCTCATGACTTCCGTGTTCCCTGCCGTGAGGTCTGCTCGTGCCCGCTCGTTCGCATACTGGTCGCCACCGTGCGACCAAAAACGCAACCGCAAAGCGACGGCGCCTCATCAGCGGCCTGGCCCTGCCCACGGCTGCTGCCGCGGCACTGACGTTGACGGCGACCGGCTCTGCGATGGTG